>JBBECN010000061.1:0-27310 GCA_040881795.1 Akkermansiaceae bacterium
CGAGCTCCTTGAGCGCGAAGGCGGCGTGGACGCAGCAGTAGTCGAACTCGATGCCCTGGCCGATTCGGTTAGGGCCGCCACCGAGGATGATGATTTTCTTTTTGTCTGATTGGCGGGCCTCGTTTTCATCGCCGTAGGTGGAGTAGAAATACGGGGTGTAAGCTTCGAACTCGGCGGCGCAGGTATCGACGAGGCGATAGGTCGGGATGATGCCGTGGGCTTTGCGCTTGGCGCGGATTTCGTCCTCAGTGGTGTTTTGAAACTTGGCGATCTGGCGGTCTGAGAAGCCGAGTTTTTTGAGGCGGCGGAGTTCGGCCGGAGATTGACTCGTGGGCGAGACGCCCACGCTCCTTGAGCCTTCGTCGGCGATTTGCTTGAGGTGGCCGAGGAACCAGGGATCGATCTGGGTGGCGTCGAAAACCTCCTCGATTGTCCAGCCGTTGACGAAGGCGGTTTGCAGCCAGAAGATGCGCTCGGCGTTCGGGATCTGGAGCTTGCGGGTGATCTCGTCCTTGGTGGGGTTTTGGGGATCCTTGCTGTCGAAGCCGAAGCCCCAGCGGCCGGTTTCGAGCGAGCGCAGGCATTTCTGCATGGACTCCTTGAAGGTGCGGCCGATGGACATCGCCTCGCCGACGGATTTCATCGAAGTGGTTAGAACCGGGTTGGCGGTCGGGAATTTCTCGAAGGTGAAACGCGGGATTTTGGTGACCACGTAGTCAATGGTCGGCTCGAAGGAGGCGGGGGTTTCGCGGGTGATGTCATTCGGCAGCTCGTCGAGCGTGTAGCCGACGGCGAGCTTGGCAGCGATCTTTGCGATTGGGAAACCGGTGGCCTTCGAAGCAAGCGCGGAGGAACGGGAAACGCGCGGGTTCATCTCGATGACGATCATCCGGCCGGTCTTCGGGCAGGTGGCGAACTGAATGTTAGATCCGCCGGTCTCGACGCCGATTTCGCGGATGACGGCGAAGGAGGCGTCGCGCATGATCTGGTATTCGCGGTCGGTGAGCGTCTGGATGGGGGCGACGGTGATGGAGTCGCCGGTGTGGACGCCCATGGGATCGAGGTTTTCGATGGAGCAGATGACCACGCAGTTGTCGGCGCAGTCGCGCATGACTTCCATTTCGAACTCTTTCCAGCCGAGCAGGGATTCGTCGATGAGGACTTCGGAAACGGGTGAGAGATCGAGGCCGCGGGTGATGATTTCCTCAAATTCATCGCGGTTGTAAGCGATGCCGCCGCCCTGGCCGCCGAGGGTGAAGGCGGGGCGGATGATGAGGGGCATGGTGCCGATTTCTTCGGCGACTTTTTTCGCCTCTTCCATGGTGTGGGCGATGCCGGAGCGCGGCATGTCGAGGCCGATGCGGATCATCGCCTCTTTGAACAACTGGCGGTCCTCGCCCATGTCGATGGCTGCGGCCTTCGCTCCGATCATTTTAACGCCGTGTTTTTCAAGCGTGCCGGATTTGAAAAGCGACATCGAGGTGTTGAGCGCGGTCTGGCCACCGAGGGTGGGGAGCAGGGCGTCGGGTTTCTCGCGAATGATGATTTTTTCGACCACTTCCGGAGTGATCGGCTCGATGTAAGTGCGGTGTGCGAACTCCGGATCGGTCATGATCGTGGCCGGGTTCGAGTTCACCAGGATCACTTCATAACCCTCTTCTTTCAACGCCTTGCACGCTTGGACGCCGGAGTAATCGAACTCGCAGCCTTGGCCGATGACGATGGGGCCGGAGCCGATGACGAGGATTTTGCGGATCGAGGTGTCTTTGGGCATGGTGGTGAGCAGGTTCGGGAGGGCCGCCGTGCGGCTAAATTTGGAGGTGTGTGGCAGGGATCACCGGGCTTGTAAAGGGTGGGATGCGGGAAGATGGTGGGTCTCCCGGGTATGGCGGCGATCCCAAATTTCCCCAAGGCTTCGGTTCACGCGGATCACTGCTCGCTGATCAGGCATGCGGAGCAGGGCGGGGGGAAAAGAGGAAGATGGTCCACCACGGAATACCCGGAACACACGGAAAAGAGCCAGTTGCGGGACGTCAGCCCGTCGTCGGGCGTGTCCGCATTGCTTTCAGGGTGGTTTTCCTTTTCAGCGACGCTTCAGCGTTGGCTGACCGGTGGACCGAGAATTTCCCGCAACACCACGGCGCGGCGGAGTTCGACTTTGTTCCCAAGACGGCCCCGCAGGCTGACGGGGGCGGCGGCGAGGGGTGATTTGGTGGTGGACTTCGAGGCGGCGACGCGTGCCCGCGTGGCCGAGGCCCCACCGGTGGTGGTGGCCTTGGTTTCACGGATTTGGCGGAGGCGCTCGGCAAGATCCTGCTGGTGCTTGAGCGTGGCGGCGGCCTCACGAGCGGACTCGAAGGCGGCCATCGGCATGGGTGGCGGGACGTCAGGACGGCTCAGCGGAGGCGGAGTGGTGGGCTCCGGTTGCTGCTCCCATTCGTAGTCTTCGGGATCGAAGGTTTCGGTTTCCTGCTGGGTTTCCTCGCGCTCGGCGTTTTTTGCATCGAGCCGACTCTTGAACCAGGACCCGAGGGCCAGCAGCACAAGGATGACGATTTGAAAGTTGTCAGAAATCCAGTCCATCGGGAGCGATTGTTAGAGTGACTCAGGCGCCCTCGGATTTGGAGATGCTGCTGCGCATCTCGGTGTCCGATTTGACGTTTTCCATTTTGTAGTAATCCATCACGCCGAGGCGGCCGCTGCGGAAAGCTTCGGCAATGGCGAGCGGGACCTGGGCCTCGGCCTCGACGACTTTGGCTTTCATTTCCGCGACGCGGGCGACCATTTCCTGTTCGAGGGCGACGGCGGCGGCGCGGCGGATTTCGGCTTGGGCCTGGGCCATGTTTTTGTTGGCTTCGGCTTGAGCTTCCTGGAGTTGTGCGCCGACGTTTTCGCCGACATCAACGTCCGCGATGTCGATCGAGAGAATTTCGAAAGCGGTGCCGACGTCGAGCCCGCGATGCAGCACGACTTTGGAAATGCTGTCCGGTGACTCGAGCACGGTTTTGTAGGATTCCGCGGAACCGATGGTGGTGACGATGCCCTCGCCGACGCGGGCGATGATGGTTTCTTCTTTGGCACCGCCGACGAAGCGGTCGAGGTTGGTGCGGACGGTGACACGGGCGCGGACTTTGACTTGGATCCCGTCCTTTGCGACGCCGTCAATGGTGGTGCGGCCGGAAGCGGGATTCGGGCAATCGATGACTTTGGGATCGACGGATGTGCGGACAGCCTCGACCACGCTTTTTCCGGAACCTTTGGTGGCGAGGTCAATGGCGCAAGCGCGGTTCCAATCGAGTTCAATGCCGGCTTTGCGGGCGGCGATGAGTGCCTGGATGGTCGGGATGACGTTGCCACCGGCAAGGAAGTGGGCCTCGATGTCATCGATGGGAATTTCGATGCCGGCTTTCTTCGCGGTGATGCGCGCATCGACCACCATGCCGTAGGGCACTTGGCGGAGGCGCATTGCGATGAGATCGGTGAAGCCGACGTAGGCGCCCGCCAGCCATGCCCGGAGCCAGACGCTGAAGAATGAAAGCACGATGCCGAAGATCAGCAATCCGAGGATAGCGACGACGATGAGGATAATGGTGGAGATGTCGATCATGGTGGTATTAGTTAGATTTGGCGGGAGAAACAATGAGTCGGAAGTTATCGGCACCGACGATTTCGAGCGCGGCACCGAGCGGCACTTGGCCGGATTGGCAGAACGCTTCGTAGCGGCGGCCGTCCACACGGACGTAGCCGGTGGGTGAGAGCATGGTGAGGGCCTCGGCGGATTTTCCGATCAGGTCGCGGGCCTCGGTTCCGACGGCGGCGCTGACGGCGGTGATTTCCTTGGTGAGGAAGGCCCGTTTGCCGAGTTTGGTTTTGGGGAGCCAGAAGAATTCAAGAAACAACGCGAACCCGGCAATCGAGAATGCAACGACCACCGCGATGGTCCCGCCGCCGCTGCCGAATTCGAAATAAGCCAGCACGCACCCGGCGAACATCATCACCCCGCCGATGGTGCCCAGGATCGCACCCGGGACGATAACTTCCACCGCGATGAGCAGAATGCCGATCAGAAAAAGCAGGACGATCAACGTCATGACAGGACCTCCACGGTTAGGCCGAATTCTCCCAAACCAGTGACCACCACCGGAGTGCCGGCTTCGGCGAAACCCATGGTCAGCTGCGCTTCGTAGCGTCTGCCGGCGATTTCCACCTGGCCACTGGGAAACAACGACGTCATCGCGATGCCGTTTTGGCCGATTAAAGTTCTGGCCTTGGGCTCATCCACCCCGCCACCGGTGAGGGCGCGTAGTCCGCCCGGCTCGCCGCCGACAGCGGATTCCAAGACCATCGCGCCCCATAGGCCGCCACGAGGTAGGAATTTCAAAATCCCAAGAAACATCAGCACCGCCAGCACCATTCCGATCATCACATTGGCCAGCGGTTTGATGAAAACCCCACCGGAAAGCGTCAGTGGTTCGCTCGGCCAGAGGTCCGCCATCGACCACACCAACGACCCCAGAATCATGACGGCACCGATCATCGCGAGGATCATTCCCGGCAGGAAAAACAGATCCACGATCACGAGGATCACCCCGATCATGAAAAACAAAACCGGTTCATGCCCGGAAAGCCCGGCGGCGTATTGGGCGAAAAAAACCAGGCCCAGCAGCAAAACCCCCGAGAACCCGAAAATCCCGAAACCCGGCGTCTTGAATTCGACGAACAAACACAACATGCCCGCTGCCAGCAGGAAGGGCGTCACGCTGGTGAGATATTGCGCCAGTTTTTCAGACCAAGTGACCTCCAGGCGGACCACCGAATAATTGCCCGCGCCGTGCAGTTTGTCCAACAAGGCGTCCATGTCCTCCGCGATGCCCGCCCCGAGCAGCGGTTGCGGCGGATCGCCGTAGGTTTTGATGGCTTCCGAGGCGGTGAGGGAAAGCAGTTCGCCCTTCGGTTTGATCACTTCGTCACCGATTTTAAACTCGTAGTCCATGTCGATCATCGCGGAAATCACTTGCCCGCGGTAGCCCTTGCCCTCGGAAATCGAGCGGACGCGGGCCTTGAGGTAGCTGACGATTTTAGCACGCATCGTTTCGTCGATTTCGCCGCCCGTCGCCAAAACCGGGGCCGCCGCGCCGATCACGCCGCCGGGAGCGAAGTAGATGTCGTGCGTCCCGGCGGAAATGAGCGCGCCGGCGGAAATCGCCTCGCGGTTAATGTATGTCACGGTTTTCCCCGGAAATTTTTCCAACGCCTTGAGCATTTCAAACGTCACGTCCAGCGCGCCGCCCGGGGTCTCCATGTCGAGCACGATGGTGTCCACTTTTTGTTCGATGGCCTCCTTCAAGCCGCGGCGGAGGATATAAAGCTCCGGCGTCGCGATCTGCGCACGCACCGGGATCACCACCACCTTGGCGGTTTTCTTCTCCACGACAGCATCATCCGCACGCAAGAACCCGAGGGGCACTAGCGCGAGAGCGACTGCGAAAAACGCCGTTACAATTCGTGACACGTCAATAACATGCTGCCCAATTCCATGGGGTGCAAGCACGCTCGCATTGGAAGATCCGGGAAATTTTCCAAAGAACCCCTCATTTCTGGCAGAGTTCGCTAATCCCCGCGGATTGGCTTGTTTGCCGTTGGCCGATCGGCCGATAGTCTTGACTCCAAATTTTTGAAAGAACATCGCTTGATTAATGAGCAAATAAAGCTAGCGTTTTTAAATTTACTTTGTATCTACCGGATTAAGCCCGCCTTGAATCAACCGTCAAACCCACAATTGACCTTTTCTCCTCTCACGCCGCCGCCCCCGCCTCTTCACCCAAATGGGTGATATCCATTTCAGTGCTCTTCCTGTAAACTAGTTGGCTCGAAGCATCCGCTTAGCTCGACCATTTCCAAACCCAAAAACCCACAACATCGTGAAATCCAAATTATCGCTCCCCCTCCACCGTCGGGGTTTCGCCCTGATCGTCACCCTATCTCTGATGATTTTACTCACGGTGATCGCGGTGGGCTTGCTCTCACTATCGACCATCAGCCTGCGTTCCACCTCCCAAGGTGACGCCATGCAAGCCGCCAAGGCAAATGCGCGGTTGGCGTTGATGCTGGCGATCGGTGATCTTCAGAAACAACTCGGCCCGGACACCCGGATTTCCGCAACGGCGGATCAGGCCACGTCGGGTGATGGTTCGGTTTCCACCACGCCTGCTGCCCAGCGCCAATGGGCCGGCTCCTACAAATCCTGGGACGCCGCGGTCCCATCAGCACCGCGGCCCGAACCCGGGTTCTTGCAATGGTTTGTCTCCGGCCCGCCTGCGCGTGTGACGGACAAAGCCTACGCCGGAACCTCCATCGGCACGGATCCGAAAACTTCGGTTGAAATCGTCACCGCCTACAGCGTCGCGAACAGTGATGCCATCGTCCGCGTCCCGCTCATCACCCAAACCCAAACCAACGGCACCAAAAACAACTACGCGTGGTGGGTCAGCGACTTGGGAACCAAAGCCCTGATCGCGCCCTCCAAGGCCCTGCCGAGCGCGATCGGCGATGTTCACGCGGACCAGCAAGTGCCATCTGGCAACAACCTCAAATCCGCATTGGCCGGGACCAACAAGCCTTTCGCCCAGCTAGCCGTGGATGACGCGCGGCTCTCGAAGGTCGTCTCCTGGCAGAGCGGGGCTCTGCTGGCGGACAGCCCGCAAAACATCCGTGGACTGTTCCATGATTTCACCACCCAGAATCGCGGCTTGCTCACCAACGTTCGCAAAGGCGGTTTCCGCAAAGACCTCTCGATGGAATTGGAACGCTCCGCAGCGCCCAGCCTGACCAACGCAGCGGCCATCGACAGGAATGTGCTCTATCAGGTCGGTGGCGAAAACGGGATCAATCTCCAAGAGCTTTGGGCCTATTACAATCTCCACACCAGCGCGAAGGTGAAGCGAAGCGGCGCGTCGAACTTCACCACCGGCGGAAGGATGAGCAGCGGCACGCCCCACTTCCA
The DNA here is from genome assembly GCA_040881795.1 of Akkermansiaceae bacterium. Taxonomy (GTDB): domain Bacteria; phylum Verrucomicrobiota; class Verrucomicrobiia; order Verrucomicrobiales; family Akkermansiaceae; genus Luteolibacter. The sequence goes on from JBBECN010000061.1 coordinate 7,004, forward strand.
ACTGGCGAATGGCCCTGGGGCTTGCCAAGGCGATACCGCCTTTTTCTACAAGCAGCCTGTCGTCATCAGCTACCAGCTGGCACTGTCACTCCAAGCGCGTATGACCCCGAACGCTGCAAATGTGATGGTCAACCGACTCCACATCGTTGCCGATCCCATCATCACTTTCTGGAATCCTCTCGACCTGCCGGTCGTTGTTCCGGCGAGTTCTTTCTTCACCGTCAAATTTTGGCAAATTCCCTACGACGTCACCATCGGCAGGAATGGCTCGGTCAAAACCTATCCATTGGCAGCATCTCTCTCGAACGCCTCCAACGCCAATGACGGCGACTCAAACTTTCTCAGCTTTCAGGTAGGCGTGTTAGAGCCGTTGGCATTCAAGCCGGGAGAAGTCATCAAAACCTCACAAGTGAAAAACACAATCGCTCAGGGAAGTGGCACTAATAAACATCGTCTCGGTGGTGGAAAGGGCTTCAACCATGGCGGCGGCTACGCGTTGCCTTTGCGAGATCGCTCGAACAATTTCATCGATATCAACCCCACCGATACCATCACCTACGTCCGGTCCGCCCCGAATGAGCTCACCGCCGGTGCCACCACAAGGAGCGGTCGCACCATAGAAGCGGATGGCACGGCTCATACCCGTCATTTCTCGCTCACCCACCACGAATACTACATCGGCGAGGACCGCGAGAATTTTGGTCCCAGCCTCGGCATCGGCGGGATGTTCATTGACTACGACTTCGGCAACAAACGTCTGCTGCTAAACAACACGCGCGGAAGGGACGACCCAGGCACCAAAGCAGGGACTGAACGACTTTACGCCAATAACTCAAGTCTGAAGGACATTTTCATCACCCTCAACAGCGGGAAATCCATCCCTGCCGGAAATTTAACCAGCAAGCAGCCGTTCATGTTACTTTCCTTCAATGCGAAAACCGAACTGAGTTCCGCGCGCGGCACCCGCACCCTGTCCCGCTTCAACCCCAAAGCACTCCACGTGGATTTCTACAATCTAAGCCCTGAGGAACGAGACATGCTGCCTTACGAATACACCGTGCAAGGACTCGACAGTTGGAAATCCAGCGATCTGTTGGAAGTCAACCGCGACGGCAATGGCTACTTTGGCGGGGCGATGGATGCCACCAACGGCTCCAGTTTTGTCACCACCCACTCGATTCCACGCGAACCGATCGTCTCGTTGGCCGCCTTCCAGCATTCGTTTGCCAATGGCTTTAACATCCAAACTCCAAAACCCGGCTACGGCACCCTCAATGCCCGTGAACCGATGCTGCCACAAATCAGCCATGCCATTGGCAACTCCATGGCATGCCCCGTTCTCCCCGCAAACACCACACAAGGCACCCTCCCGGGCGGCCGCCCGCTGGCGGATCATTCCTACCTCGCAAACCAATCGCTCTGGGACGATTGGTTCCTCTCTGGAATCACACCCCAAACAACCGGCAGCTTCAGCAAGTCCCGAAGCCAGAAATCCGTCGCCACTGATTTCCTCTCCGCCGACCCCACAGCGACCAAACTGCCAGTGAGCCGCTACATAGCCGACCTCCGTGGCCAAGATTCCTCAAAATTGATCAACAGGTGGCTACCAGGGTCGGTCCCCGCCCCCGTCGCCAGTGACGAAGTCGCCGCCTTCATTCGCGTGGATGGCATGTTCAACGTCAATTCCACGTCCGTCGAGGCTTGGAAGAGCCTGCTCGGTGCGAGAAAAGACCGCCCGGTCGTCGTCCGCGATCTCAACGGCAGGGAATCCGTGGAGACCGGCGCGGCGGATGAAACCCCCGTCGCCGGCCTGCTTTCACCCATCGATTCCATCGCCAAAGGCACCGGTGCGGTGGATCCTCAGAGTCCCGAGTCATGGATCGGCCGCCGCGTTTTAAGCGATCCGGAAATCGACCAACTCGCCCGCGGCATCGTGAAGGAAATCCGCAAACGTGGACCGTTCATCAGCCTCGCTGATTTCATCAACCGGCGCGTCGGCAACGACGACTCCCTCGCCCGTGCGGGTGCGATTCAGAGCGCGCTCGACTCCGCCGATGTGCAGATCAACAGGGCCTACAACTCCGGAGAACGCGCCGTTGGCGGTGCTGCCGGCCGCTTCACCTTTCCGAAGGCCGAGGAAGGCCCACTGTCTTACGGCAGCCCCGGCATCGTCAAACAAGCGGACATCCTCACTCCCATCGCGCCGATTCTCTCCGCCCGCTCCGACTCGTTTCTAATCCGCGGCTATGGTGAAAAAACCGACGCTGCCGGCAAAGTGATCGCCCGCGCCTGGTGCGAGGCCGTGATCCAACGCTCGCCGGAATTCATCGACCCTGCGGACCTGCCGGAGAAATCCTACTCCACCATCAGTAATCTCAACAAAACCTTCGGCCGCCGGTTTGACATTGTTTCATTCCGCTGGCTCAATCCACTGGAAGCCTGATCATTCCCTCGAACCCATACCGCTCCCCAATGATCCTCCGCTCCCTATGGCTCATCGCTCTTTTGCTACCCACCGCCGCGCAAGAAGAAAAACCTGCCAAGCCATCGACCACCGGTATTCAAATCAAGCTGCTCGCCGAAGCCGCCCCCGCAGACCTCGGGAAAGTCTTCATGCAACTTGCCGAAGATGAGAAATCCGCCGCCGTCGATTTACCCACCCGGTTTCTGTCCAATCCAATCCTGGTTCCCACACGGACCATGGTCCTCAAAACCTCCGAAAAGGAAGTTCCACTCTGCACCATCAATCTACCCGAAGCAGGCAAGGCCTTCGCCATCATCCTGGTGACCGCCAAACCTTCCGGCTACACCCCGATCATCGTCCGCACCGACGATCCCACGTTCAAGGAAGGCGATGTGTTTTTCGTCAACCGTTCCGAAAAAGTGGTGCTTGGAAAACTCGGAAAAACCCCGCTCATCCTCAATCCTGGAGAAACCAACAAATCACGACCGACTGGCGCCGTGGACGATGCCTATTACGACATCGCCTTCGCCACTCGCGAGTCACAAGGAGACAAACTCATCAGCTCAAGCCGTTGGCCCATCGACAAAAATCTCCGCAGCTACGTCTTCTTTTTCACCAGCGCGCAAGGCAAGACCTCCTTCCGTGCCGTTGATGAATACATGGAAGTGAGCCCTCCCTGAGCTTCAACCGTCGAAGAGTTTTCCGAATTCGAAAACCTTGCCGGTGGCCCCGGATTCGACGATGCCATTGATCACCTGGATGTCGCGGCGTCCCATCTCGCCGGGCACCAAGCTCGGCGTTTTGGCGAGGATCGCCGCCACCTGACCGTCGATCTGCAAGACCTGTTGGTGGACGTGTTTGAAATCCATCGGACCGTCCGGGGTCCTGCCCTTTTGGCCGCTGTAGCCGGATGAGGGTGCGAGCTCGATCAGGCCTTTTTCCGTTTCGATGCGGATGTAGTTCGCCGATTGGCCGTAGCTTGACATGCCTTCCGCCTTGCGGCCGCCGGAAAACTCCAGCGTCCACTCGTAAGTTTCCGGGACCTCGGTGAAGATCTCCGGGCGCGCGGTGGAATGTTTCGCCGTCACCCGCAGCGGCAGTTCGCACGCCGAATAAAGCTGCGACTGCACCGTGTAAACACCGAGATCGTAGAGCGCACCGGCGATACCAAGCTCCTTGCCGATGCGCCACGCGTTCAAGCCGTTGAAACTCCGCATCATCCCGCCGTTCGCTCCCGAGATCGAATTCCATGCGCCGAACTCCTGCTTTTTCATCGCCTCCATCAAACGCAGATGGAATGGATCCCAATGCAGCCGGTAGCCGATCTGCAAGGTCACACCCGCCTTCTTCGCCGCATCGATCATCCGGGTGCAGTCGGCCACGTTCGGTGCCATCGGCTTTTCACAAATCACGTGTTTCCCCGCTTTGGCCGCGCGGATCGAGAACTCGGGGTGCAGCCCGGTCGGCGTGACGACGTAAACAATATCGATGTCCTTGTTGTCCGCGATGGAGTCGAAATTCTGATAGTTATAAACATTCTTGTCAGGGATACCATATTCCTTCTGCCAAACCGGGATTTTCTCGGGGGATCCGGTGACGATCCCGGTAAGCCGGGCGTTTTTCGTCAGTTTGAGCGCCGGACCCAGTTGTTTTGACGAATAATCGCCGAGGCCCAACAAAGCGATCCCGAGGGTTTTCCCCCCGCTTTCCTGAGCGCGGGCGTTGAAAAACGGAGCCAGCGAAGCGGCGGCACCGAGGCGGAGGGCGTGGCGGCGGGTGAATACATTCATAGCGTCCTAGGAAAGGCGAGGCCCGCCCGCGCCGCAACTGAAAAGCTTCCGGCGTCTTCAGGCGTCGCGGAAAACACGTTCGGTCCCCGCGCAACTTCCCGCGCGCGCCAGTGTTTTTCCCTCCATGCTACCACAAGCAGAAAAACCTTGGACCGTTTTTGAAGCCGCGCACCTTCTCAACCGCGCGGGGTTCGGCGGCGATCCCTCGGAAATCAAAACGTTCCACGCCCTCGGCCGCAAAAACGCCGTTGAATTCTTGGTCGCACCCACCGAACCAATCGACGGCTTCCCGCTTCCGGAATGGGCCAGCGAGGAACAAGTGCGGAAGGACCTTCAAGCGCGCTTCGAACAACGCCGCGCCGCCCAAAAAATCCGCCGCCAAGACGGAGCCGAAGCCGCGCAAGCCAAGCTCCGCGAAGCCATCAAGGAGATGCAAAAGGAAAACCGCTTCCATGCCCTTGAAGGCCAGTCGTGGTGGTTCCGGCGGATGCTCAAAACCCGCGCGCCGCTGCGCGAAAAAATGACCCTCTTCTGGCACGACCACTTCGCCACTTCTGTCCAGAAGGTGAAACAGCCGGTCCTGATGATCCGCCAAAACGAACTCTTTCGAAAAAACGCCTTCGGCAGTTTCAAAGAGCTCACCCAGTCGATTTTGTTAGATCCGGCGATGATGCTTTATCTCGATACCGAGAGCTCGAAGAAGGGCAAACCCAACGAAAATTTCGCCCGCGAGGTCATGGAACTTTTCACCCTTGGCGAGGGCAACTACACCGAGCGGGACGTCCGCGATGCCGCCCGCGCCTTCACCGGCTATCAGCTCAACCGCATGACCGGAGAGGTCATCCACAGCACGCGCCAATGGGACGAGGGCGACAAAACCGTCTTCGGGAAAACCGGACCCTTCAACGGCAGCGACGTCATCAATCTGATCTTCGAGAAAAAGGAAACCGCCCGCTTCATGGCGAAAAAACTTTGGGAATTTTTCGTTTACGCGGAGCCTTCCGAATCCGCCATCGAGGCGCTTGCCACGATCTATCAAAAATCGGATTTTCAAACCGGCCCGCTGCTCCGTGAAATCTTCCTCTCGCGTGAATTCTACTCGGAAGCCGCGATGCGATCCCAGATCAAGTCACCCGTGCAATACCTCGTCGCCCTGCTCAAACAGCTCGAAATTTCCGATCCGCCCAACGGTTTTCCCATCACCGCCCAACAACAGTTAGGCCAGGTGCTTTTCATGCCGCCAAACGTCGCCGGCTGGGACTGGGGCCAAGGCTGGATCAACACCAACACCCTGCTCACCCGCTACAATCTGGCCGGTTTCCTCACCAAAGGCACAAATACCTCCGAAACGAGCATGGTCGGCCAGCAAGCGAAAACTCCGGGCATGGCTCCCGGCCCCAAAAAAATGGGGCGCGGTTGGAAGGGCCCGGACTATGAAAAAGTCGCCCCGCGGCCGTTGCGCGAAAACCCGGCCGATCTGGTTGATTCCCTCGTCTTCCGCTTCTTTCAAAACGCCATCCCGGACAAAGCCCGCAGTTCCTTCGTCGAATACGCCACCAGCAAACAAGGCATGATTTTCACCAACAAGGAAGTCGGCGAGCTCTGCCATCTCATGCTCAGCACACCCTACTATCAGCTCTGCTAGAAGGAATCCCAAATTTCAAATCCCAAATCCCAAATTTCAACATGAAGACCCGCCGTGATTTCCTGCGCTCCACCGTTCTCGGAGCCTCCGCCACTTGGACGGTGCCGATGTTCGTCGAGCGCACCTTCGGTCAGCTCCACGAAGGTGCCCGCGATCTTGCCATCCAGCCCACCACCGGCAAGGACGGCACCATCCTCATCGTCCTCCAACTCGCCGGCGGCAACGACGGCCTCAACACCCTCGTCCCCTACGCCGATGATACCTATCAGAAAGCCCGCCCGCGTTTGGCCAAGAAGGAGAATGAAATCATCAAGCTCAACGATCACGTCGGCCTGAACAATTCCATGCCGTTCCTCGGTTCGATGTTCAAGGAAGGTAACCTCGGCATCGTCCAGGGCGTCGGCTATCCGAATCCCAACCGCTCGCACTTTGTCTCCACCTCGATTTGGGAAACCGCGGACACCCACAACCGCAGCTCCACCGGTTGGCTCGGCCGTTATTTTGACAACGCCTGCCCCGGCGCGGATCCCACCGTCGGAATCAGTTTCAACAAAACCCAGCCCGAGAGCTTCGGGGCCTTGAAAAACCCCGGCGTCTGCCTCAACTCGCCGGAACTCTACCGCTGGATCTACGGCGGCGGTGAAAAAGTCCAAGCCGAGGAATTCTTTTCCAATCTCAACAAACCCGAAGAGCTCGAAGATGACGGACCCACCGACGGCGGCTCCATCGCCATGCCCGCCGGTGGCAAAATCGGCGGCATCAAGGGCGAGGGCAATCTCGCTTTCCTCGAGCGCGTCGCCCTCGACGCCCAAGTCAGCTCCAAAACCATTCTCGAACTCGCCGCCAAACACAAAACCAGCGTCCGTTACGACGGCACCCCGCTGGCCCGGAACCTCAACCTCGTCGCCCGCATGATCGCCGGCGGCATGCCCACCCGCGTTTACTACGTCAGTCATGGCGGCTTCGACACCCACAACCAGCAAGTCAATTCCCACGATCGCCTGTTAGGCCAGCTCGACAGCGCCTTGAAATCCTTTTTCGCCGATCTCAAGCAGCAGGGAAATGACAAAAGCGTCGTACTCATGACCTTCTCCGAATTCGGCCGCCGCGTTTCCGAAAACGCCAGCGCCGGCACTGACCACGGCAAGGCATCCTGCCTGTTCCTCGCCGGTGACGCCGTCAAAGGCGGCCTCCACGGCACCCACCCGAGCCTCACCGATCTATCCGAAGGCGATATCAAACACACCGTCGATTTCCGCAGCGTTTACGGCACCGTGCTCGGCGATTGGCTCAAAGCCCCGGACCTCAAGCCCATCCTCGGCGCAAACTACCCGAAAATGGGTTTGCTGGGATAGCACGATCCGGAGGTGCGCGGCATGGACAAAGCCATCGCCAGCTGCTTTGTTTCCGCCGATGATGGATGGCACACTACTCGTGCTCGGGATCGCCGGGCCTGAACTCAGCCCGGAAGAAGCAGCGCTCTTCCGCAAGCTGCAACCCGCAGGCTACATCCTATTTACGAGAAACATCGTAACTCCGGAGCAAACCCGGAAACTCACCGACGACCTGCGCGATCTTTCGTCCGAGACGCCCATTATCGCCATCGATCAAGAAGGCGGCCGAGTCACGCGGACCAAGGAAATCGCACCTGCCACCCCGTCAGCCCCCGCACTGGCGGCTTTTGGCGACCCGATAAAAATCGCCGAGGCGGGCGCATTCACCGCGGATCTGCTGCGGCTGATCGGATGCAATCTGGATTTCGCCCCGGTGCTCGATCTCGATCATTTTCCCGGTATCCAGAACGCCCTGCGCGGTCGCTGCTGGGGCCGCGATCCACAGCGCGTGATCGATCACGCCGGCCAGTGGAACCGCTGGCTGCGCAAACGCTCGGTGGCCAGTTGCGCCAAACATTTCCCCGCCTGCGGCCGCGCCCAATCGGATCCCCACCACGATCTCCCGTCCTCACCGACGACCTTGGAGGAATTGTTGCGCGAGGACGTCATCCCCTACACCGCGCTGATGCCGGAACTCGACGCGATCATGCTCGCGCACGTCGAGTTTCCCAATATCGACGCGGAATTCCCCGCCTCGCTCTCGCCACGCATGATCCGCCGGTTCCTCCGCGACCAACTCGGGTTCGATCGGCATCTCGTTCTAACAGACGATCTCGACATGGGCGCGATCACCCAGCGCTACGGCCGCGGCCAAGATGTGAAACTCGCCATCGAGGCCGGCAATGACCTCGCGCTGATTTGCCACCGCACCGACACCGCGGAAATCGCCGCCACCGCCATCGCGGAGCTGCCGCATTGGATGACCGAGGAAGCGCACGAGCGGTTGGAAAGATTCCGTCGCAAGCTACACCCGCCGCTCACCTGGTCGGAAAAAAAGTGGCGCCAAACCTGTGACTCGCTGGCCAAGCTCGCCGCCGAAGTCCCTGAGATCGAGACACATCAGGCAAACAGTCCGGTGGCCGATTATTGAGCCTCCCATATCCCGCCTTGCCACGCGGGGCGAAACTGGTAAGTCCCGCGCCGATGAACCAAGTGCATTTGATCGGCGGAGAAAAAGGTGGGGTGGGTAAATCCGTAATGGCGCGGGTGCTCGCCCAATATTGTATCGACCGGAACATCCCTTTCCAAGGTTTCGACTCGGATCGTTCGCACAGCTCGTTCATGCGCTTTTACGAAGGCTTTGCGGAACACGTCGGCCTCGAGGATTTTCAAAGTCTCGACCGATTGGCGGAGTCGGCATTGAGGGGCGTGGGCGTGCAAGTGCTGGTGGATCTCGCCGCGCAAAGCAGTTCATCGTTGCGCGGCTGGATGGATGATACCGGCGTGCTCGAACTCTTTCGCGAAGCCGGGGTGATGGTGAATTGCTGGCACATCCTCGACGATGGCCGCGATTCGTTGGAGATGTTAGGACGGCTGCTCGAAGATTTCAAAACCGAGGCCCGCTACGTGGTGGTGCTCAATCACGGACGCGGCGCGCGCTTCAATGCCTTTCACGCCTCGCCCCAGAAAATCCGGGCGATGGAGCTTGGCGCGAAGATCATCGAATTGCCAAAACTCCACGAAGGCTCGATGCGCCAGGTTGATCATTCAAACTCCAGCTTCTGGGCCGCGATCCACGCGTCCGAAGATGGCAACCAGCTGCTCGGCATCCTCGACCGCCAGCGGGTGAAGGTTTGGCTGCGCCGGATTTACTCCGAGCTCGATTCGCTGGGCCTGTCTTATCCGTCGCGCCGTTATCCGGAAGTTTCGAGGAGCTGAAAATTTTCCTGAATAATTCCATTTCAATTCCGTCGGACCAGCTACATTCGGGAAACCGTTTGTAAAAAATCAATCATCATGAAATCGATCATCACCCAACTGTCCACCTGCGCACTCGCCATGGTCGCCCTGATCACCACCGCCTCCGAAACCCAGGCAGCCGATGTGAGACTCGACGGCTACGGCTCCTACTCCCTGAGCAAGACCGTGAAATACTATGGCAGCGGCGGCCCCTCGCAGTCCGGGCGCTACCGCAAGCTGGGAAGCGATTATTACAAGTCCGCCACCATCCGGATGGACTTCCTCACCAACCGCTCCACCTCGAAATCTGGCGACTTGAGCTTCGAGCTTTGGGCCATGCCTTACTATGGAGCAACCAGTGGCATCATCCTCATGACCGAGGCTCTATCTCCCCAAGCCGGCGATAGCTCCAGGAGCAATGTCGCGAAAGAAGGCAAGGCAATTTCGTTAGACGCACGCCGATTCCCAGAATTCAACTTGTTTGAATACACGCGGAAAGGCTGGAAATCCCGCGACTATCTTTCCTTCAGTCGCAAAGTTTTGTTCTAATACAGCCAATTCACAATGTGCGTGCCGGGACCCGGGCCACCCGATCCCGGCATGTTCGTGCCCGGGTTTACGGTCGCACCTGCCCCATCCGTCTAACATGAAACCACTCGCCCTCACTGCTGGAGCATTCGCCATCGCCATCATCTGCGGGGGCGGCGGATACCTCATCGGCAAACGCGAATCCGCACGATCCACCCCGTCCATTCCTGCGGAAACGACTGTCAGCCGCCCGGTGAATTCTTCCGAAGCCGCCAAAAGATCGTCCGCCGCCAGCGTCGATCCGAAGGCCTTGATCGATGCCTTGAATCAGGAATCCAATCCTCTCCGGCGTTTCAACCTCGCTTTGCAAAACCTCGAAGCATGGGTGGGCAAGGATTCCAAAGGTGCTTTGGACTGGCTGGCCGGCCAACCGGCCAGCGAGCGCCGCAACGACGTCATCCGCATGGCCTTGAATCAATTCGCCGGGATCGATGCGAAGGCCGCAGCCGATTGGGCGATGAAAAATCAAAGCGGCGTCGATTTAAACAACAGCCTCATCGCCATCGCCGAAGACTGGGCCGGACAAAATGGACGCGAGGCGGCCGCCTGGTTTTTGACCCTTCCCACCACCCTGGAACGCGATGCCGCGGTGGAGAATATCTTTTTCTCCTGGGCCTCCAACGAACCGGCCGCCGCGCTGGAATTTCTAACGAACGAACCTGCCATCGGCGAGCTCGCGCCCACGCTGCGCCGCGCCGCGCTGGCCGGCTGGGTCAAGAGCGATCCGCTGGCCGCCGTCGCTGCCAGCTTGAATCTGAGCCGCGCCAACCAGGATCCGGGGCAATTCGCCAACACGCTCGCCAACTGGGCGACCGTGAATCTTGAAGGCAGCTCGCAGTGGCTTCTCACCAATCTACCCACCGGAAGCGAGCGCCTCGCCGCCACCAGTGAGTTGGCCGTGATCTTCGCCCAACAATCGCCCGAAGCCGGAGTTGCCTGGCTTGCAAAACTCGAACCGGGCACCGAACGCGCCGCCGCCGCGAGCTCGCTGGCAGCCGCTTGGTCGCGCAGCGGTCCGCTGGAAGCGGCCAAGTGGGCGGCCAGCCAAACCCACAGCGAGCTCTCGGCGGAGTCGGTTTCGGATATCGGCTACAACCTGCTGATGAAGGATCCCGCCGCGTTTGAATCCTGGAAATCCGCTTTGCCCGCAGGTCCGCTGAAAGAAAACATCGACCGGCTCAAAGCCCCGGCCGTAGGAGAAGATTGATTGAATCGGTCAGCGGCCTAACACCCACGCGACATGCGGCGTGTAAAGGTCCGGCTCTAGCAAAAATGAGTCGTGACCCTTGTCCGAATGAACGATGATGTGCATCACATCCACTTTCGCTTCCTCCAGGTGCTTGACCAGCTCCGCCTGCTCTTCCGGATAGAAACAGAAGTCGGAATCGATCGAAAACACCAACCACTTCTGGCCCGCCAGCCGCGCCCGCTCGAACAAATCCGCCGGCGTTTCCGCATCACCCTCATGCGTCGCGTCGTAGCGCGACCACAGATCGATGATCCGCAGATAGGTGTTCGCATCGAAGCGGCGGACGAACTTTTTCCCCTGGTGCAGCATGTAACTTTGAAATTGGTCGCGCACCCGGTACCACGCCAGCACATCGTCGGGCTGCACCACATCCTGCCGCGCCCGCCGCTCGATGGCATCGAGGTGGACGAAAGTTTTGTGGGAAATCATCCGCGCCAGCGCGAGGCCGTAAAGCGGGGCGGGGCCGTCGTAATAATCGCCGCCGTTGAAGTGCGGGTCATTTTCGATGGCCAGGATTTGCTCAAACAAAATCAGACGGTTGAGGACCGTCGTCTTGAAACCGGAAGCAACGATGATGACGTTGCGGACGCGTTCGGCAAATCTCGTGGCAAAGGTCAGTGCTACCAGCCCGCCCACCGAGGGGCCGACCACCCCGAGCAGCATCTCGATGCCGAAGTGATCGAGCAAGTGCGTGAAAACCTCCACCTGATCCGCCGCAGTCACCGCCGGGAAACTGGAACCCCAAGGTTTTCCGGTCGCCGGGTTGATGGAAGTCGGCCCGGTGCTGCCGTAGCAGCCGCCCAGATAGTTCGCACAAATGACAAAACACTTGTGGGTATCGATCGCCTTCCCCGGACCGATCATGTTTTCCCACCAGCCGTCGTGCAATTCCGGCTGCCACAGCTCGCCCACCCCCTCGATGGCCGGATTGTGGCCGACGGCGTGGTGGGAACCGGACAACGCGTGAAACAGGAAAACCGCATTCGAGCGCTCCGCATTCAGCTCACCCCAGGTTTCGTAGGCCAGCGTGACCCCCGGCAGAATCCCGCCATCACGCAGCCTGAACGGCTTTTCGGCACTTCCGGTTTGAAAAAATTGAGTCGCAGTATCGGCGGACATGCGCGCAGCCTAAACGCCGGAATGCCGACAAAGCAAGGGCCTGCTATCCGGCGGTGGTTCCTTGAAACCACCGCCGAAACCATTTAGCCTCCCGCATCCTTATGAAATTGCTCGTTCCTCTTTTTGCCACCGCGTTTTTGTGTGCCTGCGGCCCGGCCGGCCAATCCACCCGAACCCCGGTTTCGCTCAAACAGGGCGATCTCGGGTTTCTTCCAGCCAAACCGGAAAAAGGCTCGCTGTTCCAATACTATCAGCCCAAGGCCCACTCCAAATGGCGGAACAACTGGACCTCCCAGCTCGATCTCACCGGCGTCTCATGGAACGACTCACGCACCGCCACCCTCATCGCCCCAGGCTACGTCGTGATGGCCGCTCACTACATCAGACCCTCCGACGTCTCCGTGATGTTTCATGACAAACAGGGAAATCCTCACGAACGCTTCATCGCCGCCACCAAGGTCCTCAATGTCGGAGACATCGCCGTCGCCAAGCTGCACCTGCCACTCCCATCCACCGTGAAGCCTTACCGTTTCGCCCGCGCCAGCGAGGCCACCGTCGGCAGGCCCATCATCATCTCCGATCAGACGAAAACGCTCTCCCTTCACCGCATCGACGCCGTTTCCGGAGCCTCCATCCGCTTCGGTTACATTCCCGAACTCGATTCAAACTACCGCCGCAATCTGGTGGTCGGCGACAGCGGCAACCCATCGTTTCTGTTAGCTCCCGATGGACTCGCCCTGCTCGGGACGCACACCACCGGCGGCCCCGGAGCCGGTCCCTTCTACGGCGACCCGGCCGTGCAAGCCGCCATCCGCGCCGCCATGGCGGAAATGGGGAACTAACCGCCGTCTTGTTGGCAGTCCATCACCAGTTTTTGGCATACGGCCGCTTCGTTCTTCACAAAGCTGGCTGCATGAATGTCATGATCCATGCGGCTAGAAGAATCTTTTCGGGAATTTGTATTTAATTTCATAAGGAACTTAGGGTCATTCTGAAGATTGGAGCGCGGTCCTTGAGTCGGACGGTTGAGAATAGCGAATGCTGGGAAACACAAAGATTTTGGCACCACGAATCGGACGAATCGGACGAATCTTTGATTTTCAGACAGTCACTTAAGGTCAGTTCTACGTTACGAACCGTGCGCCATGTTTTACTTGAAACGTGCGCCGGTGACGAAGATCAGCGCGTCCTGGGTGGCGGTGCTGCCGCGATACATGCCCCAGCGGAAGCTGGTTTCTCCGGTCGGCCTGTCGCAGTGGCCTTCGCCGACTTTCTCGCCGTTGAGATACACTTCGTATTCATGGCCGTTGTCGCGGACTTTGAGGTGGAAGCTTTTGCCAGTCATGTTTTTTGCGATGGTGACATCCTTCTGATGCCTGCGGTGGTTGAGGACCACGTCTCCCTGTTCAGATAGATTGATCATGACCGACCAATCAAGGGTGGGGTTTTTCGCTTGGAAGATGGCTGCGCCCGGCGGCTTGATGATGGTGTAGGTGCACTCCCATTCGTGCCAACCACCGCCGCGTTTCCATTTCAGCCTGCTGAAGGCTTCGACCCGTGGCGCGCCCTTGCGGTCGTTGCGCACGTTGCATTCACCCTTGAGGAGGCGGAAGATCTGGGTGTTGCTGTCCTCCTGATACCAGCGCGTCCATTTGGGAAAATCCTTCCGCGGAATGTCGCTGTTGGCGAGGGTGTGAATGGCGATGTCCTTCGGGATGGGGTCATTCCCTTTCACATGGGGTTTTAACGCCTTTTGATGGATGGAGATTTTTGAACCCGTGACTCCGCCCTTGGAATTGACGCCTAACGGAATCGCCTTTTTTTAAGCAGTGATTCGAAAGAAGGATCGTCTCCGCTTTGGGAGTAAAGCTCGTTTGCTTGGTGGATCTTCCGCCAGGGTCAGGCTGGAAAACGGCAACAACGCCAGGCTCAGCACCATGATGACCGATGGAAGGACGGATCGTTCGTTGTTAAATTTGGGTTTGGGGGTTTTCATGGCAGGTAAGCGCTCATTTTACCATCACTTTTCGGATCATCGCGAAATGACGGTCCCGCTCCAGCAGTTCCACCCCGTGGCGTCTCGCGCAGGCGAAAATCAGCACATCGCCGAAGGGCACATTCACTCCGGATCTCAGGCAAATCCTCGCGATCCTCGCGGCCTCCTGCCAACACTCCACGTCGAATTCCAGCCAGACGCACAGACTCCGCGTCGATTCCAAGCGAGCCTCTTCACGTTTCCCGCGAATGCCTTGATAGAGCTCCATCCACACCGGCTCGGTCATCGCCGCCAGGCCTGAGCTGACCAAGGCCGCCAACCGCGACACGATCTTCGGATCGCCTCCCGGCCTGCCCGCCGCCACCCAGGCGGAACTGTCCACGAGACAGATGCCTGTCATTGGAGTGTCCAAATTCCAATTTTCGGTTTGCCGGAGGCGATTTCCTCCATGTCGCCCGCTTCGATTTCGTCATTGGTCGCAATGTCCCAAGTCCCGAAGCTCGCGATCAGATCATTCACCCGCTGCTGGCGGTTATAACCCTCCAAGGCCTTCACCACCGCCTCCCGCTTCGTCTTCGCCCCCGTGAAACGCATGGCATCTGCCAAGGCCGCTTCGGGAATATCAATCGTTGTTTTCATGGATTCCAAAATAACCCGAAAAAGGATTTCTTCAATCTCTATTTCTGGAGGCTCGCAGACGGATTCTAAATCAAGGAGCGGTGGATTCCGGAGGTTTCACACCGCCGCTTTGCCGCGCACGAGATTGAGAATGGCGGTGGTGTCGAGGGTTTGGGCGCGCTGCTGGATTTCCGGGAGATATTTGGTGTGGAGCTGGCCGGCCTCGTTGACCAACGGGGTGTAGAGGGCTTTCATTTCCGATCCGCCGAGCTTGCGGCCGCCGGCGTAGTATTTCACGGCAAGTTGGCCGATGGCGTAGGTGGAGGCGAATGAGAATGCGGAACCGGTGGCCTGGTTAGCGATGCGGCCGACGAGCTTGCCGCCCAGCTTTTTGCCAAATCCGCCGATGAGTTTGCGGGCGAAGCCTTCGATCACCTGGGAACCGATGCCGATGCCGGCGGTGGCGAGGAATTCCTTGATGCTGGAGCGGTCCAGCTCGAAGCCATGGGACTTGCCAATACGCCACACCATCTTCATCTGGAGCGGCAGGATGGCCATGGTGGCGAGGGTTTCAGGCAGCAGTTCAAGCGCGCCGTTGAGAATCGAGTAGCGCAGGATCATGCCGCTCTGGTCGGCCGCGGCGTTTGCCGGTCCTCCGGTTTCCAGCGGTGCGAGGGCCATGGAGTCCACCTCGTCGTCGAGGGTCTTCGCATCGGCATCGCCGAGGGCGAGCTTGGCGCGGAGGTCGGTGAGAAACGCTTGTTCGTCTGCGGAGATGGATCCGCCGGCCTCGCAGACGGCGCGCGCCATCTCGTAGGCGAGCATGCGCTCGTCGCGGGTTTTCAACTCGGCCGACGCGCTCTCCACGGACAACCGGCCCATCAGGATGCGGCGCGACACGGCGGAAACATCGCCGCCACCGAGTTCGCGGGCGAGCGATTCGATGTGCCCGCGCTCATCATCGGACTTGTCGCCATCGGCAAAGGCGGCGAACAGGCAGATGGCGAGCAGGGTTTCACTGGAAGGATGGGTGTCGGCGAGTTGCATGGATACGGAAGTTTTGGATGGATGCGCCAAACGCGCGGTCTATTCATCGACCGAATCCAGAGATCGCGCATGTGGAAAGTCGCACGGATTTTCCACCGGGAATCGGCAGGAGTTGATTCGTGCCGGAAGGTGCCTTGAAACAACGATCAGGCGGTTAGCGCCCATTTCCGGGTGCGGTGGTGGCGATACTTGAAAAGCAGTGTTAGATAGAATCTCACCGCTGTTTCGGAAACAAGTCGGCCCCACCAAGAGCGGCCCCACTGGTAGGTGATGGTGTCATGCATGATGCAGCGGTCCGGCCCCAGCGATTCGAAGCGGTGCTCGTGGATGAAGACGGGGAATGGACCTTTCACGATTTCATCCACCAGCAAATGGGGTGGCTGCACCGTTTTCCAGCGGCAGGTCCAGCGCATGGGAATGATCCACCAATCCCGGCAATGCAACTCGATCATGCGCCCTTCTTGGGCGGGACCCTCGGTTTTCAGGCTGACCAAGGTCAATGTCGGCGGCATGACTTCCGTTAGATTGTGCGGATCGCTGTGGAATCCGAACATCGTTTCCGCGCTGGCGGCGAGTGGGGTGCTTGTTTTAAAATGGGATGGCATGGTGAGTTGGATGGTTCCACTCAGCCCAGTGAGGACCAAGGGATCGCGGCATGAATGAGGAATCGTGCAGTCATCCCTTGGCGGTGGTCTTTCCTTTCCGGCAAGCATCGCTGCAGTAGCGCACGTTTTCCCAATCGCGCGCCCACTTTTTACGCCAAACAAAAGGCCGCTGACATTGAAGGCAGATTTTCTCCGGCAGGTTTTGTTTTTTCACGCCATTCATGGAAGTCGCACTTGAGTTGGTGATATCGCTACGGCATCGCTTGCGCCGTCTTCTGTACCAATATGATCGCCAATCACGGAAATGCCAGAGCATTCCCCGGCGAGAGCATCACGCCGTGGGTTTCATTCACAAGGTGGCGGGAGATCAGGCCAATGCGGGATTTGGCGGGATGCCGACAGTTTGAGAAATGGGTGGAATGAATGGACTGAGGTGGGTAACTTGGTTGCATCAATCCCACAGCACCATCCCCCATGAACAAGCCAACCTCCGCGCTCCGCAGTGCCGTGGCCTTCGTCGGTTTCATCCTCATCACCTTTTGCGCGCCGCTGGCCGGCATGTTCTCCCTGCCTGGCGCATGGTATGCGGCACTGACCAAGCCCTCGTGGAATCCGCCGGCATGGATCTTCGGTCCGGCGTGGACCTTACTCTACACGCTGATGGCCGTTGCGGCGTGGCTGGTGTGGAAGCGCGACGGATGGCGGCGTCCGCTGATGTTGTATTTCGTGCAGTTGACGCTCAATGCGGCGTGGACGCCTCTCTTCTTCGGCGCGCATCAGTTGGGCTGGGCGCTGGTCGAGATCTCCGTGCTTTGGATTGCGATCCTGCTAACCATGTTGACCTTCCACCGCGTCAACAAGGCAGCCGCTTGGCTGTTCGCGCCCTATCTGGCCTGGGTCACGTTTGCAACCTTCCTCAACTTCACGCTCTGGCGCTTGAACCCCTCGTGATCGACGAACACAACGCCGTCATGGTCATTTCAGCGAGCTGCAGGAACTCGATTTGATCGTGGACGTTCGAAAAATCCATCAGCTTCTCCGTCGCACCTGGCCATCATGAATTCCAACGGTGGAGCAGAGGATCATCCCTGCGGATGCTATTCAACAACCACCCCGATTCAATGTTAGCAAGAAACAAACGATTAAGAAACCTGCGTGGCAAACCAAGAATCAGTTGAATCGCCTTCTTGCGCCCTTGGCCGGTGGATTGGTCGATGAAGAAATCATCCTTCTCCACAAACCCATCTCTCACCGTCGCCACCCTTGGAAAAGCCGCCGCAGCACTCGGCCGGAAAGTCTAACTGCTCTTTGTCCCGGCGTGAATGAACGGCAGTGTCCAAACACGAAGCTCTCCAGTCTTGCGCCTTCGCCCTGCAGCGGTGCGTCTACGACCGCCGCAAACTGGCCCTGCGGCCGTGAGGTGGAGGGGTATGCCAACGAAGAAGCTTCGCGCACCCATCGGCATCGACGCTCATAGAGACGCCGCTACAGGCGATTCATTCTACTTCGGCACGATGACGACGGCATGTTCGTCGTAGCGGACCTTGGCACCGGTTTGATCGGTGATGTATTTCATCACCGCCCGGGTTGGCATGTTTTTCAGGTTGAGGGTTATCTTACGGTCAGCGAAAAGACCTTTAGGATCCTCGATCACGAAGTTCGGGGTCACTTCTTCTTTGGACTGTTTTTCAATGATGATGTTGAGGCCTTCGAGCGCTTCCTGGAGGGACGCGGCATCGAGCTGATAGATGGGAATCATGACGGAGCCGAACTTCGCCTCCCGGCCTTTCGCGGCGATGCTCGCCGAGTTGATTTTCAACTGACCGAGGCTGTAGAGTGCGTTGGCGTTTTTGGGATTGGTGCGCAGCGCGTTGGCGTAATGTTCCTGGGCGGTCGTTGGATCTCCGGCATTTTCCGCGGCTTGGCCTTGTTTGTAAAGAGCCTCGGATTGTTGGGCGGGGCTCTGGGCGAATGCTTGGGAAATCAGAGTTCCGGCAATGAGGAGTGGGATGATTTTGGACATGGTTTTGAGGTTTTTTCTAACCCTCTATCTAGCATGCGTTTTTCCCCGGGACAACCTGTAAAATGAGATCGCCAGCGCAAGTCCGCTCAAGCCCAGGATTCCCCGGTCGCCGATCTGGGCGTAGAGCGAAAATGTCGGCTTGAGAGGAATCTTCAGTTCCGTGAGCAACGAGCCGCGGGTGAAATGGCTGCCCGCCGCATTGGTTAGGATTTGCGACGCTCCGGTGTCCGGATGCGCGGTGGATCCGGTGGAATCGATCGCCGCGCTCACGCCGCTGTTCGCGCAGCGCAGCATCGGGCGCCGCAGTTCGATAGCCCGGAAGCGCGCGAATTCGAAATGCTGGGCCGCCGCCGCGGATTGTTTGAACCAGCCGTCATTGGTCACATTGATGATCACCTGCGGCCCGGGCCGGACGAATTTGCGGGTCAGCCGCGGCACCGAATCTTCGAAACAAACTGTCGGAATCGCGCCGACCGTGATTTCGCCGACGGGGATTTTCAGCGGTCCTAGCGACTCGCCGGCGGTGAAGGAGCCGCCATATTCCGCGCCCGATTGTTGCTCGTAAATCCGCTTCAAAAATGGGATGGAATCGACGAAGGGAATCGTCTCGCCGAAGATCACCAAGTGGCGCTTGCGGTAGGTTTGCAGATCATCCGCGGGCGACATAGCGGCGATGGAATTGTAGGCGCGGCCTTTTTCCTTGAGCGCCAGTTGCTCACCGGACTTCTCCGCTTCCAGTTCATTGACGCCGTAAATCAATTGGAACGGCCCCGCCTCGCGGACTCGGGCGATGGTGTCGAGGTTGATTTGCCAGGTGCCCCATTCGCCGCTCTCTGTGCGCAGGATTCTTCCGGTGACGGCGGTCTCCGGCCACATCACCCAGTCGGGAAACGTGGCTGCGGTTTGCAGTCCATTCAAGGTCTCGTCCTCGAGCGCCATGTGCATTTCCACGTCGGTCCACAACATCCGCGCCGCTTCCTGCGGGACGTTCAACTGCACCAGCAGGGTTTTCAGCCGAATCGACTCCGCGGCGTTTTCCAACCGGATCCGCACGATCCCGTAAACCGCGAGAAGGCCGACGAGCGCGGCGGCGATTCCAACGTCCATCCACGATTTGCGACTTACGGCGAGCACCACCACCGCTTGGAAAAACACCACCACCATCGACAATCCCACGACGCCTAACAAATCCGCGCCCTGCGCCAGCCATGGCAGGTCATGCAGCCCCACGCCCAGCCCGTTCCAGCCGAATCCGGTGAACATCCAGCCGCGCAGCCATTCCAATCCCGCCCACACCGCGCCGTGACAGAAGGCTACTGTTAGGATGCTCGCCGGTTTGCCCTCCCTCCACGGATTAACGTATTTGGCGGCGAAAAGCCCGAACAGGCCCCAATAAAATGCCAGATACGCCGGCAGCACGATGGCACCGAGCCAGGCCACCGAAGAAACCCAGTTGCACTGGATCAAGCCGCTCACCAAGCCCGCCAAGTAGCCGAGTCCGAAGCCTTTCCAACCCACGCGTTTGCCTTCAAGGGTCCACAACGCCGCGAGCAGCGGCAGCAATCCCACCCAGACTAACAGGGTGAAATTAAACGGCGGAAACACGCCGGCCACCATCAGTCCGCTCGCCACCGCTGCCGCAATTTTCATCCATCCTGCACGACTTCCCATGCGCCGAGCATCCACGCACGCCCCCGGTTGGTCCACTGCGAATCTCACCGCGCGAATTTGCGATCAAGGAAATCCACCGCTAGATCGACCGACCGCCCGGGCAGCAAAAACGCCTCGATGTGATCCCGCCCTTCGATCCAGTATAATTCATGAGGCACTTGGTTTTTCTCCAGCGCCGCTTTGAATTTCCAGGCATGCT
>JBBECN010000061.1:27410-34486 GCA_040881795.1 Akkermansiaceae bacterium
AATTCATGAGGCACTTGGTTTTTCTCCAGCGCCGCTTTGAATTTCCAGGCATGCTCCGGCGGTACCAAGCGGTCCGCGCCACCGTGATAGAGGAAAACCGGCGGCGTCTGGCGAGTAACGTGGTTGACCGGCGACGCTTCGTAAAATCGCTCCGAAATCTCATGTTTCCGGCCACCGAGTGGCGGTTCTTCACAGAGGGTGTTCGTGAAGCCCCGAAACTGACCGGACGGGTCACGCAGGAAAATGTTAGGAGCGTCGCAGCAAAGAGCGTGAGATGGAGAAGAGTGGATCGGAAACGCGGCATCACCTGCATCATAGCGCCGAAAACCAATTGTCCAAACCCGGATGGAACCTTATTGGTATCGCCCATGCCCGCCCGCCGTGCTCGTGCGCATCATCCAAAAGCGCCTGATCGGTGGGCGGGCGGTTACCGAGTTTGCCTTCGCAGAGAATCCGTTCGGCTCCGCCTGGTAGAAGGTGTGAGCAGGCTGCATGGAGCCGTCACACCTGCTCGCCCCGCTTCGGGGAAGGTGCGCGTTTTGCAGAATACTTAGAGATATTTGGATGATTGAGCTTATTGAAATTAAGGATTATTAAATTAAATTGCCTCAGCGGGCACTGCAATATCGACGCGGGCCAGTCGCGGACCCAAGGGGTTTTAATTACCTGAATAAAAACTTAACTCGCTTAACAACAGAGACTTGTTTATGGGTCGGTGAACCCATGCACGAGGTCTGTCAGGTAATTATTGAGAGTCTTTATTTCAATAGAAATATATATTCAAAATTAGCTAATTGAATAAAAGTTTAGGATAATCATGAATAAATGCATGGTTTGTCACGCGCTTTCCCTTCTGCGCCCCCCCACATGAAAACTTCAAATTCAAAAGGCCGTATGTCCATCACGATCGGAATAGTGGCTCTCCTTGGTCTGTCATTTGCGAGCGGCCAAACCTCCTTGGCCTTCACTGCTTTCGAAACCGAAGACGTTTCAAATGTGTCCGATCTCGACTATATCGATATTGACGCTCTGATTGTTTCAGTGGACGGCGGCGTGACGGTTGGGATCTATAACAATTCAATCATCGGTGATCCGGGTATCACATCGACCCGGCCGACGATTACGAAGATTTTCTTTGACGATCGGACGGGTGTATTGGGCAAATCTTCCGGTGCAAGTTCCTCCAGTGGCGGAGTGTCGTTTGTCAGCAAGGATGGTGCGAGTCTGCCCGGCGGAAAGAGCATTGACTTCCAAGTGGACACCGCATTTACCGCTGTTTTTCCGCCATCGAAAAATGGTCTGGATCCGAGTGAGTTTGTGGTTTTTTTATTCACCAACACTTCCTACGAGAGCCTGGTGGCCAACATCAATTCCGGAGACTTCCGAATCGGCCTGTATGTGAAGGAAATTGGTGCATGGGGTAAGGACTCCGCTGCGTTCGTAAATGTGATCCCTGAACCGACAAGTGCCGCGCTTGGATTGTTAGGATCACTGCTTTTGCTTCGCCGCCGGCGCTGAGGTCATTCTCTTCACGGATGGGAGAACTGAGCCCTCTCGTAACAAATGGTGTCGGTAACGGCCACCTGTAACAAGGTGTGAACCTCCTGGCTTTTCATTGACTCGGGCGAAATTAAACGAGCATCCGGGTTGGATTCCCTACGAAGTCTCTGGACTGCTGCAGCTTGCTACCGCTTTGGGGAACCGTAGGCATGCTGCTTTCTCACCGTGGTCGAAAACAACATCGTGAAAACTCACCCGTCACAGCCGCCCGCAGATCATTCCGATCGACAGCAGGCTGTCTAGGCTCACTCAATTCGGCATGACATCTGCTCATGACCGCGGGACACTCAAGCCCTCCCAATTCATCCATCCCAAATGCATCTGATTCACTGCATGCTTGCAGAAAGTTCGCACTTGCCCGCCGACAAGCAGGTCACGCTTCATGCTGAGCGCCGGAATTTTCTCAAACGCCGCTGGCGGGGCATCGCCGAGGATGGCGTGGAATTCGGCTTCGACCTCGAAAACCGCCTCGTCGATGGCTGCGTCATTTTCCAACAAAACGGCTGCGACTACTTGGTCCGCCAGCTGCTCGAGCGGGTTTACGAAATCCCATACCACTCGGCCGATCATGCGGCACTGGTCGCCTGGAAAGTTGGCAACCTGCACCTCCCCGCGCAGATTCATCCGGACCGGATTCATGTCCTGCATGATGAGGCAATGGCCCAGCTTCTGCTGAGGGAAGCGTGGCCGCATTCTGAGCCCGAAGTCCTTTTCATTCCCATGAAAGCCGTCGCCCATTCCTGAAACCGGGACGCCGAATCCAAGATGCCCATCGATCCCCACCTCTGGCTGCTTCAGGCCAACGACACCGCCTATCCCTCCGGCTCCTACGCCCATTCGTTCGGGCTTGAGGAGTTGGTTGAATCCGGCGTAATTGAAAATGCGGACGATCTCGAAAATTTCATCGAGCGCCAAATCCTCCCCGCGCTGCTGACCTTTGAAATCCCGCTCTTCGCCCGCGCGCATGCCGCAGCGCTTGCGCGGGATGTGGAATCGATGCTGGCGATCGATCGCGAACTCGACGCCTGGCGCATTCCCGCCGAATTGCGGGATGCGAGCCGCCGGATCGGATCGCAACGGTTGGATTTGTTAGCGCGGTTGGACCCCTCCGAATGGGTTCTGCGCTACCGCACGCTTTCCCCCCGCAGCCATCATTTGGTGGTCACCGCGCTGGAACTTTCCGGCGTGCCCGTCGCCCAGGCAGCGCGCGCGTTCGCATTTCAATCCATCGCCGGTCTGACCGCCGCCTCCATGAAACTCATGCGCATCGGCCAAACCGCCTGCCAGTTGATCGCCCGTCGCTCGCTGACGAAGCTGGGCGAAAAAATCGACGCCGCCCTCACCCAACCGCCCGACGGTTGGTTCAATCCACTTCTCGAAATCGCCTCACTCCGCCATGCCCGCGCCCATGCCCGACTCTTCATCTCCTAGCTCTAACAATCGTCCGTTCCGTCTTGGAATCGGTGGCCCGGTCGGCTCCGGGAAAACCATGTGCGTGCTGCGGCTCTGCCAATGGCTCAAGGACGAAATCTCGCTCGCCGTCATCACCAATGACATCTACACCCGCGAGGACGCCGAGTTCCTGCTGCGTGAAAATGTGCTGCCGATGGACCGTGTCACCGGCGTGGAAACCGGCGGCTGCCCACACACCGCCATCCGTGACGACACCAGCATGAACATGGCTGCGGTTATCGATTTAGAGAACCGCCATCCGGATTTGCAATTGATCCTCATCGAAAGTGGTGGTGACAATCTATCAGCCACCTTCTCGCCCGAGTTGGTAGATGCCTATATCTATGTCATCGACGTCGCCGAGGGCGACAAGATCCCGCGCAAAGGCGGCCCGGCGATCCGTTCCAGCGATCTGTTATTGATCAACAAAACCGAGCTCGCGCCATATGTCGGCGCGGACTTGGATGTGATGGCGCGCGATGCAAAAATGCAGCGCGGAAGCCGGCCGTTCCTATTCGCCGACCTCAAGTCGGAAAAAGGCAAGAATGACCTGTTAGCCTGGTTGAAGCATGAGTATCTCTTTGTCTGACGGACCGCGAAATTTATTTCGCCTGTTTGCATTCGATTTCGATATGAATATCTCTGGCAATTCCCTCAATGGCCATCTCCAGCTCCGTTGCTCATGTCGTGCGGACGGCACCCCCATCATTTCGCATCAAAGTTTCCGCGCGCCCATTCACCTGAGCAAATCCCACATCGATGCCGGACGGCTGGTGCTGAGCATCGTGAATCCCACCGCAGGATTTTTTGACGGCGACAAACTCGAGTCCGACATCCATGTCGCGCCGGGCGCGCACTTGGTGCTCAGCACGCCATCCTCATCGCGGGTTTATCGCACCCGTTCCGGAAGCGCGGCGGTGAGCGATCAGAAATTCCGAGTCGAGGAAAACGCATTTCTCGAATGGATCCCTGAGCCGTTCATCCCGCATGCCGGGGCGCGATATTCCCAGCGCACGGAAATTCACCTTCACCCGACGGCAAGCCTTCTGTTTTTCGATTGGATCGCGCCGGGGCGCGTCGCGATGGGTGAGATTTTTGCCTATCAGGAACTTCGTTGGGACTTCGATCTTTTGCTGGATGGGTGTTTGATCGCCCGCGAGCGTTATCATCTCAAGCCGGACGATCACAGCCTGGAAGCGCTGCGAGTCAAGTTCCCCGCCGCCCACTATCTATCCGTCTATGTGGCGGGGACATCGGCGGCGAATTGGCCTGCGGCGGAATTGGATGCGCTGAATTCCGACGACGTTTATCTCGGCCATGGTCCCTTGACCGGCGGCGTCCAAGTGATCCGCGCCCTGTGCCGTGACAGCCTGTCCGCCCGCAAACTGATCGAGACCCTGCGACCGCTGCTCTACGCCGCCGCCGGACACAAGCCGCCCGCGCTGGGCCGGATTTTCTGCTAGCGTGGGAAAATGAAAAGGCGCGGATTCATTTCTGAAGTCCGCGCCTGATACAGATCCCCTGCGTCTGGGTGAACCGTGGGTGGCAAGGTAACTCTTGGCGGTATGAGCAAGTACTGAAAAAAGGGCTGGTTTCACACGGAATTATGTGCGACCAAGCTGCCACGCATCTTGAGCTAAAAGGGAACGTGGTGAGTTTGACTGACTTCGCACGCAACACGAAGCAGCACGCCGAGGAGCTGGCTCTGGGCGGCCGGCCGGGAATTCTCACCCAGAATGGCAAGGCGGCGGCGGTGGTTCTTTCTCTGGATGCTTTTGAAAAAATGGCGAGGGAGGCGGAGGAATACCGGATGGACTTGCGGCTACGTGAGGCGCTGGAAAGTTACGCGGCGGGCAACCCTAGGGCCCCGGCGAAGGAAGTGATGAGCCGGATCCGCAAGCGCGCCCAACAACGACGGACGCAAGCTTGATCGACTATGAATTGTTACTTAAACGACTCCTCTGGAGTTGCGGGTGCAAGAACTTTGGGCAACGGGTCGGCTTCTATGTAAATGTTCATTTGTTGGCCTGCATAAATGGGTTTACCCCCAGGATCGAAGCGGCGTGTTGGTTTCGCCCGCGGGTGCGAATTGGCCCACACGCAGATTCATGGTCATCACCACCCCGTCAATCGGTGCTCGGACCGTATGCAAGTTCAAGCGAGTGCGGCTGGCATCCAGATCGGATTTGGCCGCATCGAGCACGGCTTTCGCTACTTCCACTGCTCGCCCGCGCTGATTGCGTTCATCTTGGCTAACCGCCCGCGCATTTGTGATATCCGCGTAGATGGAGAGTTGGTCTTTGTTGTTTTCCCATTCAGCATTCCTTTGATTTACCAGCGCCTTGGTTTTTGCCACTTGCGCCGCTGCTTCGCGGTCGTCGATGAAAAATAGCGGATCATCCTTTTTTACGGGATCACCCACTTGCACGGGCACCTGGATTACAATCCCAGAGATCGGTACGCCAATGGCGATGCTCTCGCTGTTGGGTTCAGTCAGTCCTGCGCCGCCTAAAACCGTCCGCTCAGGGAGAGCGCTAGAATCGGGGCTGGGTCAAAATCCGAGTCAATCACACCGTTGCCGTTCGAGTTTTCCAAATCGATCGATCCACCGAGTAGGACGCCGCCGTAAAGATTGAGCGTGAGGTTCGAAGTGATTGGCCGGCTAGCACGAATAAAAAGTGGAACGCTGGTGTATTCGCCGAATCCGTCGGGAACCGCGCTGTCATCTGCGAGGAGAAAACGGTAGCGCCGGAAGGCTGCGCCGACCCCAAATTCCCACGTGTCTGTGGCGTAGGCGACTTCGAGTCCGGCAGGACCGGCCGGCCCTGGACGGAGGGGGTTCTGGAGGGTCCAGCCGGGTGCAAACTCCCAGCGAACCGCGATCAGCGGAAAGCCTTGGGTGTCTTCCAGCCCGGTGAAAACTCCACCTCCGAGACCCAGCGTCAGCGTATCGCTGAATTTGCGGATAAAGGCGAAGATTCCTCCATAAGTCAGTGAATCACCCAATGATGCGGAGGACTCCCCGGAGGCCGTGATCGAGGGTGAGAGGCGCAAATCCCAGTCGGCACCCAAGCGTGTCGCATAGGACCCACTGAGCCCGAGGGTGTTGATGGTGTCCCAAGGGTCGAGGTTTCCAAGTCCAGCACTACCACCGAATGAATAGGAATCCGCCGTGTAGCCCAAGCCCCAACCAATCGACCGACCTTCATCGAGGCTGCGAACAAGGTCAAACTTGAACCCGGCGCTGCTCATACTGAAGTCACCACCATCATCCAAATCCGTGGCAAACTGGTGAATGAAGGTTACGTCCGCAGCAGTGGTGAGCGTCCCAGCCGGGAGAGGGGGCTGTGCAAAAAGTCCGGTGGCAGTTGCTAGTCCGAGCAGACCGGCGAGCAAGCGGCTAGATGGGAAGTGGCGATCAACAGCAATCGAGCGGAAAGGGTGGAAATTCATGGGTAGTTTTTGAGTTGGGTGTGGATGTCGAACCGATTGAATCATATCGAGGACGAGAATGAAACAAGGCCTATTTTAAAATGCGTAAATCCGGCAGAATCTTTCAGGCTGAGCTTGTTTTTGGATTCCGCCGGGCGGCGGCGGTGGTATTCGAGAATCAGGGTGGACGGGAGACATAGGACTGGAAGACACAAGATTGAAGAAGGCTGTGCGCGGATCACAGGCATGAACCTTGCCCACTTCGATTTCCCGGAACATCGCGGGCTATCATCGCCTTGGCGCGCTCCTGACCTTTCGCCTTGGAAAACGCCAGCGGCGTGGCGGATTCTTTACGTGATCGATGAGAAGGAGGCGCGAGTCACGGTGTTGCAGATTCGGCATGAAAGGCGTCGGCTGCTGCCGGATACCGAGTTGTGACGCCAACTTCTGGCCCGTCGTGCAAATTCCGCAGGATCCCAATCGCACCACTCGACAGAAAGTCGAGTTCCTGCGGCCGGGTAGCGATGCGCCGATGCCAACGATCAATCTGCGAACAGTTTCTCCACCATCCCTTCCGGGTTTTTCAAAAAGCGGCTCGTCACCTGATAGGGTTGCGAGTCCCGGTAGCTCAC
>JBBECN010000061.1:34586-35947 GCA_040881795.1 Akkermansiaceae bacterium
ATCGAGACCGGGATCTCCGACAATTCATGATCTTCTCGAGGCGATGCTCTCGACCTGCCGGTATTTGAGAATCTTCGAATCGGAGGTGAGCACCTTGAGTCCATGAAGGCGGGCTGTCGCCACGATGATCTGGTCACCCGGATCCTTGTGAGGCCAATCAGGTAGGCGAGTCGCGTCGATGGCGATTTCGGGAGAAATCTCAAGAACCCGCACGCGGTTTGCAGGCAGGGCTAACTGAAACCATTTGGATAATGCAATGCCGAAGACCAGTTCGCCCTTCGCCTCCTTTCTAGCAACTTCAACCAGGCTGATGGCGGACACATGCACCAGAAACTCGCCAGCCAGAAGTTTCCGCACCGCCGGTTTCAGAAGCTCGGGGGCGGCGAAGGCGTCCAGCCAAGCGCAAGTATCGAGCAAGATGATTGCAGACATGATGGATTGGATTTCAATCAATTTCCCCAATCATCCGCATCCCATGCGGGAGCGTCGGGAACGTAACTGGCTTCAAACGTCACCGTGCCTTTGCCGCTGCCGATCCAACTTGCCAGATCAGGTGGAGCATCCCCGGCATCCGGAGATCGGACCACCGCCACCTTCTTGCCATGGCGGGTGAGTTCGAGAATGGTTTCTCCATTCTCCACCGCACGGATTTCCTGGGTGCAGTGTGCCTTGAACTCGGAAACGCTGATTTGTTTCGTGATCATCGGGATGAATATAAATTGACCAGAATTTTGGTCAATTTAAATCATCCCGCCTGTAGCGCTGAGATGTGGAGGGAGATTCGGTATCTAGGCGTGTCTGAAGCGGTTTGTTCTGGCTCAGGTCCAGCATCGCTTGACCATCGATTCTTGATAGGTTTTGAGAGCCTGGCTGAAGCGCTGGGTGGGTTTGCTGGGTGAAGCAAGTAGGTTAGCTGGGTTTCGATGACTCCATCTTCGCGTTGGACAACTGGAGAAAGTCTTGGATCGAGCTCTCTACCCAACCGGCTTCAGCACCCGCCATGGGTTTGGGTTCTTTTTGCTTCTTCATCATTTTTGAGTCGTTTTTGGCGAGGTTGATGGGTCAGACAATCACTCTACTTGCCACGATTTTCGAGAATTTGCTCATAGAGTTCATAGACGGCATCCCGGGTATTGGCGTATTCGAGCTGGATTTCATTGCCGGAAATCTGGCGATGAATGATGCGCAAGCCTCCGATACGAAGCCGGTTGAAGCCTTCAAGTGGGCCCTGCAAGCCCTTGATGTCGCCCTTGCCTTTGGTCAGTTCGCGGAGTGCCAGCCTGACCCGGTGCTTGGTCTGCGGAGGGAGGCCGCAAAGCCATGCGGCGACTTGCTCAGAGGCCGAAATTTTCATCGTCGAG
>JBBECN010000062.1:0-5907 GCA_040881795.1 Akkermansiaceae bacterium
ATAGGGGATCGGAGATCTCAGATCCCCTCTCTTCATCCAATATCCCTGATCCCCTGATCCCCTATCTCCGATCTCCGATCTCCGATCTCCGATCTCCGATCTCCGATCTCCGATCTCCGATCTCCGATCTCTTCCATGAACTCCATCCTCCACCAACTCACCGTGCT
This sequence comes from Akkermansiaceae bacterium, assembly GCA_040881795.1. Taxonomy (GTDB): domain Bacteria; phylum Verrucomicrobiota; class Verrucomicrobiia; order Verrucomicrobiales; family Akkermansiaceae; genus Luteolibacter. Next base: position 168 of record JBBECN010000062.1, read on the forward strand.
CGTGCTCAACCGCAACTGGCAGGCCATTCACGTGAAGACACCCGCCGAGGCGTTCTGCATGATGGCTTCCGGCGCGGCTCACGGGCTCGACGTGCGGGGGGAGGATTCCATTTCTCCGCTGAAATGGGATGATTGGCTCAAGCTCCCGATCTGCATAGAGGATCACGTGGTGAACACTCCTCGCGGAGCGGTGCGGGTGCCGACGGTCGTCGTCGCTTCGAACTATTCGAAGATCCCGCTGTGTCGTCCGCGTTTCGGCGCGCGCGGTATTTGGAAACGTGACGGTGGCATTTGCCAATACACCGGCCGCAAACTCGCACCCGGCGAGGGCAACATCGACCACGTCATCCCGCGTTCGCGAGGTGGCGCGTCGTCGTGGGAAAACTGCGTGCTGTCGCACCGCTTGGTGAATGAAAAAAAGGCCGACCGCCTGCCTCACGAAGCTGGACTGCGGCTGCTCCGGAAACCGGACGTGCCACGCGCTTTGCCCGCCACCTTGCTGATCCGGAACCTCCACGGCATCCGCGATTGGCAGCGCTTCCTCGCTCCGTTCACCGGACACGCCGCCTGATCGGAGCGCCACGCTGTTGCCAAGCGGGCGGATGTCTGCCAAGGCTGCGCCATGCATTTTCATCGCCGTCTTTCCATCGCCGGTTGCGCTCTTCTCGTCGGCTCTACCAGCCTCACCACTGCGGAGGATTTTTCCTTCGAAGCGCTCTGCGCCAAGGCCCGCAAGATGGCGGCGGCACCTTATAAGTCTCCGAAACTGGAACTTGCGGATTTCTGGAAAAATCTAACATACGACCAACACCGCGACATCCGCTTCCAGATGGAATCCGGGCTGTGGGCGGCGGGGAAGGAGTCGTTTTCCATCGATTTTTTCCATCCCGGCTGGACGGCGAAGAAGATGGTGACGCTGCACGAGGTGGTGGATGGAAAAGCCGAGCCGCTGAAGTTCAATCAGAAACTTTTCGACTACGGGAAACAAAAAATCCCCGCCGGAACGCCACCGCCGCAAGGCTACGCCGGGTGGCGTGCGCGCACCCACTTGAATACGGCGGATTACATGGATGAGTTCCTCGTGTTCATGGGTGCGAGTTATTTCCGGGCGATCCCCAAGGACGCGCCCTACGGGCTCTCCGCCCGCGGGCTTTCGATCAACAGCGGCCTGCCGGGAGTGCCTGAGGAATTTCCGGATTTTTCGGAGTTCTATCTGGAAAAGCCGGAAAAGGGTTCGAAATCGATGACGGTGAGCGCGCTGCTCACCGGTGAAAGCGTGGCCGGGGCCTATCAGTTCGTCATCACCCCCGGCCCCGAGACGGTCATGGAAATCACGGCGCAAATCACCCTACGCAAGCCGATCACCCAGCTCGGACTGGCGCCGTTTTCCAGCATGTTTTGGTTCGGGGAAGGCACACATCCAAAGCCTTACGATTTCCGCCCGGAGGTTCATGACAGCGATGGTCTGCTGATGGAGTTGGACAGTGGAAATCTCCACTACCGCCCGCTAGAGACCACCAAGGATCAATTTAGGCATTGTGTTTTTACGATGAAGAAACCCCGCTCGTGGGCGCTGCTGCAGCGGGACCGCGTGTTTGCTTCCTATCAGGATCCAGAGGCGCTTTATCACAATCGTCCGAGCGTGAAGGTGGAGCCTGTCGATGGATTTGATGATGGGAAACTCCACCTCATCGAGATGCCGACCAAGGACGAGACCGATGACAATGTGATCCTCCTTTGGGAGCCCACACCGGCACTGGAAGTCGGAAAACCTTATAAATTCCACTACCGCCTGCGCTGGATGCGCGACCCCGCGCCGTCCGGGATTTTCACCGTTCGCGCCACTCGTGCCGGCACTCCGGTGCAAAAGCCGGATGAGGTGTTGATGGCCATCGATTTTGCGAAGCCACTCCAACCCGAGCTCAAGGTCGGCGATCCGAAATGGGATGATATTTCAAAATTCAAGCCGGTCGTCACCATCAACCAGCAATCGGTGGAGCTCATCCATGTCGGACTCACAGACATCAGCATGCCGAACGTGGACGAAGTGCCAGGTGGCCTCGGGCGCAGTGAAAAACTCCACATGCCCCAGGTGTTGCGCGCCTTTTTCGTCTGCAAGCCCCCGGCGGGTCTCACGAATATGGACATGACCTGCGAGCTTCAGGATGAATCCGGCAAAGCGGTTTCCGAACGCTGGGTTTACCTGTGGAATAAAACCCACTGATACCCGTCACGCCGTCGGCCGGCTGATCAACACCTTGTCGATCCGGTTGCGGTCTAGGTCCACGATTTCAACCCGGAAACCGTCCACCATGAAGTGCTCACCGGTGATGGGAATGTGGCCCAGCGCCTGAAGGATGAATCCGCTGAGCGTGGAAAATTCTCGCTCTCCCTCACCCCCCAACGAGAAGTCAGGGAACAGGTTCTCGAATTCATCAATGCGGATCATCGCATCCACCAGCCAGCTGCCGTCCTCGCGTTCCACGGCATCCGGTTGGGAGTTTTGCGGCGAATCAAAATCACCGATAATGGTTTCCATCACATCGTGAAGTGTGATCAAACCGGCGATGCCACCGAACTCATCCGCGACCAGGGCGAAGGTGGAATTGCTTTTACGGAAAGCCTCTAACAGCCGATTGAGCGGTTGGGTCGGCGGCACCAGCAGCGGCTGTGTCAACAAGGGCCGGAGATCGCCCTGATGCTCGGCATGATCGGCGGCGAACAGGTCCTTGATGGAGACCACTCCTAACAAGTTGTCCCGTCGGTCCTCGAACACCGGAAAATGCGTGTGCCGGCTGCCAAGCGCCGCTTTGCACGCCTCGCTCCAACTCATTTCCACATCCAGCCAGACGATTTGCGCGCGATGGATCATCAAGTCCCGCACATTCAGGCTATCGAGCCCCAGCACCGCCTCCACCATTCCTGACTCACCGGGAATGAGCGTCCCGCTGCGCTCGCTTTCGCGGACCAGCATTTTCACCTCCTCCTCACTGACTGCCGCCTCGGCCGCTGGCCGCACCCGCAACAACGCAAGCACCAAATCCGTGGAAAATCCCAACAGCCTGACAACCGGCGAGGCGATTCGGGAAAGATGGCCCATCGGTCTGGCGGCAATGCGGGCGATGGCCTCCGGATTTCCCATCCCGATTCGCTTCGGCACGAGTTCACCAATCACCAAAGAAAAATACGTGATGCCACCCACCACAATGACTACCGCCAGCGCATCCGCCCAGCGGTCGATCCATGGCACCAGCGCCAATACCTCGCCGAGACTGCCCGCCAAGGTGGCACCGCCAAATGCCCCGGCCAACACGCCCACCAAGGTGATCCCGATCTGCGTGGTGGATAAAAATTTGTTAGGTGACTCCACCAATTCCAAGGCCGCCTTCGCCCTCACGTCGCCAATCTCCGCCCACTGACGCAGGCGCGATTTCCGACTGGAGACCACCGCAATCTCAATCATGGCGAAGAGGCCGTTGAGCAGTAGCAATAGAAAAATAAAGATCACTTCGAGGGCGACAACAGGCATTCACCAACCAATCACAGAGAAATGCCGGGCACCAGACCCATTCGGAAACACGTTCGGCCGTGATGGTTTGGAAATCTGAAAAGCCATGGAATGATAATTGGAATAGTTCTTGATATCGGCCCAATTGAGGCTAGTTTGCTGTCGCCATGGTCAGTAAAACCCCAGAACACCCAGCCCAAATCGAAATCCCGGATGAAATTTCGGGTCTCCGAATGACACGCCAGCGGCAGGAGGTTTATCGGATTCTCCAGCAGGAAAGGAACCACCCGACTGCGAACGACGTCTTCATGCGGGTGAAAGAGCGCCTGCCACACATCTCGCTGGCGACGGTTTACAACTGCCTCGAAGCCCTTGTCCAACACGGGGTCATCCGCCAAGTGAATTTCGAGCGCGAGTCCTCCCGCTACTGCCCGAATCTCAGCGAGCACGGCCATTTTCACGATGCCACCACTGGCGTGATCCATGACGTTGATTTTAAACCCGGCATCAACCTCGCCGACGTTCTCAACCTCCCTCCCGGAGCCGTCATCGATGATGTCGAAATCACGCTCCGAGGCAAACTCGTCAGCATTTAATCTTAGATTCTAAATTTTTCACTCATGAGCCTACACATCCAAGACCTCCACGCCACCCTCGAAAACGGCACTGAAATCCTCAAAGGCGTCAACCTCGACATCCCGAAAGGCGAAGTCCACGCCATCATGGGCCCTAACGGCTCGGGCAAATCCACCCTCTCGAAGGTGATCGCCGGCCACGAAGGCTACGTCGTGACCGCGGGCTCCGTCACTCAGGATGGCGCGGAAATCCTCGAAAAATCCGTCGATGAGCGCTCACGCGGAGGCATCTTCCTCGCATTCCAATACCCGTCCGAAGTTCCCGGTGTCTCGAATGCCAACTTCATCCGCGCCGCACTCCAAGCCCGCTTGCCGAAGGGCGAGGAAATCGACGCGGTCGCTTACTACAGGAACCTCTACTCCAAAATGGACCTGCTCGAAATGGATCGGAAATTCACCGCCCGCGCTGTGAACGAAGGCTTTTCCGGTGGTGAGAAAAAGCGCAACGAGATTCTCCAAATGATGATGCTCGAACCGGAATATTGCATCCTCGACGAAACCGACTCCGGCCTCGATATCGACGCCCTCAAAATCGTCGCCAAGGGCGTCAACGCGATGCGTTCGCCTGAGCGCGGCATGCTGCTTATCACCCACTATCAACGCCTGCTCGACTACATCAAGCCCGACTATGTTCACGTCATGGCGGAAGGCAAAATCGTCCGCTCCGGCGGTCCTGAACTCGCCCACGAGCTCGAAAAAGACGGCTACGAATTCCTCAAGGAACCCGCCTTTGCATAAGAGATCTCAGATCTCAAATTCCAAAATTCCAAATCCCAAATCTCCATGTCCTACGATACCACAGACGTTCTGGATCTCGAAACCCGCGAAGCGATCGACATCGACCGCACCAAGGGCGATTTCACCTTCCCCGAACGCAACAAATTCGACGCCGGCCGCGGCCTCACCTCGGCGACTGTTGATTACATCTCCGATGTGAAAAACGACCCTGACTGGGTTCGCGAATTCCGTCACAAGGCATTGAAGGTATTCCAAGACAAGCCGATGCCCACCAACTGGGCAACGAAGGATCTGGATGCCATCGATTTCGACATCATCCGCTACTATCTATCCGACGGCGAGAAACCCAAACGCTCTTGGGACGACGTGCCTGCCGACGTTTTGGAAACCTTCGAGCGCCTCGGCATTCCCCAACAGGAACGCGCCTTCCTCGCCGGCGTGGAAGCCCAATTCGACTCGGAAGCCGCCTATTCCAACGTGAAGGAAGAACTCACCAAACAAGGCGTGATCTTCTGCAACTCGACCGAAGGCTTGAAAGAGCACGAGGAGATCTTCCGTCCGTGGTTCGGCAAGGTCATACCGACCGGCGATAACAAATTCTCAGCCCTCAACTCTGCCGTGTTCTCGGGGGGATCATTCATCTACATCCCGAAAGGCTTGAAGTTGAAGCAACCGCTGCAGGCTTATTTCAGGATCAACTCCGAAAACTTCGGCCAGTTCGAGCGCACGCTCATCATCGCCGACGAAGGTGCCGAACTGATGTATATGGAAGGTTGCACCGCACCGAAATTCGAGACCGCCACGCTCCACTCCGCCGTCGTCGAACTCGTCGCCCTCAAGGGCGCGAAAATCCAATACG
>JBBECN010000063.1:0-1078 GCA_040881795.1 Akkermansiaceae bacterium
GGGGTGAGCAGCAAACGATTTATAGTTCCGTGGAAGGGTTCAGCGGTGAAGCCCGCAATTTACCAATGTGTTAGCCGTATTGTGGACCGGCGGTTTGTGTTTGATGACAGGGTGGGGGAGCATTTCCGGATGTTCATGCGCATGCAGGAGAACTTTTCCGGTTGCCGGGTGCTTTCTTACTGCCTGATGTCGAATCACTTCCACATTCTTTTGGAAGTGCCGCCGATGCCGGAAGGCGGGCTGGCGGATGATGAGCTGCTTAAACGTCTTTCCGCGATCTACACGGAGGCGGTGGTGGCGGTGGTGGCCAGAGAGTTGTGCGAGGCCCGCAAGGCGGGAAATGAGGCATGGGTGAAGGAAATCCACGCCCGCTATGGTTACCGGATGCACGATTTAAGCGAATTCATGAAGACGCTGCTGCAGCGTTTCACGCGCTGGTTCAACCGGACTTACTCGCGGACGGGGACGCTGTGGGAGGATCGGTTTAAGAGCGTGATCGTGGAAAGCGGGGTGGCGGCGCGGACGATGGCGGCCTACATCGATCTCAATCCGGTGCGGGCGGGGATGGTGAAGGATCCGGCGGATTACCGCTGGAGCAGCTACGGCGAGGCGGTGGGCGGTGGAACGAAGGGGAACGGGAAAAAGGCGCGCGAAGGCCTGGTGCGGGCGTATTTTTGCGATCAGGGGGTGGGTTTCGAGGCGGAGAAGTGGCGTGAGGTGGCGCGCCTGTATCGCAGGTTGATGGGACTGGCGCTGGGCCGGAAACCGGGGCGGGCCGAGGTGACCGTGCCCGGAAACGCTTGCGGTCAAAGCACGATGAACACCGCAGAGATGCTCGAAAGCGAAGATAACGGCACGGTTTTGAAGGATTTGGGGATGGCGAAGATGCTGCGTTGCCGGGTCCGGTATTTCACAGACGGCGCGGTGATTGGCAGCAAGGAGTTTGTGAACGAGGCGTTTGCCGGTGCGCGGGAGCGGTTCACGGCGAAGCGGAAGGACGGCGCGCGACGGCTACGAGGGAGTGGTGCCGCGGCGGCGGGCACGCTGTGGAGCCTGAGGGATTTGCGGGTGAGGATTT
>JBBECN010000064.1:0-5850 GCA_040881795.1 Akkermansiaceae bacterium
TTGTCCTTGTAGCGATCGACCTCGGAGGCGTCGATGATGTCGAACTCCATGTTGCGCAGACGCTCCATGATCGCCTCGACGTCGTCGGGATCGACGAGGTCGTTGGGCAGGATTTCGTTGATATCGTCGTAGGTGAGGTAGTCCTGCTCCTTGGCAAGTTTGATCAGTTCGCGAATCTTTTCCTGAATTTCAGGGGTGTCGATCCGGCGTTTGTTGGTCTCGGCGGCGCGGGTGGTGGCTTTGGTTTCACCGGACTCTTTGACTTCCTTGGCGGGTTTTTTCGTGGAAGGAGCGGCGGCTGCGACGGCAGCTTTTTCAGGGGTCTTGGCTTTCGCCTCGGCGGCTGGCTTTTTGACGGTGGCTGGTTTTTTGACGGCGGCTGGCTTTTTGACGGCGGCTGGCTTGGTAGTGGTTGCGGTCTTGGCCTCAGGCTTGGTCGGGGTTTTTAACACCGGTTTGGCGGGCAGTTTGACAGCCGGCTTTTTGGATTTATCCGCTTTGGTCGCGACCGGCGGTTTCACCGCTGGCTTCGCTCCTTTGGAAACGCTCTTGGCTGCGGCGGCATCCTTGGCACCGGCTTTGGATTTGACGGCGGGTTTCTTGGGCGAAGGTTTGGAAGAAGACATGGAATGAAGGCGCTGGTGTCAGGGAAATGGATACAATTCTACTAGCCTAGGGGCGCGGAAAAAAATTACCGGCGGCGCGGAATGAAAAGGCGATGGCCGAAGGCGTCAAGACCTTTCTTGCATGGAAAATCGGCGGTCGCTAAGCCCGATCAAGAATCATTCTCCATTTCGATTCCGAGGATTTGCCGCCATCCCACCGCAACCGAAGATTTTCAGTTTCAAAACGTCTGCAACCCGATTAAGTTGCCGCCTCAACCATGATCACTCTCACTCCAAAGGCTGCTGACGAACTTGGAAATCTTCTCGCAGGAAAGGCGAAGTCACCGAATTCGGGCCTCCGCCTCGCCGTCCGCCGCGGAGGGTGCGCGGGCTGGCAATACGAAATGCAGGTTTCCGAGCCCGAACCCGATGATCTGATCATCGAATCCGGCAAGGCAAGGGTGATCATCGCCGCCGACAGCGTGGAAAAACTGCGTGGCTGCGAAGTGGATTTTTCCGACGATCTGACGGACGCCGGTTTCAAGATTCACAATCCGATCGCCGTGCGTTCCTGCGGTTGTGGCACCTCTTTCGAGACCACCGACGAGCCGCCGGGTGCCCATGCGGTCCCGGAAGGTGAGGCTTGTGGTGCACCCTGACCCTTCGACGCCGCAGTGCCACGCAACCTCGAAGAACCGCCACCGAGCCGACCCGCCTACTTTTGGTGGCTTCTTGCAAATGCCTTGGCGCTTTGTTTCGCCGTCATCAGCTGGGCGGTTTGTTTGCACGTTTTCGGAAATCCGGAAATCCCGCGAAATTACGAAATTCTGGGAAAACTCGGTCGCCTGCCGGAGTTGAAACGTTACACCGTGCTCGATGTGCCCGGCGGCAACGCGCTCGCACCCAAGGAACTCTACCAGAAATATTTCGGCATCACGCCCGAGCAATTGTTGCGGGTGAATTCGCTGCTGATGAGAAACTACCTGACCAATTTCGACCGGCCGCTGCTGCTGACTTACATCGAGGGCGACTATCAGATCACGGACACCCGGGAATTGCGCAGCAGCGATTTTTTCAACCCGGGCGCTGTGATTCGGGCGCAGGCGCTCGTCAAGCCGGATGATTTCACCAAGCCGATGCCGTATCCGGTTTTCATCGAGTATTTGTTTCCAACCGAGCAGCCATCTGCCGCCGCATTTTTCAAACCTGGCGACGCGCTCAGCGTGAAAAAAAGCCCGAATTGCGCCGCCGTGGTGCATGTGGACACGGTGCTCAACGACGACGAACCGGCGCTTCTGCTGACCGTGATCCCGATCGCCTACGGCTCCTATCAAATTGGTGAAAAGGCGTCGTTCCCTATTGAGCCGCCCGCCAAACTCCGACCTGCTGCGGGCTTTCCGATTTTCAAAGAGTAGTCGTCTGGCGGGCGGTTCGCGAAATTCCCGCTCGAAAAAATCCATCGGCTTGCCACGTTGTGGTGTGGATTTGTTTTCGAAACCCCGAACGCCCGAGGAAAAGGCGCTTTCCGTGACGCAATTGCTGCGGCGCATGAAAAACCTGTTGGAGATCCAAATCGGCGAGGTCTGGGTGGAAGGCGAGGTTTCCAACTTGAAAAAGCAGGGCAGCGGGCATTGGTATTTCTCGCTGAAAGACGGCGGCGCGCAGATCCAGTGCGCGATGTTCGGGGCTCGGAAACGGCCGGGCGCGGATGCGCTCGAAGACGGGGCGAAGGTGCGAGTGTTCGCTGAGGCCAGTGTTTACGAGGCGCGCGGACAATTGCAGATCATCGTGCAGAAGGCCGAACGCGCCGGCGCGGGCGATTTGCAGGCAAAGTTCGAGGCGCTGAAACGCAAATTAGCGGCGGAAGGGTTGTTTGACGCGGATCGGAAAATGCCGATTCCCGGTTTCCCGATGACCATCGGCATCATCACTTCTGGCACCGGGGCCGCGCTTCAGGATATTCTCAACGTGTTAGGCCGGCGTGCGCCGTGGGTGCAGCCGGTGCTTTTTCCAGTCCGGGTGCAGGGCAGGGGAGCTGAAATGGAAATTGCCCAAGCCATCGCCAAAATGGGCGATCCGGAAAAATTCGGCTACCCACGCTGTGACGTATTGATCGTCGGGCGGGGCGGCGGCTCGATCGAGGACTTGTGGAATTTCAACGAAGAGGTGGTTGCGCGGGCGATCGCCGCCTGCCCGATTCCGATCATTTCCGCGGTCGGCCACGAGATCGATTTTACCATCGCCGATTTTGTCGCGGACCTCCGCGCGCCGACGCCCAGCGCGGCTGCGGAGCTCGCTGTGGTGGATGGCGCGGAGTTGTTAGTCCGGCTGGCGCAGATGCGGCGCCGGCTGGAGCGGCTCACCCGCGAGCGGCTGGGGCGGGCGCGGATGGAAGTGGATGCGCTCAAGCGCGGCGTGCTGCAGCGGGATGGCGCGAAGCTTTTGCTGGAGCCGATGCTGCGGCTCGATTCCGCCGCCAGTCAGCTTTTCCAAGCGGTGAAAAACTCACTCGAAGCGCTGGAATCCCGGGTGGGCGACGCCCGCACGCGCCACCGTGCGCAACACCCGGCGAAAGTTCTCGGGCGACGGCTGGAATATCTAACTGACGTGCGCCGCCGTATCGACCGCGTGACCCGCGACACGCTGGACCGGCGTGAGGAGCGCCTGTCACGGCTGTGCGGAATGCTCCGGACGTTAGGTCCTGAGTCCGCATTCCAGCGGGGGTTTTCGATCACCCTCGGAGCCGATGGCAAGCTTGTCCGCTCCGCCAAGGCGCTCAATCACGGGGATGTCCTTACGACGAAGTTTTCCGACGGCGAGGTGGTTAGCAAGGTCACCGGCTGACCTCACGATTTGGTGGAAAATCCCGGTTTATTTCCAAGATTCAAGTGACGGCTTGAAATTCTGGAAAAGGCAAACCAGTCTGGCAGGGCAACGAAGGAAATTTTCATTCAATCCATCGTTGCCCGCCAAACCACCTCAACCGTAGATTCCAATCATGTTCCGTCGCCTGTCCAACATCTTCCGGGGATTCCTCGGCCTCTTCGTCTCGGGTTTGGAAAAACGCAATCCGGAGGCGCTGCTCGAACTGGAAAAGGAAAATCTCCGCAAGCAGATCGCGCAGTTCAACCAAGGGCTCTCCGCTCATGCCGGACTCTGTGAGAAGCTCATCTCCCAGGTGAAACGCCAGGAAGCCGAAGAGCAGGACCTCAAAGCCAAGGCCGCTGCCAATCTCCGCGCTGGCAACCAACGCCTCGCCGGCGAGATCGCGCTCGAACTCCAGCGCATCCGCAAGGACCTCGCGGACAACCGCTCGCAACTCAATGACGCGGAAACCACCTACAAGGAACTCGTGCTTTCCCGCGACACCGCCATCAAGACCGCCCGCGCGAAAATGGAATCCCTACGCAAAGACCTCGACGGCATGAAGATGAACAAAGCCCTCGCCGAGATGAACGAAATGGCCAGTGGCATGCTCAATCAAATCGGCGGCTCCGGGGACACCCTGAACCGACTCCACGAGATGGTGGAGGAGGAAAATACCAAGGCCGCCGGTCGCGCCCGTGTCGCCCGCGACAGTCTGGACACCACCCGCTTCAAGGAGAAGGCCGCCGAGCGCGAGGCGCTGGAAGACATGGCTCTCGCCGATCTTGCCGCAGAGCTGGGTATGGCCATGCCCGCCTCCGAGAGCACCCCGACCGGTGAGATCAAGAAGGAGATGACTCCGCAGTAAGCCGGTTTTCATGAGCCATCCGGAATCACCTGTTTTACCCGCGTGGGCGCGGGAAGTCATCGACCTTTACGAGTCCGGTGCCTGCGTCCAGTTCATCCTCCACGGCAACGTGAGTGACCGGATCTTGCTGCCTGCTGCAGATGGGAAAACCCGCGTCGCCACCTTGGACGAGTTTCTGCGCGAGCGGCTTCTCGCTAGCTTCGACGTGGTGATCCGTTATGATCTCGGCAATGGCATCCGCGTGGAGAAAGGCGGTGATCGATTCGCCGAGTGGCCCGCGGGCAAGGAAGCCGTTCTGCCGAAAAACCCGCGAGAGGCGATCCACGTCCTAACACACTACCTGCGGTTCTGCGCCAATGTTTCCCAGCTCAAGCCCGAGCGCACCACGCGCGTGGCGGTGATTGTAAAAAACGCCGGTTTGATCGTGCCACCGTCCGCCGGTGGCGCGAATTACGAACTCAGCGCCATCGCCAGTCAGCTGCGCGAGTGGGCTGCGGACTCCGCCATCGCCAACCAGCATTGCGCGACGTTTCTTCTAACGGAAAATCTGAACGACCTCCATCCGCTCGTTTCGCAGAATCCCCAAGCCGCCTGCATCACCGTGCCGCTGCCGCAGGCGGACGAACTCATTCCCGTGCTCGGCCACTTGATTGAGCGCTACCCAAAGCCGCTCAAGCCGTTCTCACAGAATCTATCAGAGCCCGCCGCCGCGCTGGCCGGGGCCACACTTCATTCCATCGAAACCCTGCTGCAAACCCGTCAGCACCACGGCCGGGAACTTACACCGCATGATCTGGTCGCCCTGAAAAAAGAACTCGTTGAAAAGGACGCGCAAGGACTCATCGAGTTCATCAAACCCGATCGCACGCTCGAAGACCTTCACGGCCAGACCGCCATCAAAAACTGGCTGCGCCAGGACATCGCGCTCTGGAAAGCGGGCGACCTCGCCGCCTTGCCGATGGGCTACCTGTTTTGTGGGCCAGTCGGCACCGGCAAGACGTTCATGGTCGAGTGCCTCGCTGGCGAAGCGGGCGTGCCGGTGGTCAAAATGAAAAACTTCCGCGACAAATGGGTCGGCAGCACCGAGAGCAATCTCGAAAAAATTTTCCGCCTGCTAGACGCCCTCGGCCGTTGCATTGTGTTCGTCGATGAGGCGGACCAAGCGCTCGGCCGCCGCAGCGCCGACTCCGGCGACTCCGGAGTTTCCGGCCGCGTCTATGGCATGATGGCCGAGCGCATGAGCGATTCCCGCAAGCGCGGTCGCGTGCTCTGGGTGCTCGCCACCAGCCGCCCCGACCTCGTCGAGGTGGACCTCAAACGCCCAGGCCGTGTGGATGTGAAAATCCCGCTTTTTCCCACCGCCACGCCGGAGGAGGGCTACATGCTCATCCGCGCCCTCGCCAAACGCCGCGGGGTGATGCTGGATGAGAAACTTCCTGATGATTTCCGCACCGGCATTCCGGACCTGCTCACTCCGGGCGCGGCGGAAGCCCTTTCCGTCAAACTCTACCG
>JBBECN010000065.1:0-5812 GCA_040881795.1 Akkermansiaceae bacterium
AACTTAAGCCGTATTTCGGAGAGATTTCGCATACGGGAGCAAGCATTCGGCATCCCAAACGACCTTTAAGTTAGCACCATTCGGGTCAGTGTGCAAATCTTGACAAAATTTTGGACGCCGATCTGAGACGGCAGGTGCTGCGGCCGCTGGCAGAGAGGCGGGGGCTGGATAGTTGGGAGAAGATCGTGGCGTTCACGGGTGACGAGTGGTTTCCCTCGCGGCTGCCGTGTGGCAAGTTCAAGGGCAGGCGGGAGGTAAAAGCTGAGATTCTGAAACGCTGAAAATCTAAAATGAAGAGGCGACCGTGGCGACATCGAGTTACTGAAACGCATCGCCAAAGACCCGCTGGCGTTCATTCTCCAACAAGGCTGGACGGTAGCGCGGTCTCGACGCAGACCGCATGACCAAGGAGGGATAAAGCTGGATGCCGAAGAAAGCCATACGGTCGATTCTTGGGCCTTACTTTCGCAGTCCTTTGGCATGCGCTCCCGGCGGTAGCGCGCCACCTTCGGATAAAGCGCGGGAACTGGCGGGCGAGGTGCCGTTTTGAGTGGCAGCTGCTAGGGAGCAAAGGGATTGAAGAGCTTAACCCCGGTGTTCTGGAAATCAGAGATATTCCGGGTGACCATCGTCAGATTGTGGCGATGAGCGGTGGCGGCGAGTTGGCTATCGAGTGAAGGGACATTGATGCCCTTTTTGTCCCATGCGGCTACCCGTTGTCCCCAAACATGGGCGGTGCTGATGTTGAAACTGAGAATGCGACCTTCCATACGCTTGCAGAGGCTTGTAAACCAGGATTGCAGAGCCGTTTTTCGCTTTCCGGCAGGCAGGTTCTCGATGCCACGGCGCAACTCGCCAATGGTGATGGTGCTCAAGTAGAGTTCCGGCTCGTGGTCGCGGAGCCACGCGATGACTTGGGCATCCGGTTTGGTCTTGGCGAGTTCGCTTAAGACATTGGTATCCACGAGGTAGCTCACAGGGAAAGCGGGCGGGTAGAGTCTTTGGCCCGTGGAGGAATCTCGAATGGATAGGGACAGGCGAGAAGATGATCCACCAAGCCATGATTGGGGGGACGGTTGATACGGCGCAGGGTGATGGTATCCTCATCGTCGATAAAGACTTCAAAATCCTGCCCCGACTCAAGATGCATCTGCTCCCGCACGGCGATGGGCAGGACAATCTGGCCCTTTTGTGAAAGAACGGTGGTCATGGTGGGAAAATCTTACTTTATGCCATTGGAGATACAACTTCTTTGTTTGGACTCGTGGGCCAAGGCGAGGAAGCCGCCGGAGCCACGACCGGTGACTACCAGCGCGAGACCTCCGAGAAGGACCGGGAATACGACTCCACCGCATCGGCACTGGAAGGGAAACGGGAACTCAACGCGGAGGAGACCGACCGGCTGAAGCGGCTATGGAAGAAGCTGGCTTGTAGCGGGACGCTCCTTCGACGGAATGCGGCGAGCCGCCCAATGCTTTCCGTTTAAGCTAGAATTTGGAGAAATCAAACCACAGATGAACATGATGCACGCAGATGAAAGAGGCAGAAGATCTTTTAAATCAAAGGATTTCTCGGTTTTTATCTGAGTTCTTCATCTGTGTTTATCCTGTTCATCTGCGGTTAATAAAATTCTCAATCTGATGGCATTGGGCGCCACTGCCACGCCCGCGACCGTGGCGACATCGAGTTGCTGGAACGTATCGCCAAAGACCCGCAGGCGTTCATTCTCCAACAAGGCTGGCGGTAGCGCGGCCTCGCCGAAGGCCGCATGACCAAGGAGGGAGAAAGCTGGATGCCGAAGAAAGCCATTCTGTCGATTCTTGGGCCTTACTTTCGCAGTCCTTTGGCATGCGCTCCCGGCGGTAGCGCGCCACCTTCGGATAAAGCGCGGGAACTGGCGGGCGAGGTGCCGTTTTGAAATGCTGTCGAGGATTTCAGTCCTGATTGGTGGGTAGAAGACGGACGGACTGAAGTCCTTGACTACGATTGCGACAGACGGGCAAGACATCGCCGGATCGCCGCTGCGAAGCGGGTGGCGGCCAAGATTTCCCCCAGCCTTGACAGGTTGCTTCGCGATCGGCAAATTTCCGGGCCGTTTCGCCTCTGAGCGGTGATTCTCCCGCTAAATTCGGGAGCTTTCACGATTGATCAGGAGTGCAATGGCAGAGCCAATTTCCCGGATTACATACCTTGCGCGTGCATCCGGCACGCCTAATCTCGAAGAATTCTCCTTCACACACCTCCATGCCCACGTCTCAGAAATCCCCATTTGGTTGGCCTGCTCCACAAGGTCTTTGGCATCCGTCCCGCGAAAAAGATGCCTGTGGCGTCGGTTTCATCGCCCATCTCAAGGGCAAGCGGTCGCATGACATCATCGTGAAAACCCTCACGATGAACAACCAGATGGACCATCGTGGTGCCAGCGGATCGGATCCTGCAACGGGCGACGGAGCCGGGATTTTCACCCAGATGCCGGATAAATTCCTGCGCCGGGAAATGGCAGCCAAGGGCATCACCTTGCCGTCGGAAGGTTCCTACGGCTCCGGGCTGATCTTCTTCTCGCCGGACACCACCGTCCGCCAGGTGGCCATGCAGGTGTTCGAGCACATCGCTCACGAAGAAGGGCAAAAAGTCCTCGGTTGGCGCACCGTGCCGGTGAAAAGCGAATTGCTTGGCAAAACCTCCGGCCGTTACGAGCCGGTCATCAAGCAGATTTTCATCGAAAAAAGCGCTGATATCACCGATGCGATGGCTTTTGAGCGCAAGCTCTATGTGATCCGCAAGCGCGTCGGTCACTGCATTCGCACCAACGACATTCCCAATCAGTTCCGGGATGTCCACGGGACCAAGGGCAACACCTTCCCCGGTGCGGATTACCATTACGTCACCGGTCTATCCGCACGCACCATGGTTTACAAAGGCATGCTGACCCCGTGCCAGCTCTCTGAGTATTTCCCGGATCTGCATGACCCGGATTTTGAATCCGCATTGGCCCTGATGCACACCCGCTTCTCGACCAACACATTCCCCAGCTGGTCCCGCGCTCACCCGAACCGCTTCATCGCTCACAATGGCGAAATCAATACAGTCATGGGCAATGCCAACGCCATGAAGGCCCGCCAAGCGCTTTGCAAGTCCGACGTCTTCGGCACCGAAATCGAAGACATCTTCCCTGTGATCAATGAGGACGGCTCCGACTCCGCCCGTTTTGACAACTGCCTCGAATTCCTCCACTACGGCGGCTACGATCTGGTCCACACCATGATGATGATGATTCCCGAACCTTGGGAACGCCACACCATGATGAATGAGGATAAAAAGGCGTTCTACGAATTCCACGCCTGCCTCATGGAGCCATGGGACGGCCCCGCCTCCATCACCTTCTCCGACGGCCAGCAAATCGGCGCGGTGCTCGATCGCAACGGTCTCCGCCCGAGCCGTTATTACGTCACGGATGACGATCTGGTCATCATGGCATCCGAAGTCGGCGTCGTCCCCGATCTCGACCCGCTTTCCATCGTCGAAAAAGGCCGCCTGCGTCCCGGCAAGATGTTCCTCGTGGACATGAAAGAAGGCCGCATCGTCCCCGATGAGGAGATCAAGGAACGCATCTATTCCGCCAAACCCTACCGCCAGTGGCTCGCAGACAACCGCATCACCCTCAAGGATTTGCCGGCTGCCAAGGCTCCGAAAACCATCGAGCCGGCCCGCATCCTCGAGCGCCAACTCGCGTTCGGCTACACCTACGAAGATCTGCGCATGCTGCTCGGACCTACCGCCACCAGCGGTGTCCAGCCGATCGCTTCGATGGGCAATGACACCCCACTCGCCGTGCTCTCCAGCAAGCCGAAGCACCTTTATCACTACTTCAAACAAATCTTCGCCCAAGTCACCAACCCGGCGCTCGATTGCATCCGCGAAGAACTCGTCACCGCCACCGAGACTTTCCTCGGCGCAGAAGGCAACATCCTCGCACCCGGCCCGAAAAGCTGCCGCATGATCCGGATCGACAATCCGCTCATCGATAACAGCGCGCTCGCCCAACTGCGCGAAGTTTCGCTGGATGGATTCAAATCCACCACCATCGACGCCCTCTTCCCCGCCGATCAAGGCGGCAAGGGACTGGAAGCCGCATTTGACAAAATCTGCCAAGCCGCAGACAGCGCCATCGCTGCGGGCAACAACATTCTTATCCTATCCGATCGCAATATCGACAAGGAAAACGCTGCTTTCCCGACCCTCCTGCTGATGGGTGGACTCCACCACCACTTGGTCGCCAAGGGCACCCGCACGCTCTGCGCCATCATCCTGGAAACCGGCGAAGCCCGCGAAGTCCACCACTTCTCCACTCTCATCGGCTTCGGCGCGGATGCCATCAATCCTTACATGGCCTTCGAATCCATCCACCAGATGATCGAGGATCAAATGATCGATATCACCCTCGAAAAAGCCTCCTACAACTTCCTCAAGGGCTCGATCAAAGGCGTCGTCAAAACCATGGCGAAAATGGGGATTTCCACCGTCGCCTCTTACCGCGGCGCCCAAGTTTTCGAAACCATCGGCCTCGCCTCCGATCTCGTGGACAAATACTTCTGCGGCACCTCCAGCCGTTGCGAAGGCTCTGACATCGAGCAAGTCGCCGAAGAATCCCTCATCCGTCACCGCCAAGCCTTCCCCGACCGCCACATCCAAGCGGAGGAAGCCGCCCTCGACGCCGGCGGCGTCTATCAGTGGCGCAGCGATGGCGAATACCACCTCTTCAATCCGGAAACCATCCACCTCCTGCAAAAGGCCACCCGCACCGGCAGCTACGAGGTCTTCAAGCAGTATGCCAAGAAGGTCAACGACCAGAGCGAGAACCTCTCCACCTTGCGCGGCCTGATGAAGTTCCGCAGCAATCGCCCAGCGGTCCCGATCGATGAGGTCGAATCCATCGAAGCCATCACCAAGCGTTTCAAAACCGGCGCCATGTCCTGGGGATCGATCTCTCAGGAGGCCCATGAAACACTCGCCATCGCCATGAATCGCATCGGCGGAAAGTCCAACACCGGCGAAGGCGGCGAAGATCCGGAACGTTACGTCCCCATGGAAAATGGCGACAGCAAACGCTCCGCCATCAAACAAGTCGCCTCGGGCCGCTTCGGCGTCACCGGCGAGTATTTGGTGAATGCCGATGAAATTCAAATCAAGATCTCCCAGGGCGCGAAACCCGGTGAGGGCGGCGAACTCCCCGGCTCCAAGGTCTATCCGTGGATTGCCAAGGTCCGCTATTCGACCCCCGGCGTCGGCTTGGTGTCACCCCCGCCGCACCATGACATCTATTCGATCGAGGATCTATCCGAACTGATCCACGACCTGAAAAACGCCAACACCCGCGCTCGCATCAACGTCAAACTGGTTGCGGAAGTCGGCGTCGGCACCATCGCCGCCGGAGTCGCCAAGGCCCACGCCGATGTCATTCTCATCTCCGGCCATGATGGCGGCACCGGAGCCTCCCCATCGTCGTCGATCTACAATGCCGGAGCCCCCTGGGAACTCGGCCTCGCAGAAACCAACCAGATTCTCCTGCTCAACGATCTGCGCAGCCGCGTCACCTTGGAAGCCGACGGCCAGCTCAAGACCGGTCGTGATGTCGCCATCGCCACCCTTCTCGGTGCCGAGGAATTCGGCTTCGCCACCGCGCCGCTGGTCACCGTCGGCTGCCTGATGATGCGCGTCTGTCAGAAAAACACCTGCCCGGTCGGCATCGCCACCCAAGATCCCGAGCTGCGCAAAAACTTCGAAGGCAAGCCGGAGCACGTCGTCAATTTCA
>JBBECN010000066.1:0-1050 GCA_040881795.1 Akkermansiaceae bacterium
AATCCCAACTTTTCTTGAGTTGCCCTCCGCGAAAAAGGTGATACATAGTAACAGTGCATGTTGACCTTCGTTGAGTCGCCTGCCTTCACCAAGCAATGCGTGGACCTGTGGTCGGATGCCGAGTATTCGGCGTTCCAACACTTCCTTGCCGTGCGACCTGAAGCGGGCGATCTCATCCCGGGTCTCGGCGGCCTGCGCAAAGTGCGCTGGTCTGCCAAAGGCCGGGGCAAGCGCGGGGGAGCAAGGGTGATCTACCTGCTGCTTTTGCAGCCGGGGCTCATCTACCTCTTCCAAGCTTACACGAAAGGCGACATCACCGACCTCGCGCCGGAGCAGAAGAAGCGACTGCGCGTGGCCGTGGAGGAAATCAAAAAGCACCACGACAAATGAAAAAGAAAACCTCTGCCTTCAATGCCGACGAATTGATCCGCAGCGTCGAGGACGTTCGCGATGCGGTGACCGGCCGGCGCAAGATCACCCTGCGCACGACCACGCTTCCCAAGCCCGCGCCGGCCATCGGACCGCGTGAAGTCAAGCGACTGCGCGCCCGGCTCAAAATGAGTCAGCCGGTCTTTGCCGCCGTGCTCAATGTTCCAGTGGTCACCGCCATCAGCTGGGAGAAAGGGCGGCGCCAACCTTCCGGTGCCGCGCTTCGACTCCTCGAGATCGCCAAGCACCACCCCGAAGTCCTCACTGCTGCCTGATCCGCGCGAGGCTCGGAGTTTGCAGTGTTGGCTAAGGCCCGTCTCGCAGACTCGGCTCAGTCTGCAGTGTTCAGCTGTTCTCTGAAATCCGATCTCCGCTCTCCTTGTCACGCCGGCTTGCCTCGCCGTATCAGCGAGAAGGAGGGCTTGCCTCGCCGTATCAGCGAGAAGGTGGGAGCCACGCGTAGGCGGACGACCTCCGAACCACCGCCCCACCGTTCTACCGAACCACCGACCCCCGTGGCTAAAATTCTTCGGGTCAAATCGCTCTGCTGTCAGTTTGTGACTCGCCACCCGTCACTTTTCACCCGTCACTGCGGCTTAGCCGCCCTCTTGTTCCCTTCGC
>JBBECN010000067.1:0-5614 GCA_040881795.1 Akkermansiaceae bacterium
CGGGACAGCCGGGACAGCCGGGACAATGGATTTTTGATGAAGCGAAACGCGGAGGTGGGGAGAGCGCGGAGGAGGACGCGGAGCCTCAAAACAAGGTAGGGCGGATCCGGCCCGCCGCGCCCACTTTCCCACCGAATGGCGGTGCGAATGAGAGGTGAAAGAAGCGAGAAAGATCAGCCTCCGGCGGAAGAAGGCAAAGTGGGCGGACCACGGCGGGTCAGCCCTACCATTCCAGTCACGGCGCGGCGGGCCGCCGACCCTTGCCTGTTTTAGCCTAACGCTTGAGCCAAGCGTTGATTTTCTCCAACGGATGATCGCCTTCAAGCACGAGCGCTGAATAATCGAGTTTCCCTTGGAAGGCGATTTGCTCGTAGCAGGCGTTTAGGTAGGCGGGTTCAAACAGTTCGAGGACTGGGATCCTGGGAGCTGCCCAGAGGATGTTGGTCATTGCAGCACCGTGGAGGCCAGTGATGGCGGATGCGCCGCTGGCAGCCTGGATCTGTTCGAGCATGGTCAGCTTGCCACAGTCGAGTATATCGAATCCGGCCGAGGAAAAAAGACGTTCGATTTCCGGAAGTACCTCCGGGACCCGGGTGCTCGCACGGCGGGTGAGAAAGACGGGTCTGCCGCTGCCGGGCGGGCGGAAGTGAGGTTGAAACCGCTTTCGGAGCCAATCGAATCCCAGCGGATTCCAGACTCCGGTCATTGCGGTCGGCGAACAGAAATAGAAGCGTTCGGGTTGCAAACACGATTCCTCTCGTATCTCACAGTCAGCGGAGAGCCCGAGTAGGTCGAGCGAATCACGGACAAAAGGGGCGCCCGATTTTGGAATGAGGACCCGGGTGGGTTCCGGCAGGTATTCCCTCACCAGCAAGCGGGTCAGGCAATCGGTGATCCAGTGGAAATAATTTCCACCGTTGCCCCAATTCGATGCGATGGAGGTCCATGCCCCGGGAAGGAGTTTTGGTTTTGGCACGAGGATTTGGGCGAACAAGCGGTCCTCGCCGAGTCGACGACGTTCGTGAAGATGAAAGACGCCCTCGCTGCACAAGCGGTTCAGCGGATCGCGCCAGTGGAGCATCTGGCCCACCAGGCGCGCTTCATCGGTTCGTGCCCAGAAGACGGGCCACGGCTGGTGGTCGTGTTGACGCATTCCGCAACGGGCGGTGATGCTGTCGGGTGGACAGGGGCCGGTGCTCTGGTTTTCAAAGAGGATATCGCCGGTGCGCCGGTCTGCTCGCAGTTGCTGGCAGGCGGAGAACGAACCGCGGAGTGGGCGGAAACTTCCGATGCTCGGGACATGCTTCAGGAGTTGGTCCGATAGTTTGACAACGCGAAACGCGGTTGTGCGGAGTGATGCCATGGATCGGTTTTTACAACAAGGTTTCCGATGGATCGGGAAGCCGGTCTTCAGTCAGGTCTTACCCAGGCTTCAGTGTCTTCCTCGGTGGCGGCGTATTTCAGACCCGCCGTGGCGAGGGTTTTGCGACATTCCTCGGTACGCTCCGCACCACACGCCCAATCGTGGGTCTCGACAACGACCAGTCGGCAGATCTTGAGGAACTCAAGGGATGGCGGAATCACGTCGGCCTCCGCACCTTCGATATCAATGATCAGAGCGGAGAATGGTCCGAACTCGCGGTTCAAATCCTCAAGTGAGCTTCCCGGAACGGTGACCGGATGGGGGCTTTCCCGCTGAGCGGTGCCGCCGACGATGAACTCCTCGTTTATATAGAACGTCACGTTTTCTTCCTGACTCGCAGCTCGGTTGAGAATGGTGAAACCGGAGTGGTTAATGCTTTTGTTTTTCTCAAGCGAGGGAATCAGTTTGGGGTTTCCTTCAACCACCACATGGCGGGATTTGTCCTTCAAAAGTTTATTGGTGGTGCAAGACACCGCGCCGATACACGCGCCGAGTTCCAAAACCGTGTCTTCCGGTCTGAGGAAGCGCTTGATGAGCGCGCGCTCCTCAGCCTCGTAGTCACCGATCATGAAGCAGCCTCGATACGTTCTCGTGGTGAGATTCTTCGGCACCTCGATCTCGCAGCCATCGACCCGGAACCTTCCACCACGGAGATCGAAGATCAGCCCTAGAAACGGTCGGACAAGGTGCTCATAGGTGGCGACATACCATCGGCCTAGCAGATTTCGCAGTGGTGGCGGGAGAGAACCACCGACGGTTTTTCTGAAATTCGATTTTTTCATGAAATGAGATTCTGATAAATGCTGGCAAATCCGTCTGCAGTTCGTTCCGGTCGCAGATAAGCTCGATCCTCGGAATGCCGGCCGGCACCGAGTTCCCGCGCGCAGTCGATGCTTCCCATGACGTCCTTCATCGCCGCAGCGATGCCTGCGGCATCCAGAGGATCCACGATGCGGCCATTGATCCCATCCATCACGTAGCCGGACTGGCCGCCGAATTTGGTGGTGATCACCGGCACGCCGATGACCCGCGCTTCCTTGACGGAGTTCGGGCTGGTGTCGCCTCGGGTGGGAAGCACGGATGCCCAGGCTCCCTGAAGTTCCCGCTGCATCTGATCCCATGGCAGCAGTCCGAGGCAACGGACCTTGGCCAATCCTCTAGATTCCACTTGGAGTCGCATTTCGTCGTCGCCAGCAAGCCGGAGTTCCCAATTGCGGTCTGGCAGCAACGCGAGGGCGTCGAGTAGCAGGTCGAATCCCTTTCTCGGACCCGCGCCGCCAACGAAAAGCAGATAGGGGTTCGCCGGATCGGGCTGCCAAGTAATGTCATAGAATCTTGGATGCACGCCGTACTCCACCATCCGGCAATCGACCTGCGGATGGATGGCTTTCACCTTGTCGATACCCCATTGGCTTTCCGAAGTGACGATGGTGGCGGAGCGGATGAAATGGGGTTCGCTGGAAATCATTTTCCGCCAGCGCCAGTCATCGGGCAATCCGCCGATGCGCTGATATTCGGTGAGAACCCCCTGCATCGAAAGGATAGTGGGGCCCTTGAAATCCTGAAGAGCGGCCGGATAGATCAACTCGGTGCCCCAGGCGTGGACGAGATCGGGTTTGATCTTACGAATCACCCTTCCGAGGGCAAAGCGGGCTGGAAGATAGTTGAGTGCAAGATCCACCGAGAATTTCAAGGCCGGCACCCGGTGGAAATGCTGGCCGAGGGCTTCGATCACCTGCGTCTTTCGGATTGTCCGGTCGAGGATCACCCAGTGGATTTCGAGGTCCTTGTATTCCTGAAAGGCTAGTGCGAGCTGCGGCAGCCAGGTACACCCTTGCCCGCCGCCACGGCCCACGGCACCGCCGCTGAGAGCTGATAGTGGGAACTCCGCTAAAATGGCTATTTTCATGGTAGAAGATTTTTTCAACCGCGAATCATACGAATTTACGCAAATGGGATAGGGACTTTGGTTGAAGACGAAAATCTTTTAACCACGGATTCACGCAGATGAACACGGATGGCAGAATGATTAGGGAGCGATTTTTTCAACCGCGAATGACGCGAATTTACGCGAATGGGATAGAGTCCTTGGATAAGAAATTTTGCATACGAAATGTTTCAGAAAACAAAAAATTCGCCATTTATATAATTGTATTTATTCGCGCAAATTCGCGTGATTCGGGGTTGCAAATTATGACTCGTCTCGTGTGCTCTTGCTCAAGACGATGCGTTCCCATTGCAAGCCGGGATAATGCCCGAAGTTCACCAGCAGGCCCAATTGAAGCCCCGTGGCCTTGAGGTAGTTCATGACTTGGGCGCGGTGTTCGGCGGTGAGTAATTTGACGGCTTTGAGTTCGACAATAATCTTTCCGTAGCAGGTGACATCGGGAATGTAGGTGTGACGAAGCTGCCGACCCCGATAGTCCAAACGGGTTTCCTGCTGTGGATTGTATGGAATTCCTTGGTGCTCAAACTCGATTTCCACGCATTCCTGGTAAACAGGTTCCACGAAGCCATGGCCCTTGTCGTTATAGACATTCATGCAAGCGCCAATGATCTGGTAGGCTTCTTGTTTGTAGAGCAGGTCCATGTGGGAGAGGTTTCTTAACCGCGAATCACGCGAATCGAAGAGGGCTCTATTTTGGGATATTTCGCATGCGAAATATGAAATTAATATAAACTTAAACTATTCGGTTCCTTATTCGCGTAAATTCGCATCATTCGCGGTTGGAAATCATTCTTTTGCGGTTCTCAAGAAGGTCCATGTGGGAGAGGTTTCTTAACCGCGAATCACGCGAATCTACGCGAATTGAAAAGGGGGCAATTTTGAGATATTTTGCATACGAAATATGAAATAGATATAAATTAAAACTATTCGGTTCTTTATTCGCGTAAATTCGCGTCATTCGCGGTTGGAAATCATTCTTTGGCGGTCCTTATCACTACCGCCGGATTGCCTGCGGCGATTGTGTCCGCCGGCACATCCCTCGTCACCACCGAGCCAGCTCCGATCACCGCCCGGTCACCGATAGTCACGCCTTTAAGAATGATGCTGTTGGTTCCAATAAAGACATCATCGCCGATGGTGATGGGGCGGGTGGCGCAGTCGTCGCAGCCGCGCGGGCCCCTTCTCACCTCCGCGTCGAGGGCATGGAAGTCGTGATCGAAGATCCGGACGTTGCCGCCGATGTTGCAGTGTCTGCCGATCCGAACTCCGGAGCGTGAGGAAATGACCACCGAAGATGCGCCGGTGTGGTCGCCGATTTCGATTTTGCCGCCTTCCCACGTGTGGAGGATCACCGGACCGGAGAGTCCGACGCGGTTGCTGCGCCAGTGGGCGAGCAGGCGAATCTGGTCGCCGATGACGATGTCTCCCGCCGCGCGCGTTTTGATGCGAATTTCGCCAGTCGAGCGGAAACCCCTCCCCAACCTGCAACCCTGCAACCCGCAACTTAACCGCGCGCGCAGCGTGGACCAGGCCATGTTGACGTGGATGCACAGCACATCGTAGGCGGAGTAGGCCTTGTTGCGGAGGGGGCGCATGGGAAGAAAAACAGAAAGTTGAAAGCGGAAAGTTGAAATGGGTGCTTTGTAGCGGCGGTCTATGACCGTCGATGCGGAAGGGGAGATTTTTCAACCGCGAAGCACGCGAATTCACGCGAATGAAGATGAAGAATTTGAACAGGAGGACACGAAGGGAGCGAAGGGAGCGAAGGAGCTGAAGCACCGGGTTTTCGCTCTAATTCCTGGCAGTGGAGTTGTAAATGGGAGTGTCGATACGTCCTTCGTTTTCTCCGTTTGCTTTTGACTCGAAGCCGCCCCACGGCCCCTCGCCCTGCGGGCACGTCGCGTTCACTCCTGTCCAAACCACCTACAAGCCTTCGGTGGTTTTGTGAGAACTCTTCATCATTTTGAACAGAAGGTAAGTGATGGATGGGGAAAAGTTGAAAGCTGAAAGCTGAAATGGGACGGAAGAGAGCAAAGCGTGAAGTTTCAGCTTGCAGCTTTCCATTTTCCGCTTTTCCAATCGAACCGCCAAGCCGCAAAGGCCGCCAAGGAAACGCAGAGGAAATGCGTTGTAGCGTCGCTCTATGACCGTCGATGCGAATGAGAAGACTTTTCAACCGCAATGCCCTGTGAGTATTAGCGAGCTTCAAACTGGGCGAAGCCTGTTGGCATGGACGTAGGGCA
>JBBECN010000068.1:0-1037 GCA_040881795.1 Akkermansiaceae bacterium
GCACGGAAAAATTTCCCGTCCGCCCGCCATCGCGCCTCATGCAAACCGCCAGTCACCCGTTCAACCTAGCCAGCCGACATCCGATTCCCAAACCCAAATTCCCGGGATTCTCGCCCGGATCATTTCCACGTCTTGAACCAAGCATCGAACTCGGAAGGCCGGAGCCGGAACCGGGCGATGTTTCCCATGTGCAGGGAGCTGAGCTCGGTCTCCACGATTTCGATGAATTTCGCGCGTTCCCGCTCCGGGACCATGCTTGCTGCGTCCGCGGCGATTTTGCGGGCCGCTTGTTTTTTATCCAAACCGTCCACCACCACTTCCCTCACCAATCGTCCGATCAGCATGCGGTGGCGGAGCCGGAATGGATCCGGCTCCCCCAAGGACTGCCTCACTGCGGAATAGCGCGCGCACGACCTGCGATAGGCCCATGCGAAAACGTCCCGCAGGTAATCGACGCGATTCATTTCATACACCGCCAGCAGGCCGCCGATGTAGTCATGTGGCTCCACATCCACGAATGAGAGCGGGCAGAAGTTATGCCGGACGAGCGGAATGTTCGCCGCCAGCCGGGACACCCGTTTGTTCACATCCTCGAAGGGCTGCAAATATGGCAGATGCACCATCACGAAAAACGCTTGCTCGAATGGGTTTCTAACCGCGCTCGCCTTTTCCATGATCGTGTCAAATTGCTGCTCGATCTGCTGCGGCACTTCCAACGGGTGGAAAACCGTCCCGCTGATTCCGACCGGACGTGAGCGGACCCGCCCGCCAGCGGCGGGATCCGGAAGCAGTCCGTCTGCCAGCAGGGCGTGGAGATTGCAGATGGTGTAGCGGTTGAAACGAATCTCGGCCGCGTCCTCGGCCAACATTTCGATCGCTGCCTTGTGGTTGAGGATCATTTGCGTTTCCTGCGCGCCTTTCCCTTCCGCGTTCTCGCCCAGCTCCAGCAGACGCTGGGTCTCTAGCAGGGAGTAGGTGTTTCCTTCCAGGCGGCTGGAGTTCCAGGAAAGATCGATGAGCAAGCGGTCCATGACCTG
>JBBECN010000069.1:0-5592 GCA_040881795.1 Akkermansiaceae bacterium
CGCCGACAAACATTTCGACGAAGTCGGAGCCGGAGATTGAGAAGAACGGCACATCTGCCTCACCGGCGATGGCGCGGGCGAGTAGGGTCTTGCCGGTTCCTGGGGAACCGACCATCAGCACGCCTTTCGGGATCGAGCCGCCGAGTTTCTGAAACTTGCGGGGATCGCGGAGGAAATCGACGATTTCGTAGAGTTCTTCCTTGGCTTCCTGGATGCCGGCAACGTCTTTGAATGTCACCTTGTTGCGATCCATGGTGAGCAGGCGGGCCTTACTTTTACCGAACGACATGGCACCGCGGCCCGCAGATTTCATCTGCTGGCGGAAGAGGAAAAAGAGGATGCCGATGATCAGGAGGAACGGCAGGAAGGTGAAAAGCGCGCTCTTCAGATAATCCGTGGTGGGATCATAGTTGGCGTTGGTTTGGAGAAGCTTTTTCAAATCCTCGCCGAGAATCGGGACGGAAACGGTGACACTGAAAGGGACGGCTTCAAGTGGCTTACCGGTGGCATCTTTGGGGGTGGCGAGATTGGTGACGACCTCGCGTTGACCGACGATCACGGCATCGGTGGACCCGGCGGTGGTAAGAATCCGAAGCGGGTTGGAAATGTCTGCGGCTTTGATTTGTTCGAGTGAGTAGGCGCGGCTGAATTCTGCGAGTGAGAGGGTTTCGGCCAGCGAGTCGACAGGGGTTTCGGCAGTTTCGGCGGCTTGCTGCATGCGGATGTCATCACCGAGGATATCGCGGACTTTTTCGCCTTGCAGGCTGAGGTTCACCGGCACGCGGAAAGTGCTGGATTGGATCTGAGCGTCCTTGGGGACTTCCAATTTTGGAGCGACCCAG
Source organism: Akkermansiaceae bacterium (assembly GCA_040881795.1). Lineage (GTDB taxonomy): Bacteria > Verrucomicrobiota > Verrucomicrobiia > Verrucomicrobiales > Akkermansiaceae > Luteolibacter. The sequence continues at coordinate 843 of JBBECN010000069.1, forward strand.
CCGGTGATTTTGGCATCGTAGGCAGTGTCGGTGGTGACGACTTTGAACGGTTGCTTTGGGTTACCGACGACCACGCGGCCTTGTTCCCAGGCTTGGCGGAACTCCGGGTAGCTGAGGCTTTTGACGGTTTTATTCATCGCCGGGCCGAAAAAGGCCACACCCAGAATGATCATTGCGACGCTGAGCAGCACGAGCAAACGCCAATTGAAGCCGTTGGCATCGCCTGCAGGACGATTCGGATTGTTTGGGGGCGGAGTGGAGTTCGGTGAGTCGGACATGGTGGGCGTAAAGACACCCAGACCGCGTAAACAAGATGACCTGTGCGCCGTCCGGGGGTGATCGAGCATAGCCTATGAGATCGAAAAGCAAACCCCTTTTTTGCACGAGTCTTGCGGGCGGGCGGAGGGTCTGCCAAGAAAGCCCGCGTGGAACCACCTGTGCCTCAGAAAGATTCGTCATTGTCGCTGCTGCGGAAGCTGCGTTGGCTGGGCTGGTTGCAGGGGATTCCGGGAGTGGGGCGGCTGCGCGCGCTGAGGCCGGGGGCGGATGCGCACGTCGGGGTTTTGGTGGATGCGTTTGCCGCGTTTGCGACGCTGGATGATGAGTTGAGTTCGCTGGAGGCGGACCTGATTCTCGACATGCTGCGCAGCGCATTTCCTGAGGTGGACCATGGTTGGCTGGGCCGGCGGTTGCAGCGGGCGGTGCGGAATCCACAGCCGTTGCAAGGGCTCGCAGTGGAGCTTAAGGACAGTTTTGACGATGCGGGCAAGCTGGCGCTTGGTTTGCAGTTGTTCACATTGGTGGACGCCGCAGGGCGCTCCGAGCGCAACCGGACGAGTTTTGAAATTTTCATGCGGCGGCTGGGTCGGCCGGATTACGGGGTGGCGATCCTGCGTGAGATGCGTGGCGATGCCGGGGAGCCGGCTGATGAGGATCTGCCTTTCGAACGCTTGATTTTCGGCAGGGACGGGGCGGATGTGTTGTTATCACCGGCGGCGGGCGAGCACGAATTCCGGGTCTATCGCGCTGGCGATTTGATTTTGGTGAGGAACACCGGGGTCGCGCCGCTGTGGATTCGGGGAAGGTCGGTGGAAACCGGCTCATTTTTGCGGATGCGGGAACGGCAACCTCTGGTGGTGCCGGGCTGGACTCTGAGTTACGAGGATTTGAGGTTTTTTCTCGATGTGAAACGCACGGGCAATGCTCCTTCGATCTATCTGGAGCCGGGCGAGGCGGGGCTGACGGCGGAGCGAACGCGTGGCCGGCAAAGTGCGTTGCGGGTGCGCTTCGGGCTGTCTGCGGAGGTCGAGGCGCTGCTTGATACGGACTTGCATGCGGGCAGTCGCGGCCCGCTGAAGAAGGGAGATGTGGTGATTTGTCGGAACCACGACCGGCTGGGCGATGCTTCCGGATTCAGTCTTTCCATCAGCGATCTGCGGCGCAAGGCCACTCAGAAGGGCAGGCGCTTCCGGCTTGCTGGAGACCGGCAGGAATATTTGGTTTCCAATGAAGCCTCGGCGCTCTCGCCCGGAGATCTTTTGTTAGGGCCGAAGCTGTCACCCAAGGTGGTGCTTTTCATCCGTTTCGATTCGCAGCGGGCGGAGGGGAAATTGGAGGTAAGGGAGAGTCACGGGCCGATCCTGGTGGATGGGATTCCGGTGAAGGGGACGGCGCCGTTGTTCGATGGTTCGTTGATCCGTCTATCAGGGAGTCAGGCCGTGCGCTGCCGCTTCAGCGAGGGATTCCTGGATGAGGAGAGGACGTTGATCGAGTCGCTGCAAGTCGAGGATCTGATTCATGATTTCGGGCCGGATTCGCGGGCGTTGGATCACATCAACTTTGAAGTGAAACGCGGGGAGATGCTTTGCATCATCGGCCCCAGTGGCAGTGGCAAAAGCACCTTGCTTGCGGTTCTATCAGGCCAGCGGGAGCCGACGCGCGGCAAGGTGAAGCTCAATGGCACACCCTTGTATGAAAAGCGCGAGCAGTTGGTACCATTCATCGCGCACATGCCGCAGGAGGAGGCGCTCAATCCGCAGCTAACCGTGCGCGAGCACTTGCGGCACGCCATCACCATCCGCCGCCCGGCCTTGTCGCTGGCGGAGCACGAACGACGGGTGGACAGCATGTTGGCCGAGCTCGGCCTGCAATCGATCGCCCGCCGCCGGGTGGGCTCGCCAGGTGAGAAAACGATTTCTGGCGGCGAGCGCAGCCGTCTAAATCTGGGGGTGGATCTCGGCAGCCGGGCGGAGGTGTTTTTGTTTGATGAGCCGATTTCGGGGCTATCCTCGAAAGACTCCGAGCACGTTGCGGAAACCCTGCGCTCGCTGGCCCGCGAGAAAATCGTGATCGCGTCGCTGCACCGTCCCGGTGCCTTGGTGCTGCGCTTGTTTGACAAGGTGCTGCTGCTTGATGGCGGCGGGCGGTTGGCGTATTTTGGCACGCCGGCGGGCATGGTGGGTTATTTCCGCGATGCATGTGAGGAGTTGGCAATTTCCCATCCTTCGGTCACCGCCAAGTCGCCGCTGGGTGCGGACTTTGTTTTTGATGTGCTGGAGACGCCGCTGAGTTCGATCGGCGGCGGATCCAACACGGGGGCCGCGCGGCGGTTTCCGCCATCCTTCTGGCAGGAGCGTTTTGAAAGTGTGGATTTGATGCTGTCGTTGCAACACGGCGGCGGTTCGCCATCCAAGTTGGGGGAATTGCGGGAAGGGGACCGATCGCCGGTGCCTCCTAAACCGGCGCGCAGAACGCGCGCGGTGATCGCTGTTTTCGCCACGCATTTCCTGCGTTCCTTTCTATCGAAAATCCGCAACCGGGGGGCGATTTACAGCACCTTTCTTGAGGCCCCGTTGTTGGCGGCGTTGATCGCGATCACGCTGCGCTCCTCGGCGGAGGGCGGCTATCAGTTTGCCACGGCGCTGCACATCCCCGCCTATTTGTTTCTGAGTGTGACGGTGGCGATGTTTTTGGGTCTAACCAATTCGGCGGCGGAGGTGCTGCGCGACCGCCCGCTCCTGCGACGCGAACGAAATTGCCAGCCCGGGGCGGGTTCCTATGTGATGGCCAAGTTTGTGGCCTTGGGGTTGGTTGCGGCAGTGCAATGTTTCGCCTACATGTTAGTGGGGAATTATTTTTTGGAAATCGACGGGATGTTGATGGATCTTTGGTTGTGGATGACTCTCACCGCCTGGACGGGCACGGCGATGGCGTTGGTGATCTCTTCGATGGTTAGAACGGAGCGGGCGGCCCTCACCGCTGTGCCGCTTTTGTTAGTCCCGCAGATGCTTTTGGCCGGGGCGCTGGTGCCTTACCGGGAGATGAACCATGGGTTGTTTGTGAATGCCTCGGAAGTTCGCGAAAAGGGAGGGGCTCCGGTGCCTGCCATCGTTATGCCCCTGCGTTATGCCTATGAAGCGATGGTGGTGGCCCAGGCGACCAAAAACCCGTTCGAAGCGGAGCGGCTCCGGCTGCAACGGCGGATCGACCGGGTGAGGGCGCTTAAGGTGCCGATGAACGCGGCCCAGTCAGAGCGCTTCGAACTGGTGAAGGAAGGCCTGCGGCGGCTGTTAGCTTCGGGCGCTTCGACGCCGCAGGAAGCTTTGGATACCATCGCGCGCATCCGCCAGATTTCCACATCGGGTACGCGCATCGAGGTGGAAACGATGAAAGTCTGGCCGGACGATGATTCCAAAGCGCGTCCGGCCTCCGAGTTTTTCGTCAACGAGCGGATCGATCTGCTGATCCGCGAGGCCGAGACTTTTCGGAACGATTACCGCAACAAGGAGCGTCGCAATGTTTTTTACGCGCTGCGCAAGCCGCTGCCGCTTGTCACGGAAGAGCGTGATGGACGGGCGGGATTCTATGTTGAGGGCAAGGATGAAGTTGAAACGTTGAGGTATTGCGGTTTCATTCTGGCAGCGATTATTTTTGCCTGTGGGGTGATCGCGACCCTCATCATTTCGCGGCAGAACCGGATGACGCGGTGACGGAGAACTGATAGACGCATGTCGTTACCGGGAAAATGGGGTCTACGGGAAAATGGGGTCAGTGTGCAAAACTCGACAAACTGCAGGGAGCTGATTTTGAAAAAGTGCGTGCTGCGGCCTCTGGCGGATAAGTGGGGCTAGATACTTGGGAGAAGATCGTGAATTTCACCAAGGACGAGTGGTTTTCCTCGCGGATGCCGTTTGGCAAGTTCAAGGGCAGGCTCTATCAGGAAGCGCGGGAGGATGCGGAATTGTGGGGATGGCTGAAGTGGTTGGCGGAGTCCACCAACGAGCGGGGTTCGGCGATGGGGCGGTGTGGAGTAAAAGCTGAGATTCTGAAAAGCTGAAATCCATCGACCGCCGCCGGGTTGGTGTTTTTCCTATCACCGCAAGGCATTGCGTGTGCTGAAATGGCAGGGATGGACCTCCGGGCCGTCCGGCGAATGAGTTGAGAATGGGGGGGCCGATCAAGGGCCGGAACGTCGTGCCATCATCCGTCATTCGCTTTCCATTCGCGTGGACCGCCCGGAAGGTCGGTCCCTGTCTGCTGCCTCAAATTTGCAAAGCCCTTCATCGACCGCCTGCTGGCGGAAGGCGAGGAAGTTGCCGAAGCCACGGCCGGGGACTACAAGCGCGGAAGACGCCACAGCCACGCCCGCGACCGGGGAGACATCGAGTTGCTGGAACGCATCGCCAAGGACCCGCATGTCCAGCGACAATTATAAATTCCGTTGGCGACAATTAGAACTTTCCACCGACGA
>JBBECN010000070.1:0-1032 GCA_040881795.1 Akkermansiaceae bacterium
TCCCTCTTCCCTTCCGTGTGTTCCGAGTATTCCGTGGTCAAAAATCTTCTCCACCAGAAAATCTTCTCCACCCCTCTTCGATTCGTTCGATTCGTCAGATTCGTGGTTCCTCAATTCTTCCAAGTCCAATTCAGCTCCAAAATTCTCTCAAACATCCACCCGCAGATCCCGCATGCTCCAGAGTTGCCCCTTCGCCGGCGCACCACTTCCCCGCATCCGCCGCGCCCCGTCCTTCCGCTTTGCCGTGAAGCGCTCCCTCGCCCCCTCGAACGCCTCATTCACGAACTCCTTGCTCCCGATCACCGCTCCGTCCGTGAAATACCTCACCCGGCCACGCAACATTTTCGCCATTCCGAGATCCGGTAGCAGCGTCCCGTTCTCCTTCGCTTCCAAAGCTTCCGCCGTATTCATCTGCGGCTGGACCACTCCCCTCTCCCCCTCCGCCCGGCCGCGCTTCCTGCCCAGCGCCAAGCCCATCGTCCTCCGGTAAACCCGCGAGACATCCTTCCACCGCTCCGCCTCGAAGCCCACGCCCTCGTGACTCAGGCAGGCCCTGACGAGTCCCTCCCGCGCTTTTTTCCCGTTCCCCTTCGCTCCCCCGCCCACCGCCTCGCCGTAGCTGCTCCAGCGGTATTCCACCGGATCCGCCACCATCCCCGCCCGCACCGGGTTGAGGTCGATGTAAGCCGCAATCGTCCGCGCCGCCACGCCGCTTTCCACGATCACGCTCTTGTAGCGTTCTTCCCAAAGTGTCCCGCTGCGCTTGTGCGTCCGGTTGAACCAGCGCGTGAACCGCTGCAGCAGCGTTTTCATGAACTCGCTCAAGCTGTGCATCCGGTAGGTGAAGCGGGCGTGAATTTCCGCCACCCATTCCTCCCTTCCCGCCTTGTGCGCCTCCTCAAGCTCCTTCGCCACCCCGGCCACATAAGCCTCGGTGCTGGTCGCCGAAAGCCGCTTCAACAGCAACTCCTCCGAAATCCCGCCCTCCGGCATCGGCGGCACCTCCAGCAGGATGTGGAAGTGGTTCGACAT
>JBBECN010000071.1:0-1027 GCA_040881795.1 Akkermansiaceae bacterium
AAGACGGCCATCGTCGAGGGGCTTGCCCGGCGCATTGTCAGCGGGGACGTTCCCGAATCGCTGAAAAACAAAAAAGTCATCGCCATGGATATCGGGGCAATGATTGCGGGCGCGAAATTCCGCGGCGAATTCGAGGAGCGTTTGAAGGCGTTTCTCAAGGAAGTCACCTCGAGCGAGGGTCAGATCATTCTCTTCATCGACGAGTTGCACACCATCGTCGGCGCGGGGGCGGCCGAGGGATCGGCTGATGCGTCCAACATGCTCAAGCCGCAGTTGGCCCGCGGCGAGTTGCGCACCATCGGGGCGACGACGCTGGATGAATACCGCAAATACATCGAGAAGGACGCCGCCCTTGAGCGCCGTTTCCAACCGGTCATGGTCAAGGAGCCCAGCGTGGAGGACACCATTGCCATTTTGCGCGGGTTGAAGGAGCGTTATGAAGTGCACCACGGGGTGCGGATCCAGGACAGCGCGCTGGTCGGTGCGGCGGTGCTGAGCGACCGTTATATCAGCGACCGGTTTCTCCCGGACAAGGCGGTCGATTTGATTGATGAGGCGGCGTCGCGACTGAAGATCGAGTTGGATTCCATGCCGACGGAGTTGGACAAGCTCGAGCGCGAGATCATGCAGGCCGAGATGGAGCGGACGGCGCTGAAGAAAGAGAAGGATGCGGCGAGCAAGGAGCGTTTGGCCAAGTTGGAGAAGGAGCTGGCTGATTTGAAAGAGCAGGGCTCGAAGCTCAAGGCGCAGTGGCAGAACGAGAAAAAGCAGGTCACTGAATCACGGAAGTTGGCCGAGCAGGTAGAGGAGATGAAAAACCAGCTGGAAGCGGCGCAGCGGCAGGGGGATTTCGCCAAGGCGAGCGAAATTCAATACGGAAAAATTCCCGATCTGACCGCGCAACTCGAGGAGCACAACCAGAAATTGGCCAAGGAAGGCGGAGGGCAACTTTTGCGCGAGGAGGTCACGGAGGACGATGTGGCCAAGGTTGTTTCAACCTGGACCGGCATTCCGGTCACGCGCTTGC
>JBBECN010000072.1:0-5514 GCA_040881795.1 Akkermansiaceae bacterium
ACCTTTCAGCGTTTTTTTCTCAGTCTCTTGCCGGTGAGGCGGGTGGCGATGAGATTCGGGCAGCGGCCTTTGAGACGGAGTTGTTCGCAGTTTGCCTCGATCTTGATCGATTGCCGGACCGGTTTGAATCCGAGGCGGCGGGTGATGCAGTCATTGAGCAGATCGAGGTGGGAGTCCTCGAATTCCACCACGCGGCCGCAATCGATGCAAACAAGGTGGTTGTGCGAGGGTTTATCGAGGAAGTTGGGATCGTAGGTGGTTTGATTGTCGCCGAGGTCGATTTCGCGGAGGAGATCGGCTTCCAGCAGCAGGCTGAGGGTGCGGTAAACGGTGGCGCGGGAGGTTTCCGAATCGAGCTTGCGTGCTCTTTCGAACAATTCCTCAGCGGTGAAATGTTCGTCCTTGGAAAAAGCCGCCTTGACGATGGTCTCGCGCTGCCCGGTCCGGCGCAGGCCTTTGCGGCGGATGAATTCGTCGAGTCGTTCTTGGATGCTGGCGTCCACGTGAAAAAACCTAACCTGCACGCCGCCGCACGGGAAGCCGAATTCTCATCACCCCGGGGCACCGGATGCGGGATTCCAAAGCTTCCAAAGCTTCCGACGCTTCCGACGCTTCCGACGCTTCCGACGCTTCCGACGCCAGATTTCAACTTGCCACCCGAGGGTGCCTCGGCGATTCTGATCTTGGTGTGCGAGAATGAATCTCACGTCAAACCACTCAACACTCACAACCATGGGCATTTTATCTTGGATCCTACTCGGTCTCGTCGCCGGTGCGCTTGCAAAATTCATCATGCCCGGAAAAGACCCGGGCGGCTGTCTGGTCACCATCATCATCGGCATTGTCGGGGCGGTGGTGGCGGGTTTCATCGGGACGATGGTCGGCTTCGGGAAAGTCGAATCGTTTGACCTCGGCGGGATCCTGCTCGCCACGATGGGCGCGATCCTCACGCTGATCATTTACCGCGTGGTCAAAAAATAGTAACCGAGCACTACCGCGTCACCCGCGATTTCCTCTCGAATCCAGGGCGCATGATGCGGGTGCTGTTCGAGGATTGAATCGTGCACCAATACGGGAATCGACAGCCGCCAGTCCTGCGCTAGGTTTCTCCCGGATGACTTTGAAGGAACTTGGCTGGAATGACGACTTGGAAGCCGCCATGTCGGCTTATGCCGGAAAAGGGTGGGTGCCCGCACGGTTGATCCGCGAGACGGTGATCAACTACGGGGCGTTCATCAAAGGCGGAGATGAAATCGACGTCATTCTCTGCGGCCGCGTATGGCATGAGGCGGCTTGTGATGCGGATTTACCGGCGGTGGGCGACTGGGTGATGGTAGAACTCGGCGACGAAAACCAACCGTCCGTCATCCGTGCGATGCTGCCCCGGCGCACGTGTTTCTCCCGGAAAATGCCGGGAAACAGCAGCCAGGCCCAAGTGATTGGTGCGAACATCGATCTCGTCGCCGTCGTCACCGATGCCGGCCCGGATTTTAACATCCGCCGGATGGAACGCTACTTCATGCTCATCGGCCGCAGCGGTGCGAAGGCAGTGGTATTGGTGAATAAATCCGACCTTTTCCCCATCGAGCAAAGCCAGGCCGCCGCTGCGGAAATCGCAGCACTGTGGGAGGGTGCCAGCGTTCATGTCACCAGCGCGGTAAGTGGCCAAGGGCTCAAAGTTCTCAAAAAATACGTCAAAAAGGGCGTCACCATGTGCATCGTCGGCTCCAGCGGCGTCGGCAAATCCACGCTCGTAAACCAGCTCTACGGCGAAGATTGGCAGTGGACCAGCGAGGTCAACGAGACCACCGGCAAAGGTCGCCACACCACCACTTCCCGCGAGCTCGTTCCGCTGCGCAACGGCGGCATGCTCATCGACAATCCTGGCATGCGAGAGATCCAGATGTGGACCGACGAGGCCACGCTGCGCGACAGTTTCGCCGATGTCGAAGCACTAACCGCTGAGTGCAAATTCTCCGATTGCAGCCACCGCAAAGACGCCAAATGCGCCATCCGCGCCGCCGTCGAAGCCTGCACTCTCGATGCAGCGCGTTATGAAAATTTCCTCAACCTTGAAAACGAGATCGCCGCCCTCAGAAAGCGCTCGGAAAAACGTCAGATGGCCGTCGAGCGCTGGGCCAAACGCAACAGCGTCAAAGCGCGCAATCTGGCCGACCGCATCCAGCTCGAAAAGGACCACCGCGGCGACGTCTGACGCGTCATCCTAACAGGCTCACCCAAGGTAACGAACAGCGGCCTTCACGGCGGCGGCGTGGGCGGCGACTCGTGAGCTGAGCGCGGCTTGGCTGGGAGTTTCAAAGGTGAAGGAGATCGGACAGCCCTGTTTGGCAAGGTAGATCGCCTCGGGCCAACCTTCCGGCAAGTCCGGCTCGGCGGCATGATAGATCCAGCCGGGAGCGCGCGCCAGATGGCCGTCGATTTCCGGCCCGGGCTCCGGCGGAAACCACGGACGGATGGCGTCGATGATGGCGCGGGCGCGTTCCGGATCGTCCTCACCGAGATTGATTTCGTAAAAGTAGAAGCCGGAGGTTTCCCAATCCTCGTGCAGGGAAATGAAAAGATCGGGTGCTCCCATGGCATCGAGCCAGGTGCGGTGTGCGGCGACTTCGCGGGAGCTGCCCAGCCAGTAGTCGCGGTTCAGGTCCACGCCCTCGGCATTCTCACGCCGTTGAATCGAAAGGCCGCCGGGATTGAGTGCGGGGCAGATCAACCAGTGGAATTCCTGGCTGAAAAATCCCGTGCGCAGCAATTCAAGCAGAGCGAGTGGCCCGGCCGGTTCGTCGCCGTGCATCCCGGCGGAAAGGTAGATTCGCGGCCCGGCGGCGGGGCGCTCCCATGCGATCAACGGTCCAGCATCCAGTTCCGTGAGGACTTCGGGGACGAATCCAGCCGCCTCGACCTCGCAGGCGAAGGCGTGCAAAAAATCCGGCCACTGGAACTCCGCGCTCATCTTCGGCAAGATGGAGTCATCGTCCGCCCGGGGCAATCCCAAGCTCACTCGAACAATTCACTGAAAAACTCCTTCATCGCGATCTAGGAGCGACGATCCACCGTTTCCTGATAGGCCGCCCCCTTGGATGGATCATCGCCGGCCTCAGCGTGGGTAAAGCTGTGAACCGCCCCGCTGTAGAAGACCGTTTGCCAGTCCGCCTTGGTGTCGGTCATTTCCTTTTGGAACGCTGCCACTTGCTCCGCCGGGATATAGGGTCCACGGCGCCATACAGGACCAATACCATGGCCGGGATTTTTCCAGCTTGCGCGGTTATTTCCGGAGCTGCGTCCAAACTGCCGTGGAAGGAAACCACGCCTTGAAAGTGCGAGTTCCAAAACGCCGCCAGGTCAGCATGGGCACAGGTGACGAGAGACGAGGTGGCGAAGAGGATGGATTTCATGGGCAGATGACCATACCCGGAAAACACGCTGATAAAGCGGTTTTCCAAGTATTTCGCGGAAGTCACCCGACGACGCCTCAGCGAAGTGCGTCAAGACCGGAGCTGCGGCCACCCTTACCTGCGGAAGTGGGCAGGAACCGATAATAAACTTGGAGAGTGAGGGTGTTGAGCGCCTGCACGTAGATGTCACGCGAGGCACCCGCTCCTGCGGTGCCGTTGCCATGCCTCACCTTTCCTCCACCGGGTTCTATTCTGAATGAGCCATCCGAATTTTGGGCGGGCACGATATCGGCGATGATCGCCTTGTTGGCTTCATCCCACTCCCTGCCTCCGGCATTGCGCATGCACTGGGCGGCGTAATACCAAGCGTAAAGATCGGCGTTCGGATTGTCATATTCGAAGGTGTAACAATGTTCGAATTCCGACGGTTTGGGGTTGTTCACTTTTTTGCCGCGAAGATCCAAGCCATCCTTCATCAGGCGGATCCCATCACGAGCTTGCTTGCTGGTGCCTTTGTCCCACTGCTGAAGGCAAAGAACACCGACGGCGGTCATTGCCGGGTGAGCCCCCTTCCCGGTGTAGGCGAATTTGCCGTCCGCAACATAGGCATCCTTGAGGAGCCAGTCGGTGGCTCGGCGGATGGTTTTGTCAAGGTCAGGGGCTATGACGCCAGAGGCCTTAGCAGCCTTCAGCGCCTGCATTTGCCATCCCACCACGGAAAGGTCATTGCGGGAAGAGTCTTTGAAACCGTAGTCCCAACCGCCGGCTTTGGTTTGACCTTTAATGATGACATCGACGGCTTTTTCGACAGCGGACTCCAGCTCCGGCATCTTGAATTGAAGGGTGCGGGAGAAGGTGAGCGCCTCAGACAATGCGTAGGTGGCGATGCCGTGCTCATAAACCCAAGAGTTGCTGGTGAAATTCGTGCCCATGCGACCATTGTTTTTGAGCGCGACATCGACGAGGAAAGTAATACCCTTAGTCACGTTTTCGCCATATTCAGGCGACTGGGTACTCTCGCAGTGGCCGAGGTAACAGAGCAACACGAGGCCCGTCATTGCGGGTTGGTGGACCTTGCCCCACGAACCGTTGGAATTTTGGCGGCCTTTGAGCCATTGCAGGGATTTTTTGACCGCAGCTTCGACTTCCGGCGTACCGCCGGCCTCACGAACCTGGCTGAGGCGTTCCGCATCGCTGCAGCGGCCTTTCATGATCGTTGGGATGAGGGCACCGATGCCGAGTTGGCCTTCGCCAAATCCTTTGCCCGGGCCGGTGCCCGAACCGATACCGGTGCCCTTGCCGGTGCCTTGGCCGCCACCCGAGCCGCCGCCGGAGCCCAGCTCGGAGGTGACATCCATCGGCAGGCCGGGATCCATCAAATCATTGGAAGCATCCGGGAGCGAAAAAAGCGCGGTATTCGAAGTGGATGCGATGCGCTTGGAAACAGCGGTATTGCTCATCATGCGCTTCTGTTGGACCTGCTGGAGCTTGTGAACCGTCTCACCGCCGGAACCGCCGCCACCGCCGCCACCCGGCAGGAAGTCGATTTTCTCTTCCGGTGGATAGACCCAAGTGTAGAAAAAGACGATCGCCAAGACTGCGAAAATCGCATGGACGATCACTGAGATCATGAACGCCCCGAGACCCATTTTGACAATGAGTTGGCGAAGCTTGCCCTTCTTCTCAGGAGGAGGAATGGATGCGGGGTCAAAATAGGTTTCGTCCATGGGAGTGGCGTGTGCGGGGTTTACTGCGGAGGAACTTCGAAGGTCACATTTTGAACCTTCGCGACCGAAAGCGCGTTGAGCACGTTGATGACGCGCTGATAGGGGGCGAACTCGTCCGCCATGATGGTGACGACCACTTTGCTGCCGGCCACTTTGGAAGACTCGCTAAGACGAATCATGGTCGCACTGAGGTTGATGAGCTTTTCGTCAGCACCGTCACCCATGAGATCGTCATTGAGCAGCACCTCACCGGTATCAAGCACACGGACCTGAGTTTCCTCGATGGCCTCGACCGGGGCATCCGGGGCCATGGTGCCGGGGAGCTTGAGATTGAGTTCGTTTTCGACTTGCACGGCACCCGCCATCACCATGAA
>JBBECN010000073.1:0-1023 GCA_040881795.1 Akkermansiaceae bacterium
CAGATCGCTGCAGATAAGGAAAGCCGGAACCGCTGAAAATTGCGTTTGGCTTCAAGGATTCGCTTCGACTCTGACGCGCAGAAACCCAGACGGGACCGGACCACCGACAGCCCCCTCCAACTGGAAACTACGGTAACTCCACCCGGACTGCGGCGCGGGCATTCCCTCCGCCATCGCAGGAGTCACCTCGCTGACTGCCCGATCAAAAACCGCAAGCCCATCCGAGCCCTCGATCGCATAACGCAACCCACCGACGACCGCCGATTTGGCCGGGGACCCGGAAAACACGGCACCGTTGCGCACCGGCAGGGTCAAAATCAACCATTCACTGCCAGACCGCATCTCAGTGCGTGTTCTGACTTTCCCGGAAGTCGTGCCGCTTGTCGGATCCCCATCGAGGGCGAATTCCACCAGGTTGTTTTCACCATCACCATCCGGATCACCCGATTTCGTCAGATCCGGAGTGGTCAAACCCGAAAAATCAAAACCTGAAATCCATCCCGGAAAGGCGTCGGCTGCGGCCGCGGTGACTTGGACCGACCCGAACGGACCCACATCCGTCGCCCAGACATTCACCCCTGCGGTCTCGAAGCCATATTGCACATGCCGGCCCGCCCCCGCAGCCGTGGCGAAGGTGATGCTGAATGTGCCGTTCACCAAAGGTGCGGTGACCGTATGGAACGATGAGTAATCTGGAGCGAAGTCCTTGATGAAGGCGACGGCGTTGTGTGAACTGGTTAGACTGTTGGCTGAGACCGTCCCGCTGAAGGTAATTTTTTTTCCGGAAAAGGTGTCGGTTTTCTCAACATACATATTCGCCCGCATGATTTTGTTGCCGGGTTTCCCCGGCCCACCACCGCCGATATACCAGTAAGGATCCGGATCTGAAATCGTGTTGGGGCCCAACGTCAGTGCAGGGCCTGAGAAGGTGCCCCGGAGTTCCGCCGTTGGCCATGAGTTACCATACCGAAACGCTCCGCCGTTGCCGGGAAGATCGAAAACATTCATGTATCCGAGCCAGTT
>JBBECN010000074.1:0-16582 GCA_040881795.1 Akkermansiaceae bacterium
GATCAAGTCCGAGCATCCCGAAGCCGCCTGAAGCCGGCCATCCTCGCCGCCACCGTGCCTCAGATCGAGTCCATTCGCACGGCGGACGCTCGGGTGCTTACTGTTGTATGACATGGGTCCTGGTTTGGCTAATAACATGGATGGCGAGGGTGCCACAGCTGCGGAATGGCTTACTGCGCCTCTCATCGGCATAGGTCTGGTCGCAGCCGCCGCGGGGGAGGAGAGCTATCTCCACGATGGCCGCGCCTGCACAATCGAGGAAGCCATCCTCTGGCACGGCGGCGAAGGCCAGCAGGCCAAGGAAAACTTCCGCACCCTGCCGGCGTCCGACCGCACGGCGCTGATCAAGTTCATCCGGTCGCTCTGAGCCAGATTCGCGGGCTGGTGCATGATGATCGGCCGCTAGGGACACGCGGCCGCTTGTCAGCCCACGACCACCGAGGAGTTCCCTCAGGCCAGTCCGTCCGCGGCCCAAGCGCGGATTTCCGCGATGGCTTTCTGGCCGCAATTGCGCAAACCGCGCAGGCGTTCTTCCCATTCCGTGACAGTGCGGTCCTTGATGCGCAAGTGCCCGAGGACATTGACCACGCGCAGGGGCAGACCTCGCCGCCCGGCGTGATTCCGGGCGGCCCGCAGCGCGGCCTTATGCCGGGCCAAGAGGACAGAAATTGCTTGCGGGGTGACCCCGTAATTTTGGCCGATGGTGCGGAGCGGATATCCAAGACCGCGCAACGCGGCGATTTGGAGGATGCGGCGCGGCAGATCTTCCGGGTCAGGGAAACGACCCGGACGGTCCTGCTTTCCGTTTCTGACAATTTTCAGGTCAAGTTGCGGCATGGCGGACGGTCGGGAGAGAGGAAGAGTCATCGTTCACCTGCACGCTCTCAAAAAAGACCAGCAAGTCGGGCTGGATGGGATTCTTACCTCACACTTCTTCTTCGTCTTCGGCGGCGGTCGAATATGGATTGAAGGAAACCAGTCCCTCGCGAATAGCCGCCCAATAGACAGCGCCCAGATCCTTGACGTAGGACCACACCGTCTTCCCGGCGCAGCCAGCATCCTGCAAACTCTCGCGCCGATCATTGCCCAGCCAGTTGAGGCGGCGTCCAGATGTCCCTTGTAGCGTGCCATGGTCGCCTTGCTGGAGTCCCGGGCTTTTCTGCGGAGCCATTCGGCCGACCACGTCTCCAGCGTGTAGGACTTCAGATCCTCGCCCGTCGCAAGAGCTAACAACTGCGCCAAGTGCTTCCCTGCGTTGAGCTCGGAGAAAGTCTCGCGCTCGGTCTCTGCGACGGACTCGGCCAGCACGGCCTTCGCCAGTCGGGAGGCATCGGTGCCAGCTTCAATGGTGCCAAGGGCGGTGCATTCGAGCTCGATAGCGGCGGCCTTGGCCAGCTTCTTGTTCGTGTGACCCGGCGATCTCCGTATCTGCCTCAGCCCTCCCGTTGCCGCTTCCGGAACGTAGTATTGTGCTTGCCAGACGTTCGAGCCTTTGCGTTTTCTCACCGAAGCCATGAGTGAGTTCCTTTACCTGACCCCCAAAGCGTCCCCTATTTTTGCCAACCCTGCTAGTTCTTGCTGTTTAGAAATCCTGCAAACTGCTGCAAATTATTGATATACAACATCACGGGTCCTTTCACGGGTTCGAACCCAGTATCGCGCACCATGCTCCTTTCATTTTCGCCCATCTCCGTATGATTGTGAATCCTGCGATGAACGCAGTGCCGCCCGCACCCGAGGAGCTCGACGCTCTTCTCCGGCTTCTTGATGACGAGACCCCGACGGTGCGCACACGCGTCTCAGAACGCCTCGCCTTGTGCGGCGGAGACATCAGCGAGTGGCTGGCCACCCAACCGCGCATCCTGACCCAGGAAGAAAAATCACTTCTCTCTGAAATGCTCAGCCCGGCGCGGCGCGAAACCCTGGTGCGCGAATGGATCGCCCCGACCGGTGGGGCCAAGGCCCTGGGCGAGGATTGGGAAACTCTCGAAGCGCTACTCCGGATTCTATCAGACTTTCTGCATGACGGCATCGCCCTGCGCCAGCCGCTGGTGGATGCGCTCGATCTACTCGCCGAAGAAGCGGAAGAGGAAGGTATCACCTCCGCGCTCGAATTGCGCGCCTTTCTGTTCAAGGAAGCGCGCCTTCGCGGCAATCAGGCGGCCTATGATGACCCCCGTAATTCGGATCTCGCATGGTCCATTGCCGAGGGACACTCGAATCCCCTCGGACTCTGCCTGATTTTCATTCTGGTGGGTCGACGGCTCAACTTCGAAATCGAGGGTGTCAACTTCCCCGGCCACTTCATGTGCCGGATTTTCGAAGAAGGCTATCCGATCATCATCGATTGTTTCGACCGCGGCCAACTCCACCTCCAGTCAACTTTGCTAGAGAGTCCAGAGCTGGGCAGGGCCCAGCGCGCGATTCTGCGCCAGACGGCGGATTCCGGCACCATGCTTCTGCGCCTGCTCAACAATCTGCACCAGTCGCTCGAACAAGCAGGCCGCACCGGCGACGCGCGATTGATCCAAGAGCTCCGGAAAACCCTCGCCTGAGCGTCTACCAGACGCCGAGTTCCTTCAGCTGCCTGCCCGCCGCTTCCGCCCAACCGCGATTGGCCGCAGGCGAGGCCGGTGAGGGATGCAACACCCGGCCGATCACCGCTTGGCTGCCGCAAGCATCCGCGGCACGGCGCAGGCGTTCCTCGGCGAATCCGCCGACACCGATCAAATACTCCGGCTTCAACAAACCGATCACTTCCTTCAAATGTTCAAGGCACGCGCGTTCGACAGGTGCCATCTCGGAGGACGGGAGCTTGTCAGGCGTTAGATTCGCGCCGGTTTCACTCATCCAGACCAGCGGGCAGAAGTTGAGGACGAAGTGGTCCTTGAAAAAGGCATCCGCGGTGCCGAAGCGTTCGGCAAACAATCCCCACAACCGCCGCCCGCTCACTTCGGAACGTTTGCACTGGAAGCCCTCGATCGGCCGCTTCGGGTGCTCGCGCGCGGGCTTGTCGATGGCGGTTTCAATTCCCATCCAATCGCGCACCGCCGCCACTTCGCCGAATGGGACGCCGGTCTGCGCCATGCCGAATGGGCCTGGGTTCATGCCGAGGAAAACGATGCGCTTTCTGCCTTTTGCGTAGCGCTCAAGATATTCGCGCTGCGCCTGCCAGGTGTAATCCAAAGTGCGGTAAACATAGGCGACCGGCGGCGAGAATTCCAGATCCCGCAGATCATCCGCGAGCCTGCGGGTGGCTTCAATCAGCTTGTTCATAGAGGTTTCCAGGCAATCACCAGCACCAGCAGCGCCACCGGCAGATAGAGCAGCGTGAAGAAAAACAATTTCCGCGCGGAAGCCCGCTCACCATCGCGGGAGAACCTCAGCGCCAACGCCATCATCAGCAGCGCCAGCAACGGACCAAAGATCGTCCAAAGCAGGTTCGCAAATCCAAGAAACGCCGGCATCAGTGAAAACACCGCGAGCCCCAGCGCGAACATCGCGGAAAGCAGACCGCTTTTCCTTCCTGTTAGATCGCCGTTCGACCACATCTTGTAGCCGACGGATTCATACTCGTCACGGCACAGCCAGTTGATCGCGATGAAGTGCGGGAGCTGCCAGAAAAACAACAGCCCGAATAAAAACCAAGCCTCCCACCCCAGCGCACCGCCCGCGCCCACCCAGCCGATCACCGGCGGGATCGCGCCGGGAATCGCTC
This sequence comes from Akkermansiaceae bacterium, assembly GCA_040881795.1. Classification (GTDB taxonomy): domain Bacteria; phylum Verrucomicrobiota; class Verrucomicrobiia; order Verrucomicrobiales; family Akkermansiaceae; genus Luteolibacter. Next base: position 3,719 of record JBBECN010000074.1, read on the forward strand.
CGACCAGCGTGTTCGCCGAGCTCACCCGCTTGAGCGGCGTGTAAACAAACACGTAGATGGCCACCGTCGCGGCCGTGAGATACGCCGCCAGATTTCCCACCTGCACCGCGAGATGGATGATGCCGATGGCCGAAAGAACCCAGCCGATCCCGAACGCGACCAGTGGATCCATCCGGCGTGATGGCAGCGGACGATCCGCCGTGCGTTTCATCCGCGCATCCAGATCGACCTCCATCAGTTGGTTGAAAGCAGCCGAACCGAAAGCCGCCGCAGCCGCCCCGATGATCGTATGCAGCAACTTCATCCACTCCATCTCCCCGCCGCGCGAGGCGAGCAGGAAGCCGAAAAATGTGGTCACCAGCACGAAAAAATTCAGCCGCACCTTCATCAGCACCGCCAAATCCTGGCGCAATCCGGGCACCGCCACGGCCTGTGCCTCAGTGGCGGCTTCGTCCTTCGTTTCAATATCTTCCATGGTCGCGGCGACATCATGGCGCGGCTCCGCGGATTTCCAAGCCGCGACTTGCCAAAGACCCGACATTCGCACGGCACCAAGTTGCATGACACGCGGCGGAAGCCCGGGCTTTCCTTTTTGAAAATACCATTCAGGTTGTTTAGGAATTTCCACCACTCACCCTCCAACGTGCGCACACTCTCGATTTTTCTCTGCCTCAGCGGCCTCGCCGTCGCCCTCGAATCGCGCTCTTGGACGGACAATCAGGGCCGCAAGATCGAGGCCACCCTGGTGCGCGCCGACGCGCAAAACGTCGTTCTAAAGCTGGCGGACGGCCGCGAGTTGCCCTTCCCACTCGCCAAGCTTTCCACGGAAGACGGCAAATACGTGGCGGAAAACCGTGAGAAAACCACTCCATCCGGACCCCCAAGCACCCCTGCCAAAGAATCGGCAGAGGACATGGAGTCGCTCAATTTCGAGGCCGTTTGGCCAGACCGCATCAAGTTCAGCGAGGATCCAGAAATCAGCACCGTCGAAGAGGACGCTGAAAAGAAACGCTTCATTTACGAGAGCGCCAACTACCGCTACGTCTGCGATGTCCGCCTCGCAAGGTCCGTCGTCAAAGGCTTCGCCGTGATGTTTGAGGCCACCCACCTTTATTGCCGCAGCCTGCCACTCGGCATCAATGCGGGCAAAAAAACCGAGGGCAAACACCTCATTCTGCTGTTCGAGCAATTCGCCGACTACGTCAAAGCCGGCGGCCCGCCGTCCAGCGCCGGCGTCTTCATCGGCGGACGCGGCGTGGTCATGGTGCCGCTAACCAGCCTCGGCGTCCGGCCCGTCGGCAGCGGCTACATGCTGGATCGCGACAAGAGCAATAAAACCCTTCCCCACGAACTCACCCACCAACTCACGCCGAACCGCTATTACCAAAAAGGCGCGATGGGCTGGTTCAGCGAGGGCATCGCCGAATACGTCGCCGTCACACCTTACCGCGCCGGGTCCTACGCGGTGCGCGGAAACATCAAGGACATCATCGATTACGCCACCGGCTACGGTTCGAAGGACATGGGAGGCCGCGCCCTCGGCACCAAAATCAAACTCCCGCCCCTGAAAACATTCATGCTTCAGGATTATTCGTATTTCCTCGAACAACCGCAAATCAACTATGGCTGCGGCCTGCTCATCACCACCTATTTCCTCCACTTGGACGGCGAGGGCGACGGCAAACGCATCAAGGCTTTCCTTAAAGCGCTGCACGAAGACAAAAATGCCGAGGAATCCCTCTCCATTCTGCTAGACGGCCGCACTTTCGAAGAAATGGAAAAAGACATCATCAAAGGTTGGGGCCGCAAAGGTGTCGATTTCACCTTTGGAAAATAGCCAACGCCCCCGTTCGTTCAAGCACCCAGAACGCTCCGGTTAGCACGATTCCCGCACAGCCGAGCCAGCGCACCCGCTGATAGGCCGGGCCGCCGTGCCAGCCCGCCGTGAGACACCACGCGCCGGCTAACAGGACCACCTGCGCCACCTCCACTCCGAGGTTCGCGCTCAACAGGGCCGTTAAAAATCCCTCGCCCGGCCGCAGCCACACCGCCAGCGCCCCGGCGAATCCCAGCCCGTGGATCAAGCCGAACCCGAAGACCACCGGCAGCCGCACCCGGTAACCGCCACCACGCACCGGCCGCAGGTTTTCCAGGGCCACCACCACCAGACTCAGCGCGATCATCGGCTCCACCCACGCCCCGGAAACCCTCACCACACCCGCCGCCGCCAACCCCAGCGCCACCGTGTGCGCCAGCGTGAAAGCCAGCGACTGCCACAGCAGCGGCCGCCACTCGCGTCGATAGAAAAACAGTCCCATCACGAACAACACATGGTCCAGCCCCATCGGCAGCACGTGCAGAAACCCCTGCCGGAAAGACACGACCCACGACACGCGACCCACTTCCAGCCCGTCCGACGGCAGCGGCGTCGATTGCCCCGCGGCGAGTGTTAGAAACCCCACATCTTTGCCAGGCAACTGCAACACCAGCGACGGCCGCGTGCCATCGGCCCAGGAAATTTCAGCACCATCTTTCAAAGATTCCATCCCGATGATCCGCATCCGGAAATAAGCACCATCATTCAGCAACTCCGGAAAACCCGGCGGATTCGTCGCAAAATCGGGAAACTCCACCGACCACCGCGCCACGCCGCCGCCGGCCTTCACGCTCAGGCATTCCCGCAAATATCGCTCCGCCTCCACCCTCAACGGCCGCCACCCCACTTCGCCCAAGCCCACCAGCCATTCACGCCGCGGAGCCTCCGCCCGTGCATCGCCGCGCCACTCGGGCACGGCATAGCCCGCATCGAACAGCACCTCGATTTCCCACGTCTCCGCCTCCTTCCACTCGCCGAAAATCTGCGTCACCACATGCGCCCGCGCCGGCACTAGCAGGCACAGCATCCCCAAAAACAATCGCAGCATCCCGGTCACAACCCGGAGTTTGCACAAATGCGCCGCTTGGAAAACAAAACCCGCCGGGGAATCGCCACCGCGCATTGATCGCTCGCCAACGCCCGCCGGGCCGTTCATGGTGCCGCCCGCCACGCGAATCCACCGGCACACACGACGTTGAAAACTTTCAAAGAACTCGGGGTTTCCCCCAATCTGATCAAGGGCCTTGAGGAACTTGGCATCCGCAATCCCACCCGTATTCAGGAAGAGGCCATCCCCTGGCTGATGGAGCACAACGGCGACTTCATCGCCCAAGCCCAGACCGGCACCGGCAAGACCGCCGCCTTCGGTCTGCCGCTGCTGACCAAGGTGAATCCGCAGGTCAATGAAATCCAAGCCCTCGTCATCGCCCCCACCCGCGAGCTTGCCAAACAAATCGCCAAACAACTTTTCCGCTTCACCAAACACACCGACAAGATCTTCACCGAAGCCGTCTGCGGCGGCGAGGACATGGACCGCCAAGCCGCCGCGCTGCAACGCCCGACGCACATCGTCGTCGCCACACCCGGTCGATTGTTAGACCTCTTCAAACGAAAGGCCCTCACCCTCGCCCACGTCAAACACCTCGTGCTCGATGAGGCCGATGAAATGCTCAGCATGGGATTCAAAAAGGAGTTGGTGAAAATCTTCGCCCTCACCCGCAGCCGCAGCAGCACCTGGCTTTTCTCCGCCACCATCCCGGACACCATCCAGGCGCTCATCAAGGACTACATGTCGCCCAAGGCCCACCTGCTCAAAATCGACAAGGGCCACGTCGTCAACCGCGACATCGACCACCGCTTCGTCACCTGCTCGCGCGATGACAAAACCGATTTCATCTCCGAATTCCTCAAAAAGCAAAAGGACGAGCGCGGCATCATCTTCTGCCGCACCCGCGCCGGAGCCATCGTGCTCGCGAAACAACTCACCGTCCGCCAATTCCCCGTCGATGTCATCCACGGCGACCTCACCCAGAAGGAACGCGACAAGGTGATGCGCGCCTTCAAAAACACCAAGGTCCAGTTCCTCATCGCCACCGACGTCGCCGCCCGCGGCATCGATGTCGAAGGCCTGTCGTTTGTCATCCACCATCAATTGCCCGAGCAAACCGAATACTACACCCATCGTAGTGGCAGAACCGCCCGCGCCGGAAAAAAAGGCATTTCCATCGCCTTCATCGAACCCCGCGAGCGCGGAAAAATCACCGGCTTGGAAAATGAGCTCGGCCTGACGTTTACCGAAAAACACTGAACCAGAGATCCGCTGCCGATGAAATCCATCACCCATCTTCTAACTGGGTGCGCCCTCGGCCTGAGCTCATGAGCCAACTTCAGGACCCTCGGCAAGGATTTGAAACTCGTCGATGACGAATACCGCATCACCGGAGTCTGCGAGCCGGTCAGAAAATCCTCGAGCTCGCGACGTCACGCCAACCGTGAGCTGACAGCTATTCCAGCCTCACCTTCAAGCGGTAGAAACATTTTCCACCACTGGCGGGCAGCGTGACGGCCACGGTTTGACCCGCTCCCACGATGTCGGCGTAGTCCGTTATGGGCAACCAGGGTGCGCTGAGGTCAATGCAGCTTTCCAAGGTGTAACGGCGGGTCATTCCAGCGTAACCGACTCCTGCGGCTGGCATCGCGACAAAGCTGAGGGTGATTTCATTTGGCAAAGAACTGATGGTTAGAAATGCGGGCCCGGTCGTCACGGTCGGATCGGAGCCGAAAATGTATTCCCGTTCGTTCGTCAGGCCATCGCCATCGGGATCCTCGCCATCGGCCGCCTCGCCGGAGTTTTCAGACGTTTGGAAATAATATTGCCGCCAATTCGCCATCGGGTCCGCAGCCGGAGTGACATCCACGGTCACCATGTTAGATGCGGATTGTCCGCCCAGATTTGCGGTGGGACCGGTGTGGAGTTTCACGATGTCCGCGGGAGTGAGCGCCGCATTGAAAACCGCAAAATCCGCGAGGCCGCCATTCATCCAGCGATCCCACACGCCGCTGTTCGCCAGCGAACTGACGCCACCAAGTTTGAGGGGCTTGGTAAAGTCCAGGGTGAACACAAACTCGCTGTCGCTGCCCGCAGACACGCCATTCACATAAAGACTCAAGGTGCCGCCGCTGCGGACAACGGCGAAGTGATGCCACGCACCCGCGGCGATTCCGGATTTAGCAATCAAGACATCGCGGGTGGTGCCGGCATAGTTGCGAAGTTCCACACTGCTGCTCCCCACCGGCAAGACCAGCGAAAGCGCGTTCGGCCCGAAACCGGCGGAGTCACCCAGTTGGAGAATCGAGTCCGTATCGGTCGTGCTGTCGCGCTTGAACCAACCGGCGCAGGTCCAGTCCGCAGTGGATAGATCGAGTTCGCCACTGGCGATTGCGAAGTCCACCCGAGCGGCACCCGCGCTGTCATTCTCGACGAGGAACAGACTCTGCGGTGACTGTGGAAGCAGTGCGGCGGGTGCGTCTGCTAGAAAATCAACCGCACCGTTGCCTTGGATCCGGATCACGCCATCTCGCCCGTTACCCGACGAATCGGCGGCGTTGGCAGATTGGAATCGGGAGTTCAAAAAGGTGCGAGGATCCGCCGTGGTATCGGTCACCGTGTAGGCGAAAGTCGCCGGACCCGCGTAGTTGGATTCCGGAATGAAACGCACGGTATGGCCGTCGGCTTTCAGCGTGGCGCTGCCGTGAGTCACGTTGCCCAGCGTGAACCGAAGTTGCGCGGGAGCGGTTTCCAAATCCCCTGCGAGAGTGAGCAAATCCACATCGACGGCGGTGTTCGCCGCCGTCACGACGCCCGTAGTGCCAGCGGTGGGTGGACTATCGGCGATGACAAGCGTCCCGGTGGCGGTGCCCGTGTAGTTCAAATCATTCACCGTGGCGACGACGGTGTAGCTACCGATGTTAGACGGTGGGTTCGGTGAGCCACCGTAAGTAAAAACCACCTCATAATCACCGGGACTCGTGGTGGCGGTGGCGGATTTCGGCGTGCCATCGTAAACCTGCGCAAGGCTGCCGAGCACCACCGTGGCAGTCCCTTTCGAGATCACCAGAGTGCCGCTGGCGCTTCCCTCATGGACCGGATCATTGATGGTGCCGACCACTGGATAACTTCCCACCTCGATCGGCTCAGTCGTGAAACCATCATAGGTGAAATCCACGTCGTAGCTCCCCGGACTGGTGGTCGCCGTCGCGGACTTCGGATTGCCGTCGTAGTTTTGCTGCAGGCCGCCAAGGACAACGGTGCCCGCTTGTTTGGTGACGCTCACGCCCACCAGGTTTCCGGCGCTCAATCCTCCAAGGCTGGCTGCGGGGGCAGTGTGAATTCTGCCAATTTCCGAAGCGGAAAGTGCGGCGCTGAAAATGGCGAGGTCCGCCATTGAGCCGTTGAAATAACGGTCCGTCGTCGATCCCGGTGAGGCGGTGGTTCCACCTCCGAAAATCGCGGGAGTGCTGTTCGCGGTGATGGCAAACGAATCGTCACTGGCGACGGGCGATCCATCCACATAAAGGGTGAGGGTGAGACCCGCGCGAACGACCGCCAGATGGTGCCAGACCGCCGCGCTAACGGCCACGTTCAGATCAACATCCATGGCACTGGCGTTCCAGTTCCTGAGGTAGAGCGGACCGTTCGACGAACCGTTGCCAAAGGTCAGCACCAACTCATTGGCACCACCCCGCCCGTTGCCGGTCCCGAGGTGGAAAATGATGTCCTGATCGACCGCTTCGGTGCGCTTGACCCAACCGGCGACCGTCCAGTCCGCCGTCTTAAAATCCAACTCGGCGGTGGGTGAAATGGTGCGTTGCAGGCGGGATGCACCTGCGCTGCCATTCTCCGTGAGAGCCACGGATTGCGTCAACGCTGGAGCGAGCGCCGCGGGTCCATCCACCACATAGCTGGCGCTGCCATTGCCGACGTTGGTGATCGTGGCATCGCGGCCATTGCCGGAAACGTCGGTGCTCAGTCCGTCGGTGACCCCATCGGGTGGCTGAAATGTATAGTTCAGAAATATTCTGCTATCTGCAGTGCTATCCGTGACGGTGTAGGAGAAACTCGCCGCACCGCTGAAATTTCCTGTCGGTGTGAACCGGACGGTGTAGCCGTCCGCAAGTAACACCACCGTTCCATTTACCCCGTCGCTCACGCTGAAGCGCAATCCACTGAGTGGCGTTTCCAGATCGCTGACCAGGGTGCGTAGATCGATCTCCACCGGCTCGTTCACCAGCGTGGTGGTGGTGCCGGGGTTGGCCACCGGCGGATCGTCCACTGGATTCACCGTTAGAACAAACGTATCCTCCGCCGTTAGCGAGCCGTCGCTGACCGTCAGGGTGATGGTCGCGCTGCCGCTCTGGTTCGGCGCGGGCGTGACCGTCACACTGCGGTTTGCATCAGCGCCGCTGATGACGATGTTGGAGTTGGGGACGAGCGTGCTGTCCGATGAAACACCGGTCACGACGAGCGAGCCGGGCGCGGTGAGATCGTCGCCGATCGTGAAGGCCAGCGGAGCGGTCGCCGCGTCTTCGTTGATCGTTTGGTCTGGCACGTCAGTAATGGTCGGAGCGGTATTTTCAAAGGTGAGGATGAGTTGCGGGCGGTTGCCAAGCGTTGCACTTTCGCGGGAAGCATAAGTGACGTTTCCGGCAGCCCCGTAGTCGCCGGTGGATGCGACACGCAGCGACAGCTTGAGGTCGCCGAGCAGTGTGTCGGTCACTTGAGGGGTGACGCTGAATTCCACCGCTTGGCCGGTGACCGGGAGCCATTGTGCGAACAAGGTGCCGGCGGCCGGCTTGTTATTGAAGGTCACGACCGCCTCGTCCCAAGTGTCGTCCGCCACGAATGAAGCTCCGCTTTGACTGCCGGTCTGACTGGCGGAGGTTCCACCGAGCCGGACTCTTGCTTTCACGAGTTTCCCCGTAACGCCCCCGAGGTCCCAACGGATGAATGTATCTCGGTTCACATTGCTGGAGGTGATGTCCTTGGTCTGCAAGGTCGTCGCCGTGCCAAAATTGATGGCGGCGTTCGTGCCACCTTGAACATAGCTGTCGGCCTCCGGATAGAACGTTACATCGGTGGTGGCGGGTTGGGCCTTTTGCACTTGGAAATGGAGCGCGGCGAAGTCCACCGCGCTGTCCGCGCCGAGCGCGACATTGAGCCTGCCATCGGCCAGCAACGCGGGATCCACCGAGATGGTGCGCACGGTCGAGCCAATACTCGCCACCGGAGTCCAGCCAAGGCTGGCGTAGGTCTGCGGGTTGGATGTGGTATCCAGAAAAATGACATCATCGCCCGATGCCGATCCGACATCCCTAAGACTAACCGTAATCGAAGCGGCGACCACGGCATCACCGGGATCCAGTGTAAAATCGAAGGTGAAGGCGGTGTTACGGTTACCTGATAGAAAATCGAATTTTGAATCCGAAGCCCCGAGCACCTGCACTTGGGCGAGCCACGCCGCGTTGCAATTCACCGTTTCTCCCGTGCCGCCGGTGCTGGTGAATTGGTCCACATCACCGAGCCACGATTCGCGGAATTGCGAGTCCGGCCATTTCAACCGCTGCTGGAGCTGCCCATGATAGAGGCTTTGAGGATAGACCGCCTTGCCAGTGCCCGAAGGACCGCTGCTGTCATAAGTGCCCGGAGGATCGGCTCCCACCGGCGCCGCGCTGGCAAGAATGTTTCCCACGGAACCCACCAACCAGTTGCGGGCGGTGGGTGGATTGCGGACGCGGAAATTGTTTGCCGTCGAGTTCCAGACCGCCATGTAAGCGCCCGCCCAACCGTGGCCGGTGCCGAAGTTACCGCGGTTCTGCACGTTGATTTCATTGCCGTTCACCGTGATGTTGTCGAACAATCCTCCGGCAGCCCAGCGATGATGTGGGCCAGTGTCGGAATACACGGTGTCCGCCTTGGATTGGATAAATGCGTTAGGCCCGCGCACAATGGAACCCATCACAAAATCATGCCGGCCACTGCGGGCGTAGTTGTTTTGGAAAAGTGTCAGCTCGGCGCCCTCGTTGTTGAAAGAATATCGTCGGCTGCCGGTGATGATGGAAATCGCGTCCAGGCACTCGGAGTCGGCCACAGTGATCCATTTTGCGCCGGTATCGAGCTTGACGGCCGCGTATCCGAAATGCCGCGCGGTGATGTTGCGCACCCAGCCGTGCTGGATGCGGTTCATGTCGATGAATGACCAGGCATGGGCTTCATCGGTGCTGCCGGTGTAATCCGAAAACCCGTTGAGATCCTCGATGCCGACCTGTTCGATCCTGCCGCTCCAAGTGTATCGCCAGATTTGCCCGCCACCGTATTTCGCCTCGAAACTCTGCGGCAAAGGGGCGTCCACGGTGATCCAGTTGCCGTCGATGCGGGTGATCACCCGGTCGAACAAAAGATCCTTCGATCCGGGCGTCCACGGCACATCGTCGCTTTCCCCGCCGGGGCTGCCCGGCCCGAGTTGGTCCATGTCGATGTCCGCGATCCATTCCGCCGTGCTCGGGCGCTTGATGATGACAGTGTGCCCCGCGGCGAGGCCGCTGGTGCTGTCCACTTGGAAAGTCCGTGTCCCGGCAGGCACCAGCGTTTGAGTTAGATTCCGGGTGGTATTGCTAACCGTGCTGCGGCTGCCAGAACCGGCCGCGCTGATGAGGGTATACTGCATCCGGCTCGTCGCCCGCAGCCGCGTGCCTGTCGCTGGGTCGTCGCCCGCGCCTTTGAGGACCACACCACTGGCGTTGATGCGCATGGCGGTGAGCCCGCTGAGTGTGGGCGAGGCCGCCGCACCCGAACCACCTCCGCCGCTGAATGCAATCGCCGGGTTCGAGGTGTAGCCCGAGCCACTATTGGTGATATTCAGGGCAGTGACCGCGCCGGAGGTGATGGTCGCTGTGGCGGTGGCGCCGCTGCCGCCACCGCCGGTGACGGTTACCACCGGTGCCGAGGTGTAGCCCGAGCCGCCATGGGTCACCGCCACCCCGCTGAGCGAGCCGCTGGTGCCAATTTGATACTCGCCCGCATTGAGATAGACCACGCCGCGCCAGCCGTTGGCATCCGGCGTCATCGCCGAAACGGTGTCGATTGCGGCTTGGATCAGCGCGGTGTCGTCCCCTGCCCCGGGACTGACGTTAACCCAGCGGTTTTGCGCGATCTGCGCGGAAACATTTGGCAATGGCACCGCGCCGCTGCGGTAGCCGCAATCGGAGAAATCCGCAATGCGCTGGCCGCGCTCGTCGAATTGATAGAGGAGGTCGCCCGATGACGATGGATAGACCCAAGTGCTGTTAGGAGCTTGGGCTGCGGCGTTGAAAACGGAGCACAATCCAACAAGCAGCACAGCGATCAGGAGTTTCATAGTTTGATTGTGGAATTCGTTCATGGCGGGTTCGTCATTCCAATCGGACTCTCAAGCGGTAAAAACAAACGGGTTCATCCATCGGCGGATTGAGCAAGACGGCTTGGTTGCCACCTTCGATGTCGATATGGCCCGGGATGGGATCCCATGAGTCCACATCGTTGAGATCGGTGGTGGATTCCACGGTGTAGCGGCGGGTGAGCCCATCGTAGCCCGGACCACTCGCCTGCCTGGCTGCGAAGGAGAGCGTGATTGCCCCGCCAGCGATGGAAGCAGTGAGAGCAATGGCTTCCGCCAGTTTCGGATTGCTGCCGAAAACATATTCCTCTGCGTTGGTGAGTCCGTCGCCATCTGGGTCTTCCCCATCGCTGGCGCTGCCGATGTTTTCAGGGGTTTCAAAGTGGAACTGCCGCCATGCGGCGACGTTTCCCACGGCGATGCTCACGCTGTTGGTGGCGGAGAGCCCGCCCAAATACGCAACCGGAACTGTTTGAAGTTTCACCAGATCCGCGAGCGGGAGCGCCATATTGAAAATCGCAAGGTCGGCCATGGAACCGTTGAAATAGCGGGCGGTGGTGCCAGCGCTGGCACCGGTGCCGGCACCAAATTTGGCGACGTTCGTATAGGTCGGATCGATATCCAAGCTGAATGAGTTGTCACTGCCGGCACTGATGCCATCGACATAAAGCGTGAGGGTGCCACCATTGCGAACCACCGCGAAGTGATGCCATTCGCCGCTGGGAACGGTGGTGGTGATGTTGACGTCCGGAGTGCTGGTGAGACTGGTGCTGCTGTAGTTTTTCAAGGAGAGGGTGTTCGCCCCGGTATTGAAGGCGAGCGTGAAGTCCGGGGTGGGCGTGGTGGGATTGCTGTTGCCGAGATTCGAGCCGAGATGGAAGACGATGTCCTGGTCGGTGGTGTTGGTGCGTTTTACCCAACCCGCAGCCGTCCAATTGGTGGTTTTGAAATTAATGACCGAAGCACCACTCAGTCCGCAGATCAGGCGTGCGCCACCTTCGGTGCCACTCTGATAGAGACTCAGCGATTGGGTATACCAAGGTGCCAGCTGCGCCGGATGGTCGGCAGTGTAGGTGTAGGCACCGGTGCCGATCGTCGTGAACGTCCCATCACGGGGGCTTCCGGAAACATCCGTGCAACTCGCGTCGTTGGCGACATCGGGAGGTTGGAAGCTGTAGTTCAGCAGGGTGCGTGTATCCTCGGCGGCGTCCCAGACCGTATAACTGAAACCGGCGGCTCCGTTGTGATCTTCAGCCGGTGTGAAGCGTGCGGTGTGACCGTCTCCTAACAAGACCACGCTACCATTCACCGCCGCATCCACCTTGAATCGGAATTCGTTAGAAGGGGTCTCGGTGTCGCTGGTGAGAGTCCGCAGGTCGATATCGGCCACTTGGTTTGGAGCGGTGGATATTTCACCGGTCGCGGCCACAGGCGGTGTATTCGGCGGAGTGCCAGTGGTTCCGTCAATCGCCGCGACATACTCCGCAGGCAGCATGAATTGATAATTTTTATTCAGCAGGAATTGAACAATTTGCTGATATTCCGCGAGGTCCGCGGCCGTGAATGCGGCGGGATGAAATTGCAGTGATATGGGTCCCGTGGGGCCATTCGGGTGATTGGAGATAAATGTCGAGGCGACCGGTTTTCCGGTGCCACCGGATTCAGCGATGATTCCCACCGTCGCCACCCGCGAAGTCAGCCCGAAGTTCCTAGCCGCTGTGCTATTGTAGGTGAAAAACAAGCGCACGGCGGGCGTTTGGTTCATGACTGTCATCGTATCCGCATCCGATTGATTGTAGGGAGTGCCGAAGGCGATGGCATTGCGACCGGTCGTATTCAGAAGAAACGCCTGCGCGTCGGAAAAGTGCGTCTGCTGGAAGGCGAGGCCGGAGTTCCGGAATTCCCAATACGTGGTTCCACCGGTGGTCCAAGTGCTATGATCCCAGCCGTGATTCCAGAATTCCACATCGCCGATGGCCTGCTGTTCCTGCATCCATTGCGCGGCGGCGGTGTTTCCGACGATCCGGCTAGGGACCACGCCGAGGTTGGCCTTCACCCCCAAGTTGCGGGAGGACGTGACAAAGTTGGTCCATGCCTGCTGCTGCCCATTGTGGTTCCCCCAGTAATCATCCGCCTTGATGATGATGACTTTTGTGGGATCAAAAACCGTGGATTGAGACGGTGCGGACGATGCGAGAGCAAGGAAAACCCCGAAGAACATGCCGCCAGATGCCCAATAGCCTGCGTGGAATGCAGACTGATGAGCTTTGAGTGGGAAGATGATCACGGGATTGGGTTTAATCGAGACCTTAATTAATAAGGCAGGAAATTCGGTCGAGCGAGTCGGATAAAGTGACGACACGTAAATAGCCCCCTGGGACCGCGAGTTTCCAAACTCGCTGTCAATGGGAGGCGAAAGCGGAGGCCATGAATGGCGTCACTTTCTCACTTCATTGGCAAGCGAGTCGCAGACTCGCGGTCCCGGGGGGCCTGGGAGCGCGAGTTTCGAAACTCGCTGTCAATGGGAGGCGAAAGCAGAGGCCATGAATGGCGTCA
>JBBECN010000074.1:16682-33966 GCA_040881795.1 Akkermansiaceae bacterium
CTTTCTCACTTCATTGGCAGGCGAGTCTCAGACTCGCGGTCCCGGGGGCCTGGGACCGCGAGTTTCCAAACTCGCTGTCAATGGGAGGCGAAAGCAGAGGCCATGAATGGCGTCACTTTCTCACTTCATTGGCAGGCGAGTCTCAGACTCGCGGTCCCGGGGGCCTGGGAGCGAGTTACCTCCTCTCATCGCCGTTCCTTCAGCCAAATGAGTGGCTGGGTGATGGCGATGTTGCGTTGCACTTCCGGGTCGGTGGGGTCGGGCGGGAGTTTTTGCCAGAGTTCGAGATAGGCTTGTTTTTCGCGAGCGAATCCGGCGAAGACGAGGCTCGGTTGGCGGGCGGGCCAGCCGTCCCATGACGCGACGTCCGGCTTGAGCGGCCACTTCGACTTGTCGGCCAGATAAGGGAAAAGATAAGCGGCGGCCTTGCCGATGCCACGGCCGTCAGGGAGCTCGAATTGCCAGAGGTTTTCTTCCGGAGTGGAGAGCACCTGACACAACGCGGCCATGTTATCGAGTTGGAAGATCGAATAGGCATACGGCTTGGTGCGGGCGAGTTCGGCGGGAAAACTTCCGTCCACCGCCATTTGCTCGGGGACGAAAACCTCCTTGAACTGGCGGCGGCACTCGGCGAGGCACTTTTCGTTTCCAGTGAAGCGGGCGAAGACGGCGGCTTGTAACCAGAAAGCGACGGCATGGTTGTTTTTCGTAGCGGCTTCCTCTTTGCCATTGTCGCTGGTGAGCATCCAGTCGAGGTAATCGGCGAACCATTTTTCCAAGCCGGCAAGCGTCTTCTTCGGGAATGCGGACGAGTCCTTCATCGCCTCAATCGCCATGGGGATCTCGATGAGATGCAGCGTGTCGATGATGCCGATGCCACGTCCCGGCGAAACTCCGGGAATCGCTTGGGCATATTGCAGGTGAGGATTCATCCGCGTGGCGGAGTCCAGAAAGAAGACATCTGAAATTCCAGCAGCCTTGATGGCATAGCGCTCGTCTTGGGTAATTTGATAGGCCGCGGCCAGAGCGGCGACGGAATCGCGCAAGTCGCGGATCGCCATGCGGTGTTGGCTGAAGTTTTCGGGATTGGTTTCTCCATCACGCCGGATGTAGGGAAGCCCGTCAGGCTTCGTCGGATCGGGCCACCAATAATCACCATTGGAGTAAAAATCGTTAGAGCCACCCTCGCTGAGCTTGGTGGGAAATTGGGTGATTGTGATCGTCCCACGGGAAAGCGACGCATCCGCCGCTTTGAGGATGCGGGCGCGATCGAGTGCCGCCACCTCGCGTGCCGGCGAACGTGGCGGATATAACAACTCCACTCGCTTCGATGAGATATCGCCCAAGCTTACCAGGATCGCCGTGTATTTAGGATCGCCATAGACCGCGGCCGCCTGCCGCAGCAAGGGCGCGAAGTCGGCTTGATCAATCGGTTTGATCTGCGTGTAGGGCCACTTTTTGGCGGTGGCGCCCATGTGGGGCACGAGGTAATCGAACGCCTTGCGAATGCTCCGGCCATCGACTGTCTGATGGTGCCAAAGATCGACGCCCACTCGCCCGGCCATGGATGCGAGGTCGAACAAGGCGACTAAATTGAAGCGCGAATACCCCAGCGAGGTGGTCCGTTTCAATTCGAGCGGCTGCCGGCCGTCGGGCTCGATCTGCACCGCGACACGCTTTTCCAGAACGGACTCAGCGATCTTTTTGGCGAGGTCCGTTCGGTCGAGGATCAATGCGATCCGCATGATCTGCGCATCGTAGACGGAGCCGTGATTGTTCTTGGCGGCGGCTTCTTCGAGACCGTTTTTGCTGGTCATCATCCATTCGAGAAAACTGGCGAGCCATTGTTTCAACGCCGAATCGTCCTTCGTGGTCCATGCCGGAGAGCCCGCCAACAATCCTGCGGCATCGGCGGCCTCTGATAGATTACGGCCCTCGATGATGCCGATGCCGCGGCCGGTGTTTTTGCCGGGAATGGCCTGCGCGAAATTGAGGTGCGGGTTCATCCGTGTCGCCGGATCGAGAAACCAGACACGCAGGAAATCGGCCGCCTTTTCGGCGTAGCGTTCGTTGCCGGTGAAGTAGTAGGCGAGCGCGAGGTCCTCGACCGCTCCGGCCATCAGATTGATGCGATTGTGATCATAGGCATCGGTTCGCACCTCCGGGTTGACCTTCCCGTCACGGCCGATGTAGGGCAGGCCGCCGGGTTTGGCAGAGTCCGGCCAAAAGTACGGAGCCGCCGTCATGTAATCATGTTTGTCACCGCTGACCGGTGGCTTGGGCTTGTCAGTCACGGAGGGCGGGCGGGTCTTGAGCGCCTTTTCCGCGTCCTTGAGCAAGGCTTTCATGGCTGGCCGCAATAACGGATCGCCCGCGGCGAAGCGTTCCCTCACATTTTTCAACACCGTAGGCTCGACCGCGAAGTATTGTGGCGCAGGCTTCTCCCCCCGGCATACACCCAACGTCGCGAGAACGATGAGGATCGTCATGAAATGGAGATGCTGTCTCATGGCGGATATCCACTTAGCGTCCGGCGGGTACTTTTTCGATTAGATCGAGGCGGGTCAGGAATTTCTCCATCTCCTCGGTGGTCCGCTTGTAAGCGGCTTTTCCGGCAGCACCGAACTTGCTGGAGTAGTAGGAATGACCGAGGCCTTCGAAGGTCACCAACTCACAGCGATTGCCGCTGGCGATCAGTTTGTCGCGGAAGGCGACGGAGTTGGCGTAGGGCACGGTGACATCCGCCGTGGCGTGGAAGACGATGGTCGGCGGCATTTTGGCGGGCATTTGGTCGGTCACGGAGCAGGCCCGCGCGCGTGCTTCCTTCTTAAAACGCTTGAGTCCGCCGTAACCGCCGTCCTTGGTATCGGTCACCGGGTTGATGAGAATCAACGCCGCGGGCAGCACCTTTGGCGTGGGGTCGTCCTTGCCGGGACCGGGTGCCGGGATCGCGGTCCATGCGGCGACGTGGCCGCCAGCCGAGCCACCGACAGCGGCGATTTTCTTCGGATCGACTCCCAGCTCAGCCGCATGCGCCACGATCCAAGCCATCGCCGCGCGGCCGTCGGCAACGCAGTCCTCGGGTTCGCCACCCAGACGATCACGCGTCCGGTAGTCCGGGGCGATGCCGATCATGCCATGCGAGGCCGCCCATTTCGCCCAGCCGATGCTGCGCTCGGGAGTGCCGCTGATCCAGCCGCCGCCGAAGAAGCTGACGAGGCATGGCCGCGCGCCGTCTGCCGCCCAGCCTTTCGGTTTCACCACATGCAGGCGCAGTTCGAGGTCACCGACCTTACGAAATACGTGCGTCTCGCTGCCCGGGA
This sequence comes from Akkermansiaceae bacterium, assembly GCA_040881795.1. Classification (GTDB taxonomy): domain Bacteria; phylum Verrucomicrobiota; class Verrucomicrobiia; order Verrucomicrobiales; family Akkermansiaceae; genus Luteolibacter. Next base: position 20,006 of record JBBECN010000074.1, read on the forward strand.
GGGACAGCGGGGTGATTTCCGCGGGCTTGGCATGGAGTCCCACACATCCAAGTGTTAGGGTGATCGCAGTGACGAGTGCGGAAACACGCGGGATGTTTTTCATGGGCGTTGGAGTGATTTCTGATAGCGCAACAGGGCTTCGAGGAAGTAATAGTCGGCGTAGTTCAGTGGGACATCGACTTCGCTGGGTTTGGGCAAATGACCGACGCTGTGCATGAGGAGGAAATTGCCGTTATCACCGGCTTTGGCCAGATAGGCGGGGGAGGAAAGCGAGCGGAGTTGTTGGCGGGCGAGTTCGAGGAATGCGGCACTCTGCTCGCCTTGGGTGAGGCCGCTGAGTTCGATGAGCGCGGAGCTCATGATGGCGGCGGCCGAGGCGTCGCGCGGGGCGGATGGAATGTCAGGCGCGTCGAAATCCCAGTAGGGAATCTTGTCGGCCGGGAGACGCGGGTGCTTGAGAATAAAATTCCCGATTTGGACCGCCTGCTCGAGGTATGCGGGGTTTCCGGTTTCCCGGAACATCATGGTGTAGCCGTAGAGCCCCCATGCCTGGCCGCGCGCCCAAGCGGAGTCATCCGCCGCACCTTGATGGGTCTTTTTTGCGAGCACCTCGCCGTTGGCGGGATCGTAATCGACCACATGAAAGCTGCTGAAATCGGGCCGGAAATGATGCTTCAACGTATGGTCCGCATGCGAAATGGAAATTTCCTTGAACCGAGTTTCACCGCTCTCACGGGTGGCGGACATCAGGAATTCGAGGTTCATCATGTTATCGATGATGACCGGGAAGCTCCACTTGCCGTGATCCCATGAGCGGAGTTGTCCGACCTGCGGATTGAAGCGCATGGCGAGACTGGCCGCGCCATCTAACAATACCGTCCGATAGGCGGGATTTTTCGTCAACCGGTAGCCGTGGCCATAACTGCACCCGAGCATGAAGCCGACATCATGACTGCCGCGGTAGTCTTTGATCGATTCCAGGCGATTGGTGTAATCCTGCGCCGCGGCGAGCCATTTCGGGTCTTGGGAAAACTCGTAGAGATACCAAAGCGAACCGGCGATAAAACCGCTGGTCCAATCCTTGGGACCCACCGTGACCAGTTTGCCGTTTTCGAAGGTGCGGGGGATTTTCGGGTCCTCCTTCGCGCTGGCGAGCAGTCGGCTGTATTGCGCGCCTGCGAAATCCAACGTGGCTGGAATCGAGCGCATCAACGCGTCCTCCCCGGCGGGCGCTTCGGCTTTCATGGGTGAAGCCGATCCGAGAAGGGCGGCGCACATCGGGAGCAGGCAGTGGACTGGCTTGAATGGAATCATGGTTGGTTGGTTAGGTGCAAATGCCCTCCCGGGAACCTTGGCTCCGGGAGGGCATGAATTTCAAGGGTATGATGGACGTTTATTCAGCTTCCATCCGGACGAACAGTTTAGGGGCGGTGAGCGGCGCACCGGTCAGAGTGACTTCCACCGTTTCCACCCCATCCACCGTGCCGGTGACGGCTTGGCCTGCGGTTGCGGCAGCATCGATGGGCCACGCACTCAGGTCGACCGAGGTGGTCACGGTGTATGCGAGCTCGGTGGTGGCCGGAGTGGCGCGGCGGGTGTAGCTGAACTTGCCGGTGGTTTTGTCGAGCTGGGTGGTGATCGGGTTGGAGGAGGCGCCGGAGGTCGGGTTGAGACCGAAGGCGTATTCCTCGTTGTTGGTGACGCCATCGCCATCGGGATCCGCAGTCGGCTCGCCATTGAGGGTGGGGTTGCCCAAGGTCACCCAGGGGTTTTCAAGACCGAAGGAAGTGGCCCAGGTGGTGTAGTCATCGCCGGTGACTGGACTCGTCGTCACAACCACCACCCCGGTTCCGGAGAAACGCGTGTCATCCTGAAACGCAAGCAAAGCGGTGGACGCGCTGGAACCCCAGGTTCCGGCGATCTGTTGGACCTCGCCGAAAAACAGGGTGTCCACGGTTTCCGTGCCAGTCGATGCCACCTTGCCGCCGTCAATGACGAGCTTGCTGGTGTTTGACAGAGAGTCTCCGTCAACGAGTAGGGTGCCGGCGAGGACTTGGGTCCCGCCGCTGGTGCTGCCGTAGCTGTTCGTTCCCGTGAGCGCGAGGGTGCCGGCGCCGGTTTTAACGAGTGTGGCAGTCGCACTGTCGAGCACTCCGGAGAGCTCGGCATCCACGGCGGCTGAGCCGTCGTTCACGAGGATGGTGCGGGAAGATCCGGCAAGATTGATATCGTTAATCAAAGTGACCTTGCTGTCGGAGTTGCCGGCGCCGAGGACCAAATTGCGACCTGCAAGTGAAGCCGCAGACAGCTGGATCGACGCCCCGAAGTCCACCACGCGATCGCCTCCGTAGGCGGCGAAACCCATGCTTCGTGTTAATGCAGCGTCTGCCGTTGGATTCGCCGTGACCTGCTCGGGGCCGGTTCCCACCGTGCGCAGGAAGTCGCCGCTGGCCGCGGTGAGGCCGAGGATTCCGGAGTTGCTGTTGAAGATCAGGTTGCTGGTGCCGCCGGTCGCGCCGATGCCGCCGGGGATGGCAAGCGCGTTGCCCAGCCGCAGGATGCCGCTATTGATCGTGGTGCTTCCGGCGTAAGTGCTCGCTTCTTCAAGTGTGAGCATCCCGGCGCTGCCCTTCACGAGATTGCGGACGGCGGACCCAGTGCTGATCACACCGCCGCTGATCTTGGTATTGCCAACAGAGTTGAAGGTCACAGTCCCAGCCGTATCCGAACCGATGTCCAAGGTATCATCTGCGGCGTTTCCGAACACCAGGTTCAGGTTGGCAGAGTTATTTAAAACGATCCGACCGCCATTGCTACCGGTTGTAATTTTGCTGGGATCCGTGAAGGTGAGCGTGGTCGGACTGCCGCTGGAGGTGGTAAAGGTGATGTTGCCGGTTTCAAACGAACTCATCGTGTAAGCACCGGCCACCGCGAGATCGACGCTTCCATCTCTTAGACTACTTGTAGAGCCCGTGATTTTTGCGGCCACGGGTAACGCATTGAGATTACTGAGCTTCAACAAGGGTTCACCGCCATCCACCGTATCGGAGACCGTGTAGCCGGTCCCGGCATTGGTGCCTGAAATTTCGAACGTGCCGTTCCGAACGGTGGTGGAGCCGGTCCCGGAACGAGTGCCGGAAATTTTTAGAAGGCCATTCGAGAGAGTGATCGCGCCGTTTCCAGCATGGGTGCCGGCGATTTCAAGCGTGCCACTGTTGACGGTGGTTGCGCCGCTGTAGGTGTTCGTACCGTTGAGAATCGTGGTGCCGCTGCCATTGATGGTGATGGCGGGGGTCCCGGTGATGGCCGAGTTAATGGTCAGAACTGAATCAGCGCCCACATTGAAATTGCCAGCCTGGAGGATTGGCAGGGTTGCGGCAGTGCCGCCATTGGCGTTGGTGGCGTTGAAGGTGAGGTCAGAACCACCGGACAGATAGATCAAGTCCTGCTCAACGCCGGAGACGCTGTTGATAAACGGAAGAACGACGAGTGCCGCGCCGGTATTCGAGGTGGCTCCGACGTTGAAGCGGGCGGCTGTGGTGCTGTTGATCTGAAGCGTATAGCTGTTGCCGTTGGTGACGTTGAACGACTCGGCGTTCATGAAAGTACTCGCCCCCCCCGATGCGGTGAAGGTGGAACCGCTTTCAGCTGCAGTGAAGAGTAGATCCGCGTAGGCTCCAGCTCCGGTGCCGCTGAACGGCGAACCCGCGCTCCAGTTGGCACTGGTGCTGAGGCCGCTGGCGGCGACTGAGCCATTGTAGGTGTTAGTGACCCCGGTGGTATCGACAGCGAAGGCGGGGACGGCGAGCACCAGCGAGACGACGGGACCAAGCATGCTGGCAGCGCGGTGGGCGGAAGAACTCGTGGCAAAGAGACTGAATCTAAGTTGTTTCATGGATTTTCGGTTTTTGTGATGAGCAATGGATTTTTGTATCGTGGAAATGGAGAGAGAAATCTTCGATCAACTCCGCCGACGGCGAAGCAGGGCGAGCAGGCCGAGGCCGCCGAGCAGGGCGGCGCGGGGTTCGGGGATGACGACGACGGCGAGACTGCCATTGGTGAAATAGGCTTGGCGGCCGGTGTTGCCAACTGCAGCGGCGTTGGCAGGGCCGAAATTGGCGGTGTCCGTTTCCCCGAAGGTCTGGGTGGTGGAAAGCACGGTGTAAGGCGTGTTGAGGTCCAGGTCGTCCCAGTTGATGCCGAGCAGGTTGGCGATGCCGAAACCGCTGCCGAAGGTAACGGTGCCGGCAACGGCAAGCGCATCAGCGAGATCCACGACTTTGAGGAATGAGTTCGCGGCGACAGTGAGGCCGCCACCCATCGAGCCGGTGCCACCGATAATTGCCAACGGATTGACCGTGACCGCGGAGTTGCCGAGTGAGCCGTTGACGAGCAGGGTTCCGGCGGAGACGGTGGTGCCGCCACCGTGGCTGGCTGTGCCCGCGAAGGTGAGCGTTCCGGAGCCGACTTTATCGATGGCAAATTCAACAACGCTCGCGATGTTGCCAGAGTAGGTGGAACTGGTGTTTTTACCGCCAATCGTCAGCACCGTCGGGACCGTCAGCGGCGGATTAGGGGTGGCTCCCGCGCGTTGGATGGTTCCGGAGCCGCTGAGCGCACCGAGATGAACACTGGTCACACCGGAGGGGGTATTGATACCGAGAATCCCATTCACGACAAACGAAAGGTTTCCGCTGGCGTTCTGGTTGTTGTTTTGAAAGTTGAACCGTCTTGAGGACAGAACGTTCACCGTGCCATCACCGGAGAGTGCACCAGTGTATGTATAGCCAAAATTGGTGGTGCTGTGATCGATTTGCAACTCCGCACCTGAGGCGATGGAGGTGTGGCTGTTGGCACCCAGCGTGCCGGTGGTGCCGCCGTTGCCGATTTTCAGAACGCCCTCGCTGATGGTGGTGGTGCCGGAATAGCTGTTGTTGGCGCTCAGGGTGAGGGTTCCGGCACCCTGCTTGGTGAGGGTGCCGCTGCCGCCGATGGCATTGCCGTAAGACTGTGCCGCGCCGCTTTTGAAAATGAGGGCGGCGTTGTTGGTGATACCGGAACTGGTGGCAACCGAGCCCTGGACTTCCAGCGTGCCTGCGCTGATGGTGGTGATACCGGTGTAGCTGTTGGTGGCGTTGAGGGTGAGGGTGCCGGCACCCTGCTTGGTGAGGCTACCGCTGCCGCCAATGGCATTGCCGTAAGACTGTGCCGCGCCGCTGTTGAAAATGAGAGCGGCGTTGTTGGTGATGCTGGAACTGGTGGCAACCGAGCCCTGGACTTCCAGCGTGCCGGTGCTGATGATGGTGGTGCCGGTGTAGGTGTTGGCACCGGAAAGGGTGAGATTACCACCGCCAACCTTGGTCAGGCTGCCGGAGCCTTTCACGATCTGATTGATGATCAAAGAAGCGGCATCCACGCCGATGCTGGAGTTGGTGGCAAGGTCGACGCCGCCCGTGCCGGTGCCACTGATCGTATTGTTTCCGCTGATGCTGCGGAGGGCACCGGTGCTGCCGATGCCGGTGCCATTGAGTGTGTAAGTGCCATTGCCGATCGACTGGGTGAAACCGCCGACCAGTTCGAGCGCGGCACCGCTGGACACGATGTAGTTGTTGGCGGTGTTTCCCCCCGCAGTTTGGGCGGCAAAGCGCAAGGCGCCATTTTGAATTTGGAATCCGGCCCCCAAGCTGTGCTGCCACGCGCCGCTTCCCCCGCTGTTTCCGGAGAAAATCAGCGTGCCGGTTCCGGTTTTCACGAAGCCAGAACTGGACGCATTACTCCCGACTCGGCCTTGGATTTCAAAGCTGGCACCGCTGACGATATCGAAGGTAAAGGTGTCACCTGCGGCGCCCCCGAAGAGCAGGTCGCGGCTTGTTCCAGAGGATCCGGTGCCGGTGCCGACAAATTTGTGGTCGCCTGCGGCGACGCTGATGATGGTGCCCGGATTGAAGGTGAGCGGGGTTCCGACCACGGTATTGATCGTGACTGAAGCCGTTTGATCGGCGGTGAAGGTCAGTGAGCCGATGGTGCGTGCCGTGCCGAGGGTATTGTTGAGTTGTAGCGCGGTCGAACCATCGAATTGAATTGCCGCACCGGATGCCGGATTGGCGCTTGGATCCCAGTTTTCCGGCGTGGTCCAGAGCCCATTGGCACCATCCCCAGTCCAAATGGTCTGGGCTTTGGCGGTGGTGCATAGGGTGAGAAGTGTAGTCCCGACGAGGAATGCGCGAAGGGCGTGGGTTGGCTTCATGGTGGAGGAAGAGTTTGAAGAGTCTGAAGGTTATCCTCGGGGCTTACTGTTGATTCGCTTTCCAGAAGGGATGGGCGGCACCGCCTTTTTTATCGATGTCGCGGATATCGCCCGGGCTGACGACACCCGAGCTGCCATCGTAATAGACGACGATGGCCTTGTTACCGTGGCGGTAGGCGACTCTTTGGTTGGTGGTTTTCCCTTCAACCGGATCCGCCTCCCACAGGAAGCGGCCATTGTAACTGACGATCCAATCCGTGGCGCTGATGAACGAGGCCGTGCGGGACGGGCTGGTGACTTGGCCGACTTTGAAAGATCGATCCACGCCCGGGGCCAACGTCGGCATGCCCACCGAGTTGTAGCCATAACTGGCGAAGAGCTTGTCCCACAAGCGCTTCTTCGAGCGGACCACGATGGGATCCAGCACGCTTTCCGGAACCTTGGTGGTCACGGTCTGGCTATTGTTGAGCGCGGTCGCATCTCCCGTTAGATAAGAAAGGAATACCGAACTCTGGTACCAGTCGTTAACCCGGTTTTGATTTTCATCCATGCTGGAAATGGGCACATATTGGCCGTTGTGATCCGAGGCGTAGGAGTGATTGGCAAGTTGCAGCTGGCGGAGCACGGCAGTGGTGGTGGCGCGGTCGCCGGCGGCTCTCATCCGGGTAAAACCCATCACCGTGAGCGCGGCGAGAACCACGATGATGGTGATCGCCACAAGCAGTTCGACCAAGGTGAAGCCGGGACGGGAATGATGGATTGGGCTTTTCATGAAAATCGGGTGATACAGTTCACGCTGAAATGATCCGATGGAAATGGGTCTTATCCATTGAATCTTATGAATAGTGACGAGATCCGACGCGCTGTGTAGTCGGATAAAGTGACGACACGGTGGCGGGGGCGCGTGGCTCAAGGAAATCGGTCGTCGCGGCGGCGGGCGTATTTCATCACGGCCTCGGTCTGGCTGTGGACGTGGAGTTTTTCGTAGATGCGCTGGATATAGGTGCGGACGGTGCTGAGGCTGATTCCCAAGTCAACGGCGATTTGCTTGTAGGGCTGGCCGCAGGACAATCCATGGAGCACTTCGAGTTCGCGCGGAGTGAGGGAGGCGGTTTCATCCTCGGTGGGGTTTCGTCGTTCGAACGATTGCACGACCATCCGTGCGATGTGCCCGGACATCGGCGAGCCACCTTCGTAAACGTCGCGAATGGCCTGCAGGATTTTGGTGGGGCGGTTGCTTTTGACGAGGTAGCCGAAGGCCCCAGCGGATAGGGAGTTGAAGACGCGTTCGCTATCCTCGAAGACGGTGAGCATGATGATCTTGAGCTCCGGCAGGGCGGCGTGCAGGAGGGCGACGCACTCGATGCCATTCATGCCGGGCAGGTTGATGTCCATCAGCACCACGTCGGGCGGGTTTTGCGGAATCTCGGCGAGGGCGGTCTCGGCGTCCGGGTAGGTGCAAAGACAATTGAAATCCGATTGACCGGCGAAATAGCGGACCATGGTTTCGCGGAGTTTGGCATCATCTTCGACAATGGAGACTTTGATCATGGCAGGAGACAAGTAGCTTGCGAGCTGTCTGTCATGATCTCCCATTTGTTCCGCGGTTGGCTGCATGATGGCGCAGCGTGCCGTAGGAGGTGGATGGTGGATAGTCGGACAAAGTGACGACAGCGGGCCGGGTTTTCAGGTGGCGATGGGGTTTGGAAAATCAGAGCATACTGGGCCGGATGGGCACGTGGAAGATGATGCGGGTGCCGCCACCAGGGTGGCTTTGGCACTCGAAACGGCCGCCGATGCCGTGCATGCGTTCGCGCATGTTGGAGAGTCCGTTGCCGCCTCCGGGGCGGCTCGCGGGTGCTGCGGGATCGAAGCCGCAGCCGTCGTCTTCGATCACCAGATCAAAGGCGGCGGGATGGACGATCAGACGCACGCCAACTTGCTCGGCGGCGGCGGATTTCGCCACATTGGTGAGGGCCTCCTTCACGGCGAGGAAAACCCCGTGGCGCACTTCGGTGGGCAACATCACGGGCGGAATCGCCTTCGGCAGATCGAAGACGCATTGGGTGGCGCTGCCTTCGAAAAATTCCTCGGCATGCCGGCAGAGGTAATTGACGAGATCCCCGAGCGTGTCGTTGCGGGGATTGACGGCCCACACGATTTCATCGAAGGCGAGGATGGTTTCACGGGCGGTTTCAGAAATTTCCCGCACATCGGCATTGGCATCCGGTGACAGAGTGGAACCCGCGGCCGCCATGTCGCTGAGTAGGGAAAGCCGGGTGAGCTTGGCACCGACTTCATCATGCATGTCGCGGGCAATGCGCGCTCGCTCACGATGGAGCGCAGCCTGTTGTTTGAGTGCGCGCATGCGATCTCGGAGGCGGCGGAAAGAAAGGTAGAGCACGATGGCGATCACCACTGCGGTGAACAGAGTGACCGCCAAGACACGGAACCACCAAGTCTGCCAATAAAAGGGGTCCACCACCAGCCGGAGCGATGCGCCGGTTTCATTCCAGACCCCCGCATTGTTGCAGGCGAGGACGCGGAATTGGTAGTCGCCGCCAGGCAGGCGGGGATAGGTCGCGCTGTTTTGGGTGCCGGCTTCGATCCACTTTTGATCGAAGTTGCGAAGTTGATAGCGGAAGTGGACGTTTTCCGGGGAGGCGAAACTGAGCGCCGCGAATTTAAACTCCAGCTTGTTGTGTCCGGGAGGCAGACGCAGTGCGGCAACGGCACCGCCCAACTCCAGGAGCTGCCCGTCGGCCGGGACGGGTGCGGCGAATTTCCCATCGTAAACCGCGGCGACCCGATCATCCACCGTGACCTGTTCCAGCACCACGGGGGGAGGCTCCGGATTTTCCGGGATTTTCTCCGGGCGCACCATCAGCAGACCGTTACGCATCGCGAACCACAATCGCCCATCCCGCCCCTTGCAGGCCGATGGCGAGTAGTCGAAACTTGCCTGCAAGCCGGCCAAGCCTTCCGCCCTTCCGAAAACCCGTGCGCGCAGACGAGTGACACGCCCTGCTGCAACTTCTTTCAGTTCCGGCATGCTCGTCTGGAACAATCCGCGGTTTCCAGCGATCCACATTGAACCCCGCTCATCTGCTAGAATTTGGGAAACATGGTCGTCAATCAATCCTTTAGCGCGGGTGATCCGTGTCTGGCTGCCATTTTTCCAAACGCCCACCCCCGCACCGGCATGGGCGATCCAGATCGCACCATCGGGGCTGGCATAAAGGGACCGGATGGAAATGGGAGCCATCTTGCCAGTGGCGGGCTCGTGGATCAGCTGGTCTCCGGCCACCCTCATCAACTCTCCTCCCGCAGTGCCAATCCAGATCGTCCCATCCGCAGCTTCCGTTAGGGCGCGAATCGAGCGGACTGCGGACAAACCCGGTGGCATTTCGATCAAGTGGATTTTCCCTTGGTGGAAATATTGCAGCCGTCGCGGGAAGTCACAGGCAATCCAGATTTTCCCATCGCTGGCGGCAAGAATCGAGCGCACCGAAGTGCCGAACAATCCTTCCGTGCGGGACCATGACTGCCATTTGCCTTGCTTGAAGTGATGCAACCCGCGACTGCGGCTGCCCACCCAAACGCCCTGCCCGCGATCCGCCGTCACGCAAGTGGCTTCTCCGCCGGCCCAACCCATTTCGGCATCCATCACGGTCCAGCTTCCGTCCACAAACCGCACCAGGGAGCCGTCCTGCATGACCACCCAGAGTCCGCCCGCGGAGTCTTCGCAAACCGAGCGCACCGAGTCCGATGGCAGCCCTGCCTCGCGCCCGATCAACACCATCACTCGCGGGCGGATTCGATTCAATCCTCCGCCATTGGTGCCCACCCAGATGTTTCCCTCACGGTCCTCTCTCAGGCACTCGATCTCCTCGTGCGAGGTGGGCACCTTTTCCATAATCCCCGCATCGAAGCGAAACAAACCGTCGGTCGCCGTGCCAATCCAGAGCGCCCCCGAACGATCCTCTAACAAGAATCTCGGCACCGCGTTTCCGGGGAGCCGTCCGGCTTCCACCGGCTCGCTCCCCTCGGTGAACCTGAGCACGCGCTGCCCGGCGCAGATCCACAGGCCGGCTGCGGCCGCACCGCATATTTCCACCGCCGTATCCCCAAAGCTGTGCACTCTCACCAGCTTGCCATCACGGCACACACCGAGCTCACCACCGCGCGAATACCAAACCTCCCCCGCAGTGTCGGCGACCACCCGGCTAAGTCCTCCGCTGCGGGGAAACCCTTCGGAATGACCGAAATCCGTGCATTGCCCGTCCTGAATGCGCGTGAGTCCGTTTGATGAGGCCACCCAGACGGCACCATCCTTGTCCCCCGCCATTGCGCTGACGAACCGATCTGGTATTCCCTCCTCCCGGCCATACGTCCGCACTCCCTGCGGGTCCAGGCAAACCACCTGCCCCCGCTCAATGGCCACCCACACCCGCCCTTGAGAATCCAAGAATGCCGCGCGGATGACACGGTTGGAAATATCCGGCAGCGATGGCAGCGGTATCGTGGTGAAATCCACGCCGTTAAAGCGCAACAACCCGCCGCGAGTCGCCACCCAGAGGTAGGAATCCCTTGTTTGCAAGATGCCCGTCACGCTGTTGTCCGGCAATCCCTCATCGGTCTGCCATGCATGATGAATCCATTCCGACGGCCCCTCTTTCCCGGTAGAAATCCCCACCAGGACCGCAAGCCAAATCCACGCGCACGAAACCGCCTGCCACATCCCCATTGGCCAACGTTAATTTTTAAAAACCATCAAGCAAGCCGCGATGCATCTGGCCAACGATGGTGGATGTCTTTTTTTCCACTCATGGGCCTGCAAGCGTGGCATCGAGCTTGTCCAGAATCGCCAGATTCTTGGTTCTTCAATTCTTCCGGGCCTCGCTGCCCACGGGGGCGGAGAGCGTTCAGACAAATTCCATGACCGGCTTCAGTGCGGAATCCCGAAATTGGATTTTGCGTTTGCAGTATTCGAATCCTTACCCGGAGATGACCTCAACGGCGGCGACAAGCTCGTTTCGGCGCTCCTCGCTCATTTCCTTGAAATCCCTAAGAACCGCAGTGAACCTGATAGGAATCCGCTGGTGTCCAACACCAGATTAGCGAGTGGGCCGGAGATACCAGTCGCCGCGTGGGCAATGGTGAAGGTGCGGTTGGTATCGGTGAAAAACAGGAAAAGTCTCTTCAGTGCCGTTCTGATTCGTGCAATTCCGACCATTCAAACCCGTGTTTTTCTAGCGAAAACATGGAGGCCATATTACTTAAGCAACTAAGAATTAATACTTGATACAAGTAGCCTCACTAGGGCTCGAACCTAGAATAACGGAATCAAAATCCGGGGTGTTACCATTACACTATGAGGCTTTTTACCTTGCGGCGGGCGGAACCTAAACCGGGGCTGGAGGTTTTGGCAACAGGGAAAATCACTCAATGTGCCGAGATTTTCACCGCTTTTTCAATCATCGCCTCCGCCATGTCGAAATCCACGGCGGTGCGTGCGTGAATCCGGCAAACCGCTTGGCCGGCGTGAATCGTCTCGCCGCATTTGACGATTTGATCGAAGCCGACGGCAAAATCCACCCCATCGCTGGCCTTGGCGCGGCCGGCACCGAGTTGCAGCGCGGCTTGGCCGACCAATCCGGCATCGACGCGGGAAACCAAGCCGCCATGCGATGCGATGACGTCGCGGATGATCGGCGCTTGATGAATTTCCGCGAGACGCGGCAAGTCGGCAGGATCGCCACCTTGGGCAGCGACGAGCTGCTCGAAGCGGCGGCGGGCGCTGCCGTCGTCCAGCAGTTTTTCCAGCTCCGCGCGCGGAACCCCGGCGATTTTTTCGGATAAATCGAGGACGATTTCCCGCAAGTCCGGAGGGCCGCCACCGTCGAGGCATTCCAGGGATTCGATGACTTCGAGGGAATTCCCCACCGCGCGGCCAAGGGGTTCGTTCATAGGGTTTAAAACCGCATGGACTTCGACGCCCATTTCCTTGCCGACGGCGATCATGCTGGCGGCGAGCGCTTCGGCATCGGCCTTGGTTTGCATGAATGCGCCGGATCCATATTTCACATCGAGCACAAGGCGATCGAGCGTTTCCGCCAATTTCTTGGACATGATGGAGGCGGTGATCAGGGCGATCGATGGCACGGTGCCGGTGACATCGCGGAGGGCGTAGAGTTTTTTGTCTGCCGGGCAGAAGCGGTCGGTCTGGCCCATCATCACCACGCCGAGATGTTCGAGTTGGGCGGCGGCGGCGGCAAGCGAAACGCCGACTTTGAATCCGGGAATGGATTCAAGTTTGTCCAGCGTCCCGCCGGTGATGCCGAGTCCCCTGCCGGAAACCATCGGCACCCAGCAGCCGGTGCAGGCGACGAGCGGCGCGAGAATCAGCGAGACTTTATCCCCGATGCCGCCGGTGGAATGTTTATCGACCACCGGCGGATGGCCGGGGCGGTGGCTGAAACAATCGCCGCTTTCCATCATCGCGCGGGTGAGCGCGGCGACTTCCACCGGGGTCATGCCTTTGAAAAAAACCGCCATGGCGAAGGCGGACATCTGATAGTCCGGGACCTCGCCCTTGGTGTAGCCATCGATGAGCTTGCGGAGTTCACCGGTGGAGAGTTCTTCACCTTCGCGCTTGCGGGAGATCAGTGTCGGTATGTGCATCGGTTTGGTCCATTCCGGGTTACGGTTCCTCGGCACCCTCCTGGATGACTTCATCGTCGCCCACGGGGATCGCGCGGATGGCGCGGGGCTCTTCTTCAAGTTGCTCTTCTTCCATTTCTTCATCCGCGATGAATGGCTCCACAGGCAGCGCCCGAAGAATGCCGACACCACCGGGCGACTCGCTGGCTTCAAGCTCTTCGGCGGTCAGCACGTCGCCTTCGGCATCCGGATCCTTGGGAATCGCTTTGGGGATGTCTCCGTCCTCGGCGGAGAGTTCGGATTCGTCGATGACGATCAACGCCCTCTGCGGCGGGGCGATGGTGTCCTTGATGTCGTTTTTGATGCCTTCGAAGAATTTTTTTACCATCGGTGCTGCCATGCGTCCGCCGGAGACCTTCTCATTGGGGCGGCCTTCGTAAAGCACGGCGAATGAGTAGCGAGGATTGTCCTCGGGCAGGAATCCGGCAAACCAGGCGAGGCGCTGGTTCTGGGACTTAGGCCCCCATTGTGCGGTGCCGGTTTTCCCACAAAGCCTGGTGTAGCTGAGGCCGGCACTCTGGCCGGTGCCGCCGCCCGCGTTGACCACGTCGCTCATGCCTTTCCTCACGATTCTAACCGCATCCTGATCGACGCCGAGCCAGGTTTTGCGTTCGGGAATCGCGGCTTGAACCACGCGCCCACGGGTGTCCTGCACCTGGCGGATGAGTTGCAACTTCGGCAAGGCACCGCCGTTGGCGATGCCGGCCATCGCTTGGGCGACTTGCAGCGGCGAGGCTAACAGACTGCCCTGGCCGATGGAAAGGTTGGCGGTGTCGCCATCGAGGATGCGGCGCTTTTCATGTTTCAACATCCACTCGTCGCTGGGGACGAGGCCGGGAGTCTCGCCGATGAGCGGCAGCCCGCTGCGCTCGCCGAATCCGAGGCGGCGTGACAGGTTGAGGAAGGCGGAGGGGCCGACGTCGATCCCGACTTGATAGAACCAAGTGTTGCAGGAGCGGGCGAGCGCGCGTTTCACGTTGATCGAGCCTTC
>JBBECN010000075.1:0-33948 GCA_040881795.1 Akkermansiaceae bacterium
TCATTCCAATCCGGCTACTCGCAGGGGATTTTCCTCGATCAACGCGACAACCGTGCCGAAGTCCGCAAGCTGATGGGCCCGGGCCAACGCCTGCTCAACACCTTCGCCTACACCGGCGCCTTCTCGGTGGCCGCGGCGATGGCCGACGCGGAAACCACCACGCTCGATCTATCACAACCCTACCTCGATTGGGCCAAACGCAACTTCACCCACAACGCGCTGGATCCGGCGGCGCACCATTTTTGCAAGGGCGACACCTTCCACTGGCTGCGCCGCTTCGCAAAACAAGGACGGACCTTCGACGGCATCGTGCTCGATCCCCCGACCTTCTCGCGCGATGAAAAGGGCAAGGTCTTCCGCGTGGAGGAGAATTTCGGCGAGCTCGCCGCCCTCGCCGCCGACATTCTAACACCCGATGGCTGGCTGCTTTGTTCCACCAATTGCCGCAACCTCCCGCTCAACGATTTTCAACGTCAACTGCGCAACGCGATCCACCGCCCGATGAGCCCCCGCCACTCGCCGATGCCCGCAGATTTCACCGGCGAGCCGTATTTGAAATCGATCTGGCTGCGCGGATGAGGAGCCACGACACTTCTGTCGTGGATGAGAATGGAGAGTCATGGGTGAAGAGCCTCGCGCTTCGCAATGGCCACCCATTCGCTTGCACCACAAGAGTGTGGTGCCTCCTTCCATCACGAGCGCCTTCGCCTTTCCGGCGCAGCGCTGATCGGCGCTTGGATTTGCGCAGATCCTGCGTTGTGAATCCGGTCGAATTTCTGGCAGGGTCACATCCGTGATCGAACTATTGAAAAATATTCGGGAAATTTCCCCCCATGCGGAGCCGATCCTCGTGATCTCCTTCACCGCGATTCTCGGGTTGCTGCTCGGCTCGATCAAGGTGCGCGGCATCAAGCTGGGGGTCGCCGGCATGTTGTTCAGCGGACTTATGCTCGGCCACATGGGGCTGACGCTGGAGCCCGAGTTGTTATCCTTTCTCAAGGAGTTCGGCCTCGCGTTGTTCGTCTTCACGGTGGGACTTCAGTTAGGCCCCGGGTTTTTCAATTCGATGAAAAAAGACGGGCTCAAACTCAACGCGCTGGCCATTCTGGTGATCGTGCTCGGCGGTCTGATCGTCTTCGGTGGTGGTCGCTGGATGGGTTGGGAAACCGGCGTAATGTCCGGCGTCTTCTCGGGAGCCACCACCAACACCCCGTCGCTCGGTGCCGCGCAACAGGCGATGGTCACCGCTGCGGACGGCGCCCAACAGGCCAGCCTCTCGGCGATGGCCTACGCGGTCGCCTACCCGTTCGGCGTGCTTGGCATCATCCTCGCAATGTTGCTGCTGCGGGCCGGTTTCCGCATCGACCCGAAAAAAGAACTGCTCCTGCTCCAACAAGAGATGGCCGCCGGAATCAGCGAAATCCAGCGCGTCACCTACGTGGTGGAGAACCCGAACCTCGCCGGCCAGCAAATCCAAAACGTGCCAGGTCTCGGCAACGAAGGCGTGGTCGTTTCGCGCATCCGCCGCAAGGGAGAAACCACCACCCAGGGCGCGTCCCCGGAGACGGTGCTGCAACTCGGCGACTTGATTCTAACCGTGGGGCCGACCGAACAACTGCACCGCGTGGGCCTTGGCATCGGCACCCGCGTGGACGAAGACCTGCGCAAAACCCCGGGCAATGTGATCTCCAAGCGCATCATCGTGACCCACAAGGCCGTCATCGGCAAAACCATTCTCGCCACGGAAATCACCCAGCGCTTCGGCGTAACCGTCAGCCGCGTGAGCCGCCAGGACATGATTCTAACCGCCATGCCCAACATGCGTCTGCAATTCGGCGACATGCTCAACCTGGTGGGCGAGGAAGCCGCGATCGAGCAGGCGGCGAAGGTGTTAGGCAACTCGGTCAGACAATTGAATGAAACCAGTTTCGCCTCGATCTTCCTCGGCATCACCATCGGCATTTTCGTCGGCCTCTATCCATGGAATCTCCCGGGCCTGCCGGTGCCACTGCGTCTCGGCCTGGCGGGCGGTCCCTTGATTGTCGCCATCCTCATGGGCCGCATGGGACGCATCGGCCCGCTGGTGATCCACATGCCGATCAATGCGAACACCGCCTTCCGCGAGCTGGGCATCATTTTTTTCCTCGCCTGCGTCGGCCTCGGCGCGGGTGGCAAATTCGCTGAAACCGCGTTCTCCGCCACCGGTCTGCAATGGATGATGCTGGGCGCGGCGGTGACGACCGTGCCGTTGCTCATTGTCGGCATCATTGGCAGAAAATGGATGAAGTTGAATTACCTCACACTCTCCGGCGTCTTGGCCGGCAGCATGACCGACCCTCCGGCGCTGGCATTCGCCAACAAGCTGACCGACTCGGACTACCCGGCTCTCGCTTACGCGAATGTCTATCCGCTCACGATGCTGCTGCGCATCCTCGTGGCGCAGGTCGCGGTGCTGTGGTTGATGTGACGAAGATTCCCGCAGGATCGGGCTTGGCGAACGACTTTTCCGCAGCCATGTTCCTGCGCTCCCACACGGCATGAAGATTCTCAGCTACAACGATACCGGGTATCCGTCCTTTGTCCGCCGCCTCAACCGCCGCGCCCTCCCCAAGCCGGGCGTGCGTGATTTGGTCACCGAGATCATCGCCGATGTCGCCGCCAAGGGTGATGAGGCGTTGTTCAAGTTCACCAAACGTTTCGACGGAGCCACTCTCACCGCAAAATCCCTTTTCGTCAGCGAGGCGGAATTCGCCGCCGCCGAGCAGGCTGTCACCCCAGCCACTAAAATCGCGGTGGCAAGGACTTTAAAAAACATCCACGCGTTCGCGAAACGGAGTTTGCGCAAGGATTGGTCCGCAAAAAATGCCGAAGGGGCGACGGTCGGCGAGCGCTTTACGCCGTTTGACCGGGTCGGCGTTTACGTCCCCGGAGGCAAGGCCCCGCTGGTTTCCACCGCGTTGATGACCGCCGGTTTCGCCCAAGCCGCCGGAGTCCCCGAAATCCTCGCCGCCACTCCCTGCGGGCCGGATGGATCGGTGAATCCAGCGCTTTTATACGCATTGCAAGCCGCAGGCGTCACCGAGGCGGTGAAAATCGGCGGCGCCCAAGCGATCGCCGCACTCGCCCTAGGCACCCGCTCGATCCGCCCCGTAGACCGGATCTTCGGCCCTGGAAACAGCTTCGTCGTCGAGGCGAAACGCCAACTCGTCGGCGCGGTTTCAATCGATCTGCTGCCCGGCCCGAGCGAGATTCTCATCCTCGCCGACAAGACCGGCAACGCCGATTTCATCGCCGCTGATATCCTCGCCCAAGCGGAACACGGCGGCGACAGCATCGTCGGATTCGCCACCGATTCCAAGGCGCTGCTTGCCAAAGTGGTGAAAGCCATCGAACGCCAATTGCCCACGCTCTCCCGCCAGAAAATCATTCGCGAAGTTCTCAAAAGTGGCACCTTCCTGCTGCAGGTCAAATCCTTCGAAGAAGGCGTGGCGATTTCCAACGCCTTCGCACCCGAGCACCTTTCGCTGATCACCGCCGATGAAGACCGCTGGCTGCCGCTCATCCGCACGGCCGGTGCCATCTATCTTGGCAACGACTCGCCGGTGGCCGTCGGCGATTTTCTAGCAGGTCCGAGCCACACCCTGCCCACCGGTGGTGCCGGCCGCTCCTTCTCCGGCCTCCGCGCGGACCAGTTCCAGCGCCGCACCAGCATCGTCCGACTCGACAAAAAATCCGTCGCCAAATCGTTGTCCGTGGTCGAGGAGTTCGCCCGCATCGAAGGCCTCGACGCCCACGGCCGCTCCACGGCCATTCGGCTGGAAAAATGAACGCCGCCCGCCGGGTGCCTGCCCGCCGTCGATTCATCCGACAAACGCCCCTTGGCCACGCGACCTCTTGCATTTCGTGCCTGAGGTTGGTTACGATATTGAAACAGTTCCAACCGTGTGCCGTTGGAGAATGAGGAGAAAGTCCCGTAAGCATGAAATTACGACTACCCCTTATCGTGGCGATTCTGGCGAGCATGAATTCCGCGATCAGCCAGACCACAGCAGTCAATCCGAACGTCGGACACACCCGGCATCACCATTCCCACGGTGGAAAACTTCCGACGGAATCCGCGGGTCCGCAGCGATTCATTACTTCGCGCGAGGGCGCAGCGACGCTGCTGCTGCCGGAGGAAAAGGACGCGTTTCAGTTCGCGGTCTTTGGCGACCGCACGGGTGGACCGCGGGAAGGCGTTGCCGTACTCGCCGACGCGGTGCGGGACGTGAATCTGCTCGCTCCCGATCTGGTGCTCACCGTGGGCGATTTGATCCAAGGTTACAACGATGGCACCGAATGGATTGCCGAGGCCGAGGAATACAAGGACGTGATGAGCCGCCTATCGAGCCCCTGGTTTCCGGTGGCGGGAAATCATGACACCTACTGGCGCGGCGAGGAAGGTGCGGTCCGGCCGGAAGATGAACACGACTCATTGTTTGAAACCCACTTCGGCCCGCTTTGGTATGCCTTCGAGCACAAGGACTCGTGGTTTATCGTGCTTTATTCCGACGAAGGGAATCCGGAGACCGGCATCAAGGAGTTCAAGGATCCAAATGCCCAGAAGATGAGTCCGGAGCAATTCCAGTGGCTGGGTGAAACGCTCAAGAAAACCAAAGAGGCCAATCACGTTTTCCTTTTCCTCCATCACCCGCGCTGGCTCGGCAGTCCCGGCAAGGCCAGCTACGGCGACGACTGGAACCGCGTGCACGAACTCTTGAAATCCGCAGGCAATGTCTCGGCCGTTTTCGCCGGGCACGTCCATCAGATGCGGAGCGACGGCCCGCGCGACGGCATCGAATACATCACCTTGGCCACCACCGGCGGCCACGTGCCCGCCTACGGCGAGGCGCTCGGTTATCTCCATCACTACGACGTGGTGACGGTGCGCAAGCAGGGGATTTCCCTCGCTGCTATCCCGGTCGGCAAGGTGCTCGACCCCCGCGAAATGACCGGCAGCCTGATCGCGGAAACCAAACTTTTCGGTTCGCAGGCCCTCGCTCTCGCACCGGCGGTCGATCTAGCAGACGATGCCTCGGCCAACTCGACCTTTCATCTGGAAATCTCCAATCCGACGACTCGCGCCATCGACTACACCCTCAGCGCGGACAGCGAGGACAGCCGCTGGACCTTCTCTCCGGACCACCGCCACGGCACGCTCCAGCCCGGTGGAAATGCCAAACTCGATTTCCAGGTGACACGCATCGGCTCCCCTCTCGACGAATCGTTCCGCGACCCGAGGCTCACGCTCGAAGCGGAATATCTCGCACCGGGTTTCCGCTACACGATTCCAAAGCGACTGCTCGCCGTGCCTGTCAATTTCCCGACAAGCAAGGTCGAAGCGCCGAACCGCGCACTGCGCTTCGACGGCCACGAGGATTTCCTGCGGGTGCCTTCCAACAGTTTCGACCCCGGGGAAACGCTGACGCTCGAGTGCCGATTCAAAGGAGATCTTTTTCAAGGCCGCACCGGTCTCGTCACCAAGGCGCAGGAATCCGACTATGGAATCTTCGTCACTAACGGAAAACCGACCTTCAGCATCTTCATTGGTGACAATTACCTCAGCGTCACCGCGCCGAAGCGAATGCTCCGCCCGGACCAATGGCACCATCTCGCCGGGGTCTACGACGGTCGTGAGGCGCGGCTCTATCTCGATGGCAAGCTGATCGCCTCCAATGCCCGCGAAGGTACCCGCCGGCGCAACGACCTGCCGCTGGTCATCGGCGGCGACGTGGATGGCGCGGGCACTGCGACTTCCCATTTCACCGGCCTGATCGACTACGTCCGCGTTTCGAAAATCCCGCGCTATCAGGGCGAGGAAGCCACCGTGCCGGAGCGCGTGGGAGCCGATCCCGACACCAGCCTGCTGCTCCAGCTCGACGAAATCACCGGCCTGCGTCTGACGGACAGCTCGCCCTCCGCCGCCCATGCCGAGCGCAGCGGCAAGCCCGCACTGGTTCCACTGCATTGAAATGCTATCCATGAAAAAACTTCTAACTTTCGGCTACATTCTGTTAGTCGCTCCTTTGTCCGCGGAACCGTTTCTCGTCGCCCACCGCGGCGCGTCCCACGACGCGCCGGAAAACACGCTGCCCGCCTTCGAACTCGCGTGGGAGCAGGGAGCCGACGCCATCGAGGGGGATTTCCATCTGACATCCGACGGCAAGATCGTTTGCATCCACGATTTCGACACCCAGCGCGTTTCCGGCAGCCAGCGGATCGTGAAATCCAGCACGCTGGAGGAACTCCGCGCACTGGACGCGGGAGCGTGGTTGGATCCGAAATGGAAGGACATCCGGATGCCGACTTTTGCAGAAGTCGCCGCCACGGTTCCGGCGGGGAAGATGTTTTACGTCGAGGTGAAGTGTGGCCCGGAGATCGTACCCGAGCTGTTGCGCGGAATCGAGGCATCCGGACTCAAAGCCAGCCAGATCGTCATCATTTCCTTCAACGCGCCGGTGATCCGCGAGATGAAGGAGAAGGCACCGCAGTTCAAGGCCTGCTGGCTTTCGTCTTTTGCGAAGGCCTCGCCGCTGAAGCCCTCGGTGGACGAGGTTCTCGCCACCCTCCGCGAGATCAAGGCGGACGGCTTCAGTTCGCGCGCCGACGCCCGGCTGACTTCGGAATACATCAACGCCATCCGCGGCGCGGGATTCGAGTATCATTGTTGGACCGTGGACGAACCGAAAACCGCCCGGAAGTTCCTAAAACTCGGCGCACTCTCCATCACCACCAATCGCCCGGCATTCGTGCGCGCGGCGCTCAAGCCGAATTGACCCGTCGCGGCATCGTTTCAACTTCGCTTGATTAAAACCCGCGTCCGATCAGATTTCCCCCGGGTTCAGCCACCGGAACGAAACGATCTCGAAGCGGCGACCGAACTTCGTGTTAGGTGCGTTCAGCGCCGCCCCGGTTTCCAACAGGTCATCGGAGGGATCGATGTATTGCGGCGAGCGCTGGACAATGGCTTCACACCACGATCTGGCAGCCACCTTGCCGGACGCGTCGAGGCTTTCCCCGTAGGCGCGGATGCGGAAGGTGTCGGAGCGCGCGCTGAGCGCCGGGCCGATGAATTGCAGCAGGTCCGCTTGGGTGAGGAAGCCGAGCGCGCCCCAGGCATTGCTGTCCGGCTTGAGCGTCTGCTCCATGCGCGTCGGGTCGCTGATGTTGTCGATATGGCTGTAGTCAGGCAAGCTGGTGGAGTTGTTCAAAGGCCATTCGGCGGTGAACGAGGTGTTTAATCCGGCGCGGTCGATGGCGGCCTGCAGCGCGCCTTTCCTACCGGCGGCTCCATCGGTGAGCCGGCGGTTGACGAAATCTGCCAGCCCGAGGAAAGGGCCGCGCGTCTCGACTTCGACGACGATCTGTTCGGCAAGCTTGCGGATCTCCGCACGGGTGAACACGCGCTGTCCGGACCATGCCGCGTCGGCGCGTGGGTCCTTGCCATTCCATTCGCCGCCCGGCGCGTTCAGGATGCGTGGGAAGGCGACGGCGTCATCGCCATGCTGCTGGCCGATGCCGGAAAGCAGCAGCGCTTCCCAGGCGGCCACGCGGGTGGAGTTCACGTTGAAAGCACCGTCCACCATCAAGTGCGACGCCGCCCGATGATAATCAGACAGGTCGGCGGCGGTGACTTCGCCGGCCATCGTATTGGGCCGCATCCGCCCGTTGGGAAGCGGCGCGTTTTCCACATCGGCTAGGAACGCCTGCTTCTGTTGGACCGTCCCACTTGATAGAAAATATGAATCCCAGAGCGAATGGTTGAGCTCGTAACTGAGGTCATAGACCAGCGTCTGGCTGAGCGCGGACTGGACCAGAAAATCACGGGCATGCCATGCCCAGTTGTCGATGTGGGTGGTGGCCCCGTTGTTATTGCTGGAACGCCCGTCAGTCGCATGGCCGATGCTGTCCTGATTCCACCCGCCCTTGTCGCTGTTGATGGGATCGCCCCGGTCTGGCTCGGTGTGGCGCGCCGGAATGCGCGGGTCAGCGAGGGAATTCCCCAAGGCATAGGTCGGATGCCAGATGAACTCGGAGAAATTCACATGTTGGAGGGCTCCCAGCGAAGCGATTTCCGCGCCCTTGCGCGGAATGTCGAAGAGGATGCGCGGTGCCTGCGATCGCACCGGTTGATCGAACGGGTCGCCGAGGAACGAACCACCGGAAGCGCGCGGATTCATGCTGCTCCAATCAACGTCTCCATCAAACAGATCACGGGTATAGATGCCGAAGAAATGAGGAGCGATGTCAGTGACGTTGTCGAAGGGATTCCGAAAGGACCAGGAAGCGCGCATATTCCAGTTCCCTAACGGCGAGTCCTCGAGATGGGGTAGACCCGCGAGACTGCCGGAGCCGATAACGTTGGACTCGGTCTCCTGGAACCAGCGGAGCCGGAATCCATCGCGGGTGCGGCGGTCCGGCATGGTAGTGACCAGCGGGCTCGCGAGGGTCGATTTTAAATAGGGAACCGGATCGAGCGCGGTCCATTCCACCGGGAGCTCGTCCTCGTCGCCATACTGGAAGGCGCAGGAAACGAAGCGGCCCATCGGAAGATTCCTGAAGGAAGTGGCATTGAGGACACCGGAGGTGAAGGGTTTCCACTGGACCCGGTAGTCATCGGCCTGGGTATAGGCCGCTTTCTGAATGTTACCGGCAGGTCGTGCAGGCACGACTTCCCGCCACTCGACGGGCAACCCCCGCAACCTGTCTTGGAGCAGGCCGGGCGGCGGACGCACGCCGGGTACGAGCGGAGGAAGCTGGAACAATCCCTGGTTGTCGGCCCGCCTGTCCTGATAGAACGAGCGGGCCGAGCTGGGGCCCACGCCGGTGGTGAGCACGTTGTTTCCCATGTTAGCCTCGTCGTAAGGCGTGTTTTTGGCGGGCGACCAGACCAGCGTCTCGCCCGGCTTGATGGTGGCGGCCTCCATTTTGAAGAACATGTTGCCGCGGACGGAACCACCGGTGGCCGTGTTGTTGCCGAGCCCCCAGAACATGCGGTAGTTCTGTTTCTCGCCATTTTCCATCGTGACCTCGATTGATTTAGCACCGTTGATATGGAGGTTCACGGCGGATTGAGGCACCTCCAGATCGAAGTTATAGGGATTCCACAGGGCGACCCGCGGATAGTAGTGAACGCGCATGCCGTAGGGATTTCCCTGCTGCGGGGTGACTAGCGGATAGTAGCTGAGGTTGTAATAAAGCGACCCTTCGGCCAGAATCGGCATCAGGTGGGTGGCGGTGCGGCCGCGGAAATCGACTTCCTTCGACATCGAACTGCCGCGGGACACGTTGGCCATGTCCGCCAGTTCGCTTTTCATTCTGTGTTTCCCTAGCGGTGCATCCGCCGCCCGCCGCGCCCAAGTGCGGAGCAGGCCGAATTTGGGAGAAACTTCGGAGAAGCGTTCCGCCTGGCCTGCGGTGGTTGGCCCCAACATGTTGTCGGAGTCTTTCAAACCCGCCAGCGTGATTTCCCCTGCTTTCAGATCCGGCACGGTGCCGCTGCTCTCGAGGAACGCGGTGAGGTCGCGCCGCCAGCCGCCCTCCCTCACATCGATGGGCAGTCCTGCCGACCATACCGTGAAATCATGGAAACGGCGGTCGCCCAGATCGGGTTCGACCAGCGCGAGCTGCGACTCGCTGACCAGCTTGGCGCGTTCCTCGTTTTCAATTTCCCGGTGGCCGAATGCCTGCCACGACGCATCTTGCGCGAGCATCAGCGCGTGATAAGCGCCGTTGGCGGTGCCTTGGGAGGCATCGCGCGTCGCCACGTTGGCCTGGGTGCCGAGGTCTCCCACCCACCAAGCGTATCCGCCCCCGGGTTTGCCGGCGGTGCCGATTTTCACCCGCGGTGCGCGCACGATATCCAATGCATCGGCATCCGGACCGAGGCTTCCCTTGTCCACCAAGGGAACAAGGTCGGCGGTGCTGCCCGCCACGTGATCCTGATAGAACATCCCGTTTTCATTGCCACTGACCAGTGTGGCGATCTTCTCGTCCCGGGCGTTCCAGCCGGCAGTCTGCCGCTCGTCCCGGAGCCCGCCTTTTTCGGCGTCGCGCTTGATCCATGACGTGCCGTCGTCCTGTGTTGTTTTCCAAACACTAACCCAGTGGGGGTGCGCCGGGCTGCCGGAGCCGCCCGAGGCCACGCGGGCATCCGCCGATACCCGCTGGTCCGGACCAAGGTGCTCCTGCAGCTCGCCGAGCGCGAGCATCAGGGCGATCCGGGCGTTCGCGCGGGCCTTTTCCTGTGCGCCGGCCGCACCGGTCTTGCGGAGTTCGATGGTTGATAGACCCAGCAATCCGACCGCGACGACAACCAACATGATTGTCAGCATCAGCGTGGCCACCAAGGCAAACCCGGACGCGGCAGTGCGACAGGAAGGCTTCATGGGCGGAATCGTTGCGGCTTTCGAAATGATCATCCTTGATTTAAAAAAAGAAGGCGCGCCCGGAAATCCGGACGCGCCCGGGTTGGTGATATCAGGGCGTGTAAACAACTTCCAGACGGAAGAATTTACTACCGACACCCACTGGCTGGTTCAGTGAGATCTCGCTTGAACCGTTCACAGCGGAAGCTTCCGGGGTCCATCCGACGAGATCCGTGCTGCTCATGATGCGGTAGGCGACCCGCGGATCGCCGGCTGCTTGGATACCTTTGGTGAATAACAGGCTGATGTTTCCGCCACTTTGGACGATGCCGGGAAGCACATCGCCAGCGACGGGGCTGAGGCCGAGGGCGTATTCGATCAGGGCGCTGATGCCGTCACGGTCATCGTCGGAATCCAGGTTGATGCCCGGACTGCTGAAGGATTTCGCCCAGCTTTCGAACGGAGTCTCATTAGGGATGGAACCACCGGCGGTGGTGATCCGGAGCCTTGGCTGGAAATCCGCACCAAATGAGGTCCCGGGCCAGAACAACATCCATTCGTCGCCCGTGCCGGGTTTGATGTTGAAGCCGTGGTTCGCCGCGCCGGCCCGCCAGTTGCGGACGATGGAGGTGACATCGATCCAAGTGGTGGAGCCTTGCCCGAGTCCGCTGATGGCGGCGACGCTGCTACCCACCTGAGTGCCGATGCGCGGGCCGTAGAGGCCGTAGCTGGTCGCAGTGGTCCAATCTTCCAGCACCTGATGGAGGGTGAACGGACCCGCCGACTGAGTGCCCGTTCCGGAAAAGGCGGTGGCGGTGGTGACCAGCAACTCGGCTTTAACGATTTCCTCATCCAGCGGGATGGCACCTTCCACCAAGTCGTCAAATGTGACCGGGAAGCGCATCAACGCTTCCTGGGTGTTGTTGGTCGCAAGATCGATGAACTCTGTGTCGAGAGTCGAACCGTCGATGGTGTCGGCACCCGGCGCGTTGTTAATCCTTGCCGAGCGGTCCGTGGTGTAGGTGTATTCGCGCGTCGGCTGGTTAATATAGGTGACCACCAGTTTCGGACGCAATTCGATGCTGGGGTTGCCGACCGTGCCATAGTTCCAGCCGTCGGTCGTTCCGCCGGAGTAGATGCCGAAGCCGTGGTTTGCCTTACCGGATGCCCATTCGCGAACGATGCTTGTGACATCGGCGGCACCGACCTGTCCTCGAAGGAGGGATGGGAAGCCCGCCACCGGCAACCCGGTGGAAATTCCGCGAACTCCTTCAAATCCCTGGCCGAAGGAAATGGAATCGTAGGTGGTGTTTTCGTCCACAGCGGAGAGGAGACGGTCCACGATGAACGGTCCGGACGATTGTGCATTGTCCGACAGCGCGGTGGTGAGAACCAGCTCTGCCTTGATCACTTTCGCGCCGACCGGGATTCCTCCGCTGCCAATGATGTTGTCAAAACGGATCAAGTCGTTGATATCCGGGTCGCCTCCGTCCACTCCATAGCTGGCCACGCTGGAACCGAGTTGTGCGGTAAAGGTCCCGCTGGATAATGCATAACCCACCCGCTTCTGGAATTGGCCGCTATAGCCATTCAAGCCTTCCTGGAAAACCAAGGTGCTGGTCGGCAGGGTCGAGAGCGCATCCTGAATGGTCCCAGTTCCGGTGATATTTAGTCCGGCGATATAGCCAGCACCTGCCGATAGGGTAACAGTCACGGTTTCTAAAGGCTCAAGCAGCGAGTCTGCGAGAACCGCCACCGTGATCTGGGCGGATGCGGAGCCGGAAGGGATGACCACGCTGCCTGGAAGGGCCGTGAAGTCGCTGCCGGGAGTCGCGCTGCCGGTGACCGCGTAGTTCACCGTGAGCGCGGAATCGGTGCTGCCGAGGCGGGTGACGGTGAAGGCGAGCGTTTGATCGGTGCCGTCCTCTGCCGCCTGCGCGTCGGTGACGGAGAGGACCACCTCGTCCGAGTTCGGTGCCAGCGTATCAAGCGGCGTGGCGAGGAAGCGGAATCCGCCGTTTTGGAGGATCCCGTTGAGGCCCGGCAAATCGTGGGAGAAAACCACGAACGAGTTTCCATTCGCCGAATAGGAATAGATGTTGTCGGGACCGTTGCCGGCGGCGGCATCCGCCGTGATGAACAAGGCGGTGTTGGATGGATTGATCATGCTGCCGTCGCCGAAGGTCAGTTCATAGCCTTGGCTTGTTAGCCGGGTGCTCACGCCTAGCAGAGCGAGGTCGTTATTGAGGGCGGTGAATTCCCCGAGGTTGCCAATCTTTCCGCTCAGCACGCGTTCAGCCGTGCCGGGGATGTAAAGGATGGCGAAATCACCGTTCTCGAGGTTCTGGCTGTTGTCACGCACGGTGACGATCCATTCCTCGCCGCTTTGTGCGACGGTCGCGCAATTGTCATTGGCGTTGCCGGTCGCCACCGCGATCAGATTGCCGGAGGAGGGCAGGCCGCTGATCTGATAGGCACCCGCTGCCGTGTTGGTGATCGAGACGGAGGCCGGCAGACTTGTACTGCCACTTATGACCGCTCCGTTCGCGTCGAGGTTCGCACCGATCCAGCCGTCGCCATACGGGAACCATCCCATGGCAAACGAGGAGGATTCCGGGCTAACCGAGGGATCGAGCTCGCCGGGGCCCGAATTGTCCATGCTGCTGACCCGATAGACGCCGCCGGCCTCGTAGGGAAACACCATGTTGTCGATGGAGGCAAAATTTCCGCCCACCACCGTGTTGGCGGTGAGGAGAATGCCCGTGTCGAAGGCGAGCGGTGCGCCGTTGACGTTGACCGCAATGTCGCCGGGAATCGTGCCGGGGCCGCCAAACGCCCTGGGGGCGGCGGTGGAGGAAAGCACGCTCCATGCCGCGGGAGTGGCGGCAGGTGCGCCGGTGGAGAACTCGGCGTCACCTCCGTCGATGATGCCCGCCGTGTAACCGGGAACCGTCGGCGCGTCAAAGGTGACGAAGAAAGTCAAAACCACGTCTGTTAGGGAAGTTTCCCCACCGTTGTCCGTCACCTCGGCCACCAGGCGGCGAGTGCCGACCGGTGGGTTGTTATAGGTGAAGGTGAATGGCGCGGTCATGGAAGTGCCGATGGAAATCCCGTTGTCGAAGTATTCCACTTGCGAGGGCGTGCCGTCGGGATCGTTGGCGGCCACCGTGATCTGCAGCGGGCTGTTGCCAATGAAGTTGGCCCCTTCCTGCGGACTGAGGAAAGAGATCGACGGCTTGATATTGTTGTTAAAGCTGAATCCGGAGGTCCAGACAGGTGAGCCGGAAAAGGTTCCGGCCGTGGCCGCGGTGGCGGTGCTGGTGATCGTGCTGCCGGATCCTTCGGTCATCCCCCAGCGGGCGACGAGGCCGGTGGCGCTGGCAATTTCCTTGTTAATTCCTTGGCGAATTTCCGCGTGAGACCGTGAGACGCTCCAGATCCGGACTTCGTCCATGAAGCCGCCAAAGGCACCTTCACCAAGGCCGTTGGAATTCATGGCGGTGGCGATGGACGCGTGCTGGATGCTGTCCACCCGCGGCGTGAGGCCGCCGGCGTCGCGCACGGCTTCGAGGTTACCATTTAGATAGAGACGCCATTCGGTGCCGTCGAAAGTGGCCGCGGCGTGCTGCCAGACCCCGTTAGTAATCGGGGTGAAGCCGTTCACCGGAACGTTGGCACCGCCGGCCCCTTCGAAATCGGCGCAAAGCACGCCGTCGCTTTCGCGGATGCCGAGGAACCAGTTGGTGTCCAGGGTGGAATTCTCGAACTGGTTGCGACCCTTGGCGACCAGTGGGATGGCGACTACGCCACCGGTTCCGGTGGTGGTGGAGACGCCGCTCGACTCGCGGCGGAACCACGTCTCAAGGGTGAAGGTGCCGAGCTTCAGCTCCGCCGCGTCGCCCAAGGCGACATGGTCGAGAAGACCGTCGAAATAGACTCCACCGGAACCGGCGGCGGGAACGATTGAAAATGCGACAGGTTCGGCGTTGAACACCGTGGAATTGCTATCGGTGAGAACCGCCGTTAGGACAAAGTTCCCGAGCGAGCTTGCCAGATAGGAAAACGTGTAAGGCGGGCTTGTATCAACTGCCACCGACACGCCGTCCACGAAAAACTCAACTTGGGAAACCGTCGCGGGTGCGAGCACGGAAGTGTTAACCTCGAAGGAAACCGAAGTATCCAGCACATGGCGCGAAGATGCCACCGGGCTGACGATTTCCACAGGAGGAGTCGGGCTGGAGACGACGCGGAGTATAGGGCGGAAGCTCGTGTCATTAGCTCCGGTGGTAAAGATTTGCCATCCGTTAGAAGTGCCCGATCCGATATACAATCCATGGTTAGCTTCCCCCGCAGCCCAGCTTTTCACCGCCGCGGTGACATCCACCTGGACGACCTCGCAACCTTGCATGTCGATGAATGCATTGATCGCCGGAGTGATCTGGCCCGCGCTGAACATGTCACCCGCGTTGCCTGCGAAGTCGCCATAGTTGCTCGTCTCGGTGAACGGGACGAGCAGGCGGTGCACAGTGAACGGGCCGGGGCTATCGGCGTCCACGCTGGCGAATCCAGTCACCAGTTTCAGCGTCGCGGACTCGATTTTTCTTCCCGCCAACTGGGTTTCCAAGCCACCAAACCGCAACATCGAAGGAATGTCAGGCTCGAGCGTCGGCGGATTGATTCCGTCTAGGAATTCCTGCTGCACCGTGCTTCCGACAACCGTGGTGTAAACAGCCGGAGGTGCCTCGGGAGTCGGTGCGTTGAAGATGACTTGGATACCTTCACTGTAGCCGTCCAGTCCCTGTTGGAAATCACTCGCGGCGACCCCGTCACCCAGAAGGTAGGTGACTTCCAGCTTTGGCCTGAGCGAGACAGTAGCCGAACCGGTCGTGTGGAAACTCCAGCCGTTAATCCCCCGGTCGCTGCGGATACCGACACCGTGGTTTGGGCTGCCGTCCACCCAAGATTGCACCGCCCGGGTGACGTCGGCGGATACCACCGAAGCCTGCGCATTAATATTAGGGCCGTGGAAGCTCCCTAGAATCCAGTCGATGTCGCCTTGGATTCCATCAGCTCCGAAATCGGTGGTAACGCTTGACGCGCTGTCGAAGCCCCGGGTCAGCCGATAGACATTGAAACTGTCGGGACTCCGTGCATTACCGTGGGTCTTGGTCACCGTGGTGATCTTCGCATCGACGATTTTCGCGCCCGCCGGGATCAGTGTTTCGATGTCACCAAAGCGGATGAGTCCCTGTGTGAAGCCCGAGTCGTTAAGCGCGTTGGCGCCTCCGTCGAGATAATAAGTGGTCTGTCCGCTGACGAGACTTCCGTCGATTTCACCGCCAGGTCCGATGCGGCGGTCGAAGGTGCCTTCGTATCCGTTAATGCCGTTCTGGAACACGACGGTCACCGGATCGGCGGCGTGTGCCTGGACGAGCGATCCGGCGAGAACCGCTAGGGCATATAGAGTTAATAGTTTGAATTTCATGGTTTTGAAAATGATAGAGGATTGGGCGCTTCAACGTGCCGGGTGGAGAACAACCCGGAATCCAGCGGCGGCGAATGGATTTCATGTAACGAAACTGTGACTTGGTTCCTTGGATGACATGTGCTGGAACCATAACTATCATCATCACGGGTTCATGTATCGATACCGTCACAAACATGAGCGTGAGATTCCATTCCGGCGGCTGTTTATGGCTGGATGTTCCCGAGATTTTTTCTGTTGTCGTGCGGAGTGCTGGGCGGATTCGCGGTGGCGGAGGAAGCGCCTCAACACCGCTTGCGGCTGCTCGCGGTGGGCAGTCCTCCGCCGTTCATCCAGGAGATCCGCGACGGCGCGCGCTATGAAGTTCCCCCGGCGGAAGGGACCGTTCCTCCCCGCGTTTTGATAGCGCCCGACCTATCAGGATCCGCTGAAACCGCGGAGGACGCGAAGACGCCGCTGAGATTGCGGCTCGGCCAGCCTTCCATCCCTGTTAGTTTTACGTTTCCGGAGAGCGGTCGCCTCCGGATCGAGCCGGAGACGGGCGGAAAATGGCTGGAGCTGCCCTTGCACGAGTGCGGCGCCAGCCTCGCCTTGATCTGGCGCGGGGGCAGTGACTGGAGCAAGCCGCAGGCGATCGTGGTGCCGGACGACATGCAGGCGCGTGCGGAAGGCAAGGTCCATTTCGCCAACCTGACCTCCTCGCCGATGGCCGTGGTGGTCGGCACCGCAAAGGTCCGCCTCAACCCGGGAAAAATCTATCAACGCAGGATGACCCCTGGCGAGGGCGCGCTGCCACTTGAAATTTCCTACGTATCCCCCGCCGGGACTCTCAAGAGTTGCCATTCCTCCTCGCTCGAACTCACCCGGGGATGCTTCCACCGCATCATCATCTATGCCGCCGACGGGAAGAGCCCGCGCATGCCGGTCAAAGTGCTGCAACTGGAGGAAGCCGGCTGATTCTGTTGCTGGACAGTCAGAGCGCGTGCAGCACCTTCACCGCCTGCCATGCCGCCTCCACATCGTGCACCCGGAAAATCTGTGCCCCGCGATTCATCGCCGCGCTGATGCAGGCCACCGTTCCCGCATCGCGATCCAGCGGGTCCGCCAGGCCTAACACCTCGCCAATCACCGTCTTCCGCGAAACCGGCACCAGCACGGGTCTTCCGAATTTCTGCAACCGCTGCAACTCGCGATACACCGTTAGATTATCCTCCCGTTGTTTCGCAAAATCAATGCCCGGGTCCAGGATCACCGAGTCATCCGCCAAGCCCGCCGCGCGCGCGACTTCGAGTTTCTCCTCAAAAAACCGCTCCATCTCCCCCATCACATCCGCCCATTGCTGCGAAAAGTGCGGCACCTTCGGCTCGCCGACGCTGTGCATGATCAACAAAGCCGCGCCATGCAGCGCACATGCACGCGCGTTGCGATCATCCGGCAGCGCCCCCATGTCGTTGATGAGTTCCACCTTCCCCATCCGCAAAACACCCTCCACCACCTCTGGCCGCCAGGTGTTAGCCGACAAGACCGGCGGCCAAATTTGCTCATCATCCCGCACGTCCACTCCGCTCCACGCGTCCTCCCAGCGCTCGATGAACCCGCGGAAGCGCCGCAATTCCTCCTCCACCATCACCGCCGCACGGTTCGTCCGCGCGCTTTCAGCACCCACATCGATCACATCCGCCCCCGCCGCCACCTGCCCCCGCGCCTGCTCGATCGCCTTTTCAAAATCCAACGTCCCGTCCCCCGAAAACGAATCATCGTTCACATTCACAATCCCCATCACCAACGGACGGCGGGGAAATTCGATCACCCGCCTCGGAAGTCTCACTCGCATGGATTTGTCTTAATTCAGCAATCCAAAGTCCGCAATCCGCATCAAAACGGGACTTGAATAAAGACGCCATGATCGGAATTGCGAAGCACGAACTGGACAAGCCCGGATTTGCGACCTTGCTGCGCGCCATTTTCCAGTAGGCTCGGCATCTTTTGGAAACTGAAAACTGAAGCCTCATCCCGCTTGCCCATATCGCCTCCGTCATTAGGCTCCGCCCATGTCATCCACCTTCGGCCAGGTTTTCCGCATCCACACATTCGGCGAGTCCCACGGTGGCGGCGTCGGCGTCGTCATCGATGGCTGCCCGCCGCGCATTCCCGTTTCACTGGAGCGAATCCAGCGCGAACTCGACCGCCGCCGCCCCGGCCAATCCGAGATCGTCACTCCACGCAAAGAGGCTGACACCGCCGAAGTCCTCTCCGGCCTGCAAGACGGTGTCACCCTCGGCTGCCCCATCGCCATCCTCGTCCGCAACACCGACCAACGCCCCGGTGCCTACGATGAAATGGCCGCCAAATACCGCCCCAGCCACGCCGATTACACCTACGACGCCAAATACGGCATCCGCTCCGCATCCGGTGGCGGTCGCGCTTCTGCCCGGGAAACCATCGGCCGCGTCGCCGCCGCCGCCGTCGCCCGCCAGGTGCTCGACACGCTCCACCCCGGCATCGAAATCCTCGCCTGGGTCAAATCCATCCAGCACCTCAACGCCGACGTCGATCCCGAAACCATCACCGCCGAGACCATCGAATCCAACATCGTCCGCACCGGCGATCCCGCGATGGTCGAGCCGATGATCGACCACATCAAAGCCATTCGCAGCGATGGAAACTCCGTCGGCGGCGTCATCGAGTGCGTCATCCGCAATTGCCCGCCCGGTCTCGGCGAGCCGATCTTCGACAAACTCGAGGCCGATCTCGCCAAAGCCATGCTCTCCATCCCCGCCACCAAGGGCTTCGAAATCGGCTCCGGCTTTTCCGGCACCCTGCTCACCGGCCGTGAACACAACGACGCCTTCCGCATGGTCGATGGCAAAGTCCGCACCACCAGCAACCGCTCCGGCGGCGTGCAAGGCGGCATTTCCAACGGTGAAAACATCCTCTTCCGCGTCGCCTTCAAGCCCACCGCCACCATCATGAGCAACCAGGAAACCGTCACCGGCGGCGGCGAAAACACCGAGCTCCAAGGCAAAGGCCGCCACGACGCCTGCGTCCTCCCCCGCGCCGTGCCCATCGTCGAAGCCATGGCGACCCTTATTCTAACAGATCACCTGCTGAGGCAACGGGCAACGAACGGCTAATCACCCTTCCGGATCGTCCAGGATCACCTGCAAACGCTCGGCCAGAGCATGGGGAAACTGAGCGGGCCAAGCTTCATCCACCAGCCCCACGGCCCTTCTCAGCCTTTATCCCGAGTGTCGCCCGATTCCATCCCACAACTCAGCCTCGGCACCGCCGCGCTCATCATCTTCGCGGCATGTGCCGGTTTCCTCGCCCTGCGCGGGATGACGCGGATGATTATCGGCACCTTGGTCCTTGGACTCAGCGCGTGGATCGGCTTCCAGATCTGGCAAATGGCCCCGAGCCTCTCCGTCGATTGGACCGGAAAATCCACCGCCTGGATCACCACCGGTCTGCCGATCCTTGTCTTCATCGTTTCATTTTTCCTCATCCGGAAAATCATCAAAACCCTCGTCCGCCCTTTCTCTTCATCCGTCGATGCGCCAAAACCCCGCTCCTTCGCCGCCACGGCCTTTCGTCTGCTGCTGGCGCTGATTCCCACCGCCATTCTCTGCCTCATCGGCGTCACCCTCCTCCACCACAACGGCTCCATCGCCGAAGTTCGCGCCTTCTCGGAAAAACCCATCGGCCCTGGAGAAACTGCCCCTCCCAGCTTCAGCCAGCGCCTCAAATCCGCCGTCGAAACCGCCATTCCCGCCAGTTGGTTGAAATCCCTCGACCCCCTTGCAGATCCGTCCCGCGTCAATCTCGCCAAGCTGATCACCGCCCAATCCGACTCCCCGCTCACCCCCGTAATTAATCCGCAAACCGGCCAACCCATCCCCCGCGCCATCATCGTCAATGACCCGGAACTCCAAAACCTTGCCCGTCAGGGAAACTTCGGCACACTCCTCCGCCATCCCCTCCTCACCAAGGCCCTCGAAGACCCGACCGTCAAAAAACTCCTCCAGGACCTCAGCCTCTGAAATCTCAATTCTGAAATCTCCAATCTCCAATCTCCAATCTCTTTCCAATGTCTTACCTCGTCACCATCGGCCTTGAAGTCCACGCCCAGGTCAAAACCGCCACCAAGATGTTCTGCGCCTGCCGCACCTCCTTTGGCGACACCCCGAACACCCACAACTGCCCAGTCTGTCTCGGCCTGCCCGGCGCCCTGCCCGTCCTCAACCAGCACGCCATTGAAAAAACCCTGCTCACCGGCCTGATGCTCGGCTGCGGCTCGCCGCAAATCTCCAAGTGGGATCGTAAGAACTACTTCTATCCGGACATGCCGAAAAACTATCAGACCACCCAGATGGATCTCCCCCTCTGCATCGGTGGCGGCGTCCCGCTCTACGATCATTGTTACCCCACGGATGTTAGGAAAAACATCGCCAACCCCGACAAGGTCGTCCGCCTCAATCGGATCCACCTCGAAGAAGACGTCGCGAAATCCACCCACCTTGGCAACTCCTCGCTCATCGATTTCAACCGCGCCGGCACGCCGCTCATGGAGATCGTCACCGAACCCGACCTTGAATCCGGCGAAGAGGCCTTCGCCTACCTCCGCTCGCTCCAGATGATCCTCCAGCAGGGCGACGTCGCCGATGCCGACATGGAAAAAGGCCAGCTCCGATGCGACGTCAACATCTCGCTGCGCAAGAACGCCAGCGATCCGTTAGGTTGCAAGGTCGAGTTGAAAAACCTCAACTCCATCTCCGCCATCCGCCGCGCCATCCACTTCGAAATCCAGCGCCAAACCGAAGACCTCGACCGCGGCATCCCGCAAATCCAATCCACCCGCCGCTGGGACGACGACCGCGGCGAGACCCAGATGATGCGCACCAAGGAGGACGCCCACGACTACCGCTACTTCTCCTGCCCCGATCTCCTGCCCATCGAGACCGCCCCGCTGTTGGCCAAAGTCCGCCCGCTCGTCCCCGAGCTGCCGCACCAGCTCGCCGCCCGCTTTGAAAACGACCTCGGCGTCACCACCTACGATGCCTCCGTGCTTTCTTCCGACAAACACCTCGCCACTTACTTCGAGGCCGTCACCGACGCCACCATCCCCGGCAAAAAAGTCGCCAACTTCATCATCAACAACCTGCTCGGCACACTCAACGAGCGCTCCCTCGGCATCGACGATTGTCCCGTCGCCCCGGAGAAACTCCGCGCGCTTCTTTTATCAGTCGAAAACGGCACCCTCGCCGCAAACCAGGCCAAGGAAGTC
Source organism: Akkermansiaceae bacterium (assembly GCA_040881795.1). Taxonomy (GTDB): domain Bacteria; phylum Verrucomicrobiota; class Verrucomicrobiia; order Verrucomicrobiales; family Akkermansiaceae; genus Luteolibacter. Next base: position 21,176 of record JBBECN010000075.1, read on the forward strand.
TTCACCGTGCTCTTCGACGCCCCGGACCAGGACCCCGCCGCCATTGCCGACCGCCTCGGATTCAAAAAAGCCGAAGCAGGCGAACTCGAGGCCCTCGTCGATGCCGCCATCGCCAACAACCCAAGCGAAGTCGAAGCCATCAAAGGCGGCAACGAAAAGCTCCTCAACTTCCTCACTGGCCAAGTCATGAAGTCCGCCACCACCAAGCCCAACCCCAAACAAGTCACCGACCTGCTGAGGGCGAGACTTCTCTAACCGGGTCGTAGCAACTCTTCCTTTCACACCTCATGCTCCCTGAATTCGCCCATTCACTTCACGAGCGCTTCGCGCGAGAGGGGATTCCACTCCTCTTGGCGGGTGGCTGGGCGGTTTGTCACCACGGCTACTCCAGGCTTACGAATGACGTGGATTGGATCTGTTCAAGAGCCGACGAAGCAAGTGCCATTGAGTTGATGAAATCCCTCGGCTTCACCATCGCATTCGAGTCGATGGCTACAAGATTTCAACGGGTGAATCCATTGGAAATGATGCCCATCGATCTGCTTTGGGTGAGCCCCGAAACTTTCGCCAAGATGTCCGCCACCGATCAAAGAACCGGCATTCATGGAGACATCCCGGTGATCAATTTAGAATCACTTCTGGCGATGAAGCTCCACGCGCTCAAGGATCGGGTGGCGCGTAAGGAAAGAGACCTTCTGGACATCCGGTTCCTACTGGAGGAGAATGCAGGGGTAGTCAGTGAATCTCAGTTACGTGAGCTTTGCCAAAAATACGCAGGCCCTGATGCCTACGACCTGATCAACAATATCCCATGAGCGTGATCGATCTCGACCTTCCGAACTTCTCAAACCACCCGCCTCCACCGCGTCTTACGCTGGAGCAATACGAAAACTGGGTGTTCGAGATGTATGCGAAGAGCAAGTATCCGACGATGTCCCATGAAGAGATGCAAGCCGAGTGGTTGCGCAACGAAGGCAGCCAGAAAGAAGAATGGCCAAATTTCGGCGCGCTGTAACACGCCCCAGCGGCCGAGACGCAGTCCAAGGGATGACTCCATCCATCGAAATGGGTTTCCGGATTCATCCAGGAACAACGCCGGGAAATCGATTTCGAGTTGCATGCGAAGCTTCAATCGATCCGCCCCGCCACCTCACTTCCAACTTGCCGCTGCCTGACAAAGATTCGGCTGCGCCTTTTTTCAACCGGACTCCGGCCGGGCTTCGGCCCACGCTTCGAAGCCGCAAAACAACTTGGATCCCACCGGCGGCTTCGCAGGAATGACGCCGTCACGATCGAGATGGGTGCGGCAGATTTCTTGGAAATCCTCGGGGGTTTTCGCACGGCGCATGTCATATTCGAAATCGCCTTCCAGCCCATGCGTGATGTAGGCCATGGTTTTTTTCATGCGCTGGACATGGGCGTTGGGCACCAGCCGGTGAGTCTCGCGAGCGATCTCTTCATACAGCTCGACCACGTATTCCCAGAGGTCACGATAGGTTGGCACGGGTGGCGGGGTCTTTTCAAACGCGGCTCGCAGTTGCGAAAATATCCATGGGTTGCGGATCGCGCCGCGGCCGACCATCAAGCCCGCCGCACCGGTCTCCGCCAGGTAGGCGAGGCCGGTTTCGGCATCGACGACGTTGCCGTTGGCAATCACCGGGCATGGCATCGCACCCACTGCGGTCTTCACCCGATGGGGATGCACCGGCGTCTGATAACGCTCTAACACGGTGCGGCCGTGGATCGTCAAACCGTCGATCGCGTGGCTGCGGAAAATTTCCAACAGCCTGGGAAACTCGTCCGCCGTGGTGTAACCGATCCGGGTTTTCACCGTGAAGCGCCCGGGAATCGCCTCGCGCAGGGTGCCGAGAAGTTCGTGCACCATTTCCGGATTTCGCAGCAAGCCGCCCCCCGCATCCTTGCGGCAAACGATGGGCGCGGGGCAGCCGAGATTGAGATCGATGCCCGCGATCGGCAGCTTCGCCAACTGCTTGGCGGTGCGCACCAAGCTTGGCAAATCGCGACCGATCATCTGCGCGAACACCGGCCGGCCGGTTTCATTTTCAATGATCGAACGCAGGATATATCGGTTCAGGCACGAGTCCGGATGCACCCGGAAATACTCCGTCACGAACCAATCCGGCGCACCCCGCCGGGCGATCACCCGCATGAAGGGCAGGTCGGTCACATCCTGCATCGGTGCCAGCACCAAGGCAGGTCGGTCATTGGAAATAAAATCGCGCATGGGGATCAGCTGCCCCATCGCGCATCCCCGGCGGCCTGCGGTCAAGGATTTCAATTGACATTCAGATTCTCACCGCAATTCTCCTGCGATCTTAAAAAGCAACGGAGGTGGATGTGGACAACGACTTATTGCATACTGAAAAAATTCTAGCAGACCGGAAGATCTTCTTTCTCGATCTGAAACAAAACGCCCGCGGGATGGTCGTCAAAATCACCGAAGACGTCGGCGGAAACCGGGACACCATCATGGTGCCGGCGGAAATCCTCGGCGACTTCATCGCCGCCCTCAGCGACATCAAGGCGACTGCGGACGAACAGGAGTGAGACGGCCCGCCGAGGCCCCGCGAACCCGCAGGAAAGTTGCCGGCTGACCCCGCCCGGCGGATCCATGACGATCCGCCTGCCAAAGATCCCCGAACTCTGCACTTCTCAGCCGCTGATTGGTGGTTTCCAATCACAGCACGCGTCGATGTCCGAGAATTTCTACCAACAAACCACCACTGCGCCCGCCACTCCGTTTGACGTGTCGCTGCGGCCACCGGCGTTTTCCGAGTTCATCGGGCAGGAAAAGGTGAAGGACCGGCTGCTCCTGATGTTGGAAGCGGCGAAACAACGCAACGACGTGCTCGACCATGTCCTGCTTTCAGGCCCGCCCGGGTTGGGAAAAACCACACTCGCCAACCTGATCGCGAAGGCGGCGGGAACCCAACTCCACACCACTTCCGGCCCGCAAATCGAAAAAGCAGGCGATCTCGCCGGGATTCTGACCAACATCCAAAAAGGAGACATCCTCTTCATCGACGAAATCCACCGCCTGCACCCGGCCATCGAGGAATACCTTTACCCGGCGATGGAAGATTTCAGGCTCGATATCATCATTGATTCCGGCCCCTCCGCGCGGTCGATTCAAATCAATTTACCCCGTTTCACCTTGGTCGGTGCGACGACCCGCTCAGGCATGTTGACCGCGCCGCTGCGCTCACGCTTCGGGCTCGCGAATCGGCTCGATTATTACACCCACGACGAGCTGGCGCAGATCATCGAGCGCTCAGCGGGATTGCTGGAGGTGCCGATCGAGCGGGAAGGAGCGCTCGAAGTCGCCTCACGCTCGCGGGGAACTCCGCGGGTGGCCAACGCGCTGCTACGCTGGGTCCGGGACTTCGCCCAGGTGCGGGGCAACGGTAGCATTGATAGAAACACTGCGGACTCGGCCTTGGCGATGATCGAGATTGATTCCCAAGGCCTCGATGAGATGGACAAGCGGCTGCTGGAAGTGCTGATTTACAAATTCAACGGCGGCCCGGTGGGACTGAATTCACTGGCGGTGGCGGTGGGCGAGGACGCCGCGACGATTGAAGAGGTCCACGAACCCTTCTTGATCATGCAGGGATTTCTGATGCGCACACCGCGCGGCAGAACCGCGCTGGCGGCCGCCTACGAAAAAATCGGAGCTCCATTGCCACCATCCCGCCAAGACGAATTCCAATCCGGATTGTTCTGAAATTTCCCATTTCCCCGTGGCTGATAAGAGCTACCCTCACCCCATGAACACGCTCGTCAAGGATACCATCGACCGCTGCCGCAGCGCGGGCTTGCGCCGCACCAAGGCATTGGAGGAGCTGCTGACAACCTTGTTAGAGAGTGAGCGGCCGATGACCCTGTCAGAACTCGCCGCATCAAAACGCCTGACCAACCAATGCGACAAGGCGACGGTTTTCCGCCTGCTTCAGCGGCTGACTGAGCACGGTCTGGTCCGCCGCCTCGGACTTCACGAACGCGCCGCCTACTTCACCCTGTTGCTGCCTGGCCGCCACAGCGATTATTTAATTTGCACCAGTTGCGGCAGCATCGCGGCGATTCAGGCTCCCTGCCCCGTGCATCAACTGGAGGATGAGATCCGCGAAAAAACTGGCTTCCGCAATCTCTATCACGAGCTTGAATTTTTCGGCGTGTGCCCGAAATGCGCCTGAGCCACCGGGGCACGCAGCCCCACCTAACACCTTTCTGAAGATTTCCGCTTCGCGATCCTGATATCCGATGCATAGACTCCGCGCATGCAGTGTCCGTTCTGCCAAACCCCTCTCATGGCGGATGCTTCCGAGTGTCCGGCCTGCCGCCTGACGTTTCCGCGAACCAGCGCGCTGGTCGGCGCATTGCCGCGCCTCGCCCCCGTGGTGGCGGATACAACACGCTCGCTGCCCGCTACCGAGCATGTGAAACTCAAGGCGCGCATCGCGGAAATCCAGCGGCGTTTTCCGCAACTGGTGATGCAGGTGGTGATGCATCAATTCCCGGACAATCATCCGTTTTCCATGCATGTTTTCTGGCTCTTCAACGCCGGAAACTTCGCGGGGGACAGTCACCGGGGAAAGGACAACCACGCGTTGTTGATCGCCCTCGATCCCGCCCGCGGCGAGGCGGCGATCATCCCGGGATACGGGTTGGAAACATTTTTAAAACCTGAAGCGCTGAGCCACCTGTTGGAGTTGGCGGCCCCGGCTTGGAATGACCGGCGCTGGGCGGACGGAGTGCTTCAAGTGCTCGATGGCCTGGATTTATTGTTAGAGACGATCTCGATTCCCGAGGATGCGGCCGGTTTTACAAAAGGAGAGTTTTGACACCTCAACCGAAAGCCTTGAGAAAACCGACTTCGATGGCGAGTGGTTCGAAGGCGTTGGTTTCCAAAGTCCGGCGCAATGAGTCGAGTGCTTCCATGCGCTTGAGTAACTGGGTCTCGGTTTCAGCCTCAGCGATGGCATGAAGCGCAGGCGCGGAATCCGGGAAATCGAGACCGCCGGACTTCACCTTGAGGCGCAGGAGATCCGCCATCCAAGCCATCAACACATCGAAGAGGCGGTTGCGCGCATCGAGGTATTCAGCTTCCGCAGCGGCCTTGTGGAAGGCTTCACGCTCTTTCAGCCACGAGCCATCGGTGGCTTCACGATAGGCGGCGGTTTCCTCCTTTTCCGCAGCCTTGGCGGCATCATCGGCGGCCTCGCGGAATTCCACGAGAAACGAGGCGAAGGCGGCTTTCAAATGCAGCGCCGCGACGGGCGTTCCAAATCCCCGCGAGGCGGCGGCATTGAGCGCGGAGACCAACTCCGCCCCGCCATCTGCCAGCAGCGCGCGGCCGCCTAACAAAGGCAGGCGGACACAACGGGAAAGGATGGTGGGCAGGAGCCGTTGTGGGTTCGCAGTGAGAAGCAGCAGCAGGGTGTTCTGCGGCGGTTCTTCGAGGGTCTTTAAAAAAGCATTCGCCGCCTGATCGTTCATGCGATCCGCCTCGGTGATCACCGCCACCTTGCAGGCGCCACCGGGCGCGGCGAGGTGAAGCGTGTGTTCCAAATCGCGGATTTCATCCACCCCGATGCGGCGGGATTTCATGCGCGGCCGGATGATGCGCACCCAGCCGCTTTCCAATTGATCGAGCGGCGGTGTTTCGACCACGACCGGCTCGCCAAAAAGATCGAAACCGCCGGATTCCGCAGCGCCATTGACCCGTTGGATGATGCGCGCCGAAAGGTTTTCCTTGCCGCTGCCATGGGCACCGCTGATCAAAAACGCGTGAGCCAACCGCCCGCGTTCGTGCGCGGAGGAGATCAATTCGAATGCCCGGTCAGCGGTGTAAGCCATGCGCCGCCATCGTCTCCGCAGCGCCGCCCGGCGCAACTCGAAATACAAATTTCGGCGGGCATTGCCCGGATCTTGCCATCGGGTGGCTTTAAAACTAAAGTCGCAAGGTCATGAATTACCGCCCCCTCATTTCCAGCGTCCTCATTGCCGGACTTTTCTCCTCACTCACCAGTTGCGGCAGCTCCACCAAGGTGGAAAATGTCAATCAACGCAGCGTCGGCCAGCAACTCACGGATCTCGAACAGGCCCGCCAGCAAGGGATCATCACCGAGCGTGAATACTCGCGCTTGAAAAAAGCCATCATCCATAAAAACGACTGATCCGGCCGGACAGCAAAAAGCACCGGAAGCGCGAGCCTCCGGTGCTTTGTGGGAAATCAATGGGCGGGACCTTGATGCTCTTGAATATACTCCTGCTTGAGTCCGAGCGCTTCAGGAGCGTGCAGCACCAACATTTTCATCCGGACATCCGCAGGAACGCTGCGGCGGGTGGCCTTGGAAACCACGATCATCAGACCGATGGAAAGTGGCACGGACCAGATCGCCGGTTGCTCGGCGAGAATCCGCAGCAGCGGATGCCCCACCCAGAATTCATTGATGCCGGCAAAGCCAGAGAAGAGTTTGCCCATCGGCCCCTTGTCGAGGGCGAGGGTGCTGATGTTCACCACGGTGGCGGAAAGCAAGGCGCAGAGCCCGCCGGTTAGCATGCCGGTGGCGGCTCCCTTCATGGTCATGCCACGCCACCAGACGCTCATGAACAGCAGCGGGAAATAACTGGCGGCAGCGATCGCGAAGGCTTGCCCAACCATGAAATTGATCTCCAGCGGCTCGACCATCGCACCTAACAAGACCGAGACTCCGCCGACAAGGATGGCGCACCACTTGAACATTTTCATGCGATCTTCCGCCGTCGCCTTCGGACGCAACATGCGGCCATAAACATCGTGGGCGAGCGCGCTGGTCATGGAAACGAGCAGCCCGGAGAAGGTGCTCATGAAGGCGGCGAACGCACCCGCGCAGGTGATGCCACTGAGAATGGAGCCCAGGATCCCGTATTTCTCACGGATCAGGATGGGGAGCTCGAGCACCACTTTATCCGGTCCCTTGGAGCCGGTGGCGGCGTAAAGTTCCGGCAGGAAATTGCGACCGAGCACGCCGAAAATCGGCGGAAAGACGTAGAAGACCCCGATCAGGATCATCACCCACATGGTGGTCTTCTTCGCGGCGACGCCGTCCGGATTGGTGTAGAACCTAACAAGAATGTGCGGGAGGCCGGCGGTGCCGCAGACTAGGGCGACGATCAGCGAGAAGGTGTAAAGCAGCGAGTAGGGTTTCCCCTCTTCGGCGGTGAGTCCGGCGGCTTTGGCGGCCTTGGTCGTTAGAGGACCGAAGGGTGCGATCCATGCTTCGTCCTTCGGCGCTTTTTCCGGAAGGGCGAGTCGCTCGGTTTTTTCGGGATCGACGGTTTGGGTGATGGCCGGCGGTGAGGAAATGTCGGATGCGGATTGGTTGAGCGAAAGGTTTTTTCCGTAGCCGCCATAAACGGAGAGCAGCACGAAAACCGGCACCGAGATGGCGAACATCTTGATCCAGTATTGCACCGCCTGCACCAGGGTGATGCCTTTCATGCCGCCGAGGGCGACGTTGAGCGTGATGACCGCACCAACCACGGCGACACCGACCCAATACGGCAGCCCGGGGAAGATGTAGGCGAGCGTGGTGCCCGCGCCTTTCATTTGCGGCATGGTGTAGAAAAAGCCGATGAAGAGCACGAAGCAGACCGCGATCTTGCGGAACACCGGCGAGTCGTAACGACCTTCCGCAAAGTCCGGAATGGTGTAAGCCCCGAAGCGGCGCAGCGGCCCGGCGATGAACAATAACAGGAATAGATAACCGCACGCATAACAGACCGGATACCACAGCGCGTCATAGCCCGAGAGCATGACCATGCCGGCGATGCCCATGAAACTGGCGGCGCTCAAATATTCGCCGGAGATGGCGGAGGCATTCCAGCCAACCGAGACCGAGCGGCCTGCAACGAAGAAATCCGAGGCGGATTTGGAAGACTTCGCCGAGCGAAATCCCATCCAGATGGTGACGGCGACGGTGATGCCCGAGAAGGCGAGGATCCAAAGATCGATTTTTGAAAAGTCCATGAGAGCGAAAAATTGTTAGGATTGACGCTTGTTGCCTTTGGCCGCGTGGTGGACTTCCTGTTCTTCGAGGGCCATCGAACGGGTGATGAACAGACGGGCGATGATCCATACATACGGGAAAAATAAAACCCCGAGAATCAGCCAAGTCAGCGTGAACCCACCCACGCGCTGCGCCATGAACTCCGGCACAAAGTAGTTCAACAGCGGAAGACCGAAGAGTAGGAGCAAAAACGCCGTGGCGCAGGTGATCGACAATTTGAGCTGCCGTTTCATCAATTCATGAAGAAACTCCTCGCTGTGAATGAAATCGTCGTGCTTGGGCGGTGGTGCGGACATCGGGTAATGGGTTCGGGGTTTTGGAAAGCGGCCGACCATGTGTAAATCGGAGGCATGAGAACAGAAGTCAGAACGCCCTCCGTCAAGAACCATTTCCCGGCGGAAGCCAGCGCCACAGATCGTTTTGCAGGCTGAAGTTCCCGGTTTTCAAGTCCGGGTTTTTCATTACCTTAGCGACATGCCGCTGCTCGCCCGTTTCCTGGATCCCATGACCGTCTCGTTGAAAATTTGCGGAGTGACGACGCGCGCCGATGCGGAAGAGCTCGCCGCCCTCGGGGTGGATGCCCTGGGGGTGAATTTCTGGCCGATGTCGAAACGCTATCTTCCGCCAGAGCAGGCGGACTGGCTGCCGGGTCTGGCGGGCAGAATTCTACGTGTGGGCGTGTTCGTGAACGAAGCGGGCGATTTGCCACTGCGGCTTTATCGCGAGGGATGGATCGATGCAATACAACTGCACGGAGATGAGACGCCGGATGACGCCGCGCCATTTCGAGACGCGGGCATTCCCTTTATCAAAGCGATCGGTGTGAAGACGCTCGCGGATTTGGCATACGCGGCCGACTTTGGAGCATCCGCCATTCTGCTGGATGCCCATGCGCCGGGAATCTACGGCGGCACCGGCGAGGTGTTTGATTGGGAAGTGGCCTCCGATTTCCGCAGACAGCACGCCGGACTGCCCGTGATTCTAGCCGGAGGGATTGTCCCTGAAAACGCCGGTCTCGCTGCGATGAGTGTGCAACCTGCCGCGCTCGACATCGCATCCGGCGCGGAGATTTCTCCGGGTGTGAAGGATTTCCAAAAGGTCGCCGCCTTTCTCAACGCTTTGAAACACTGAATTTCCATGCTCACCGATTCACACTGCCACCTCGCATCCCATCGCTTCCAGCCGGATGAAATTCCCGATATCATCGCCCGCGCCCAAGCCGCCGGCGTGAACCGCCTGATCACCCTCGCCACCTGCCTCGAAGACGTATCCCGAAATCTAACCATCGCGGAGAATCCTTCCGTCCATGCTTGCATCGGGATTCATCCCTGCGATGTCCACCACGCGCCGGATGACGCGACGTTGCGGTTGGAAGCCTTCACCGCCGACCGCCGTGTCTGCGCCATTGGCGAAACCGGGCTGGATTACTACCATCCCGCACCGGAAGGTTGGGAGCAGGAACCCTTCCGCGAACGGCAGCGTGTTTTCCTCCGCCAACACTTCGAACTCGCCAGCCGCACGAAGCTCAACGTCGTCATCCACACCCGCGATCCGGAGGGCTGCGCGTCCTTCGAAGACGCGCTCGCCATCTTTCAAGACTATCATGATTCCGTCCGCGCCGTCTTCCATTGTTTCATCGGTCCGTGGGAAAACGCCAAGCGCGTGCTCGATCTCGGCGGCCTTGTTTCCTTTGGTGGAGTGGCCACCTTCAAAACCGCCCACCAAGTCCGCGACTCCGCAAAACAATGCCCGGCAGGTGGCTTCATGCTGGAAACCGACTCGCCCTATCTCGCCCCAGAACCCTACCGCGGCAAACGCAACGAACCCGCATTCACCCGCCAAACCGCCGAGCGCCTCGCCGAGCTTCGCGGAGAATCCCTCGGCACCCTCGCGCACCACACCCATGAAACGGCTTCCCGCTTTTTCCGACTGCGCGCGGATGGCCATGAATAAAATCCGTGGCCCGCGACGTTTTATTCTGCGTGCGACGCCACCCCGCGTTCCTCTCTTCACATCACCAATCCAAACTCCATCATCCCACCATGACTCCACTCCGCATTCTCGCACCATCATTGGTCGCCATCGCCCTCAGCTCCTGCGCCTCCCAAAAGGCCGACGAGTATGACACTCCGAATCCCTATGACACTCCGAATCCCTACGGCAGCCCCGATGCGGCGCTCGCCGATGAAGCCGTAAATCCCGTCTATGACACGCCCGCCGCCTATGAGGAAAGCACCGCCGCCGTCACTCCATATACCGCCCCTGCTTACATTCCCAGCACGTCCCCAGCACCCGCCGCACCGCCGTCCAATGGAGCGGCCATCATCCACACCGTCGTTGCTGGTGACACCCTATCAGGCATCAGCGCCAAATACAAAGTGCCGTCGGCTTCGATCAAGCAAGCCAACGGCATGACCAAGGACATCGTCGTGCTTGGCCGGAAAATGGTGATCCCTCCCCAATAAGCGATTCAACCCGCCGCCGGGAGCCTTGGGTTCCCGGCGGCTCTCATTTTTCAAACGCATGCGCCTTCCCCTCTTTCTCTTCCTGCTCGTCGCCATGGTCCACACCGCCATCGCGCAACCGGATCAAAAGCAACCCGCTCCCGTTAGTCGCGAGACCGCCCTCGACAATCTTCTATCCGAGCGCGATTCCGACAAAGCCCTCGAAGCAGCCATCATCGACGCGCGAAAAACCGGCATCAGCCAACAGGCCATCCTCGAAGCCCGCTTTCTCTATCATGTGGACCGCCGCGAGGACAAAGCCATCGCCGCGATGCTTCCCGAGTTTCTCAAACAACGCGATCTCTTCAAACTCGAGGACTCCGAGATTTTCGGCATCAAGGAAGACTGGCTTGCCGTCGTCGAATAAGTGCGGGCCATCGACAGCCTCGTCAAAGGTGAGAAAGACGCATTCAAGACCCACATCACCGAAGCCTTCTGGCTCAGTCCGCGGCAAGCCGCAGCCTTCGCACCGCACATCGAACGCATGCGCCTCGAAGAAGCGATGAGTGCCGTGAAAATCGATTTCACCAACCGCCTCCGCCCACTCGCCACCGGTGATCCGGTCGCACTCGAAACCCTCATGTCCGGAAAAAAAGCGTTGCTGCTTCACTTCTGGTCACCCGCAAGTCCCGAGTGTGAAAACAGCATGCCCGACTTCATCGCCACCGCCACCGCACTCGCTGAAAAGGGCATCGCCGTGGCATCACTCATCGAAGCAGGCGCACCGGAAATTCTAACCGACGCACGCACGATGATCCAACCGCTCGGCCCGAAACCACCCGGCGCATGGCTCATCGATTCCAAGGACCAGCCACTCGCCCGCGATCTCCACGTGCGCGGTCTGCCACTCTTCGTCCTCGTTTCTAACGAAGGTAGCGTGCTCTTCAATGGAGATCCGTCCGACGATGCTTTCTGGGAGAAACTCAATCTAATCGACCCGCAAATCATCCGCCCGGGGATGCCCGCGGCCGGCAAGTAGCGCGGGGATCCAGCTACGGCATTCATCGTACTTAAAATGAGCTCCGAAAAAATATTTCGGATTTCTTGAAAATCGACACGTTTCAACTTGACGGAACTCCGAACTACTAGTTCCATCGTCGCTAGCGAAGAGAGCAACTTCAATGGCCCGTCCAATCCATCCATCGAATCTCGAACTTCAAGCCCTATCGGTCTTGTGGCACGAGGGCCCATCTACGGTAGCCGCCGTACATGAAACCCTGCCTGACAAAAAAGACCGCGCCTACACGACCGTGCTCTCCGTCATGCAGAGCCTGGAGCGCAAGAGTCTGGTGAAACGTGCGCGGGTCGGCCGGGCACATGTTTACGCCGCTTCCTACTCTCAGGAAGTGATCGTGCAGCGCGCCACCCACGACTTCCTAACAAACGCTTTTGGAGGACGCCTCGTTGAGGCGCTCCTCGCTATCCTCTCCGCCGGCACCTTAACGCCGGAAGAGAAAACAAACATCGAACGCGAACTCCAACGACACAAAACTATGGCTGCAAAAAAAGCACCGACGAAAGTTGCCAAAAAGGCACCTGCAAAAAAAGCTGTGAAGAAAGTTGCCAAGAAAGCCCCGGCTAAAAAAGCCCCGGCCAAGAAGGCGGCGAAAAAAGCGGCACCCAAAGCCCCCGCCAAAAAAGCTCCTGCGAAAAAGGTAGCCAAGAAGGCGGCGAAAAAAGTGGCTAAAAGCGCCAAGAAGGTTACTAAGAAAGCGGCCAAGAAGGTAGTCGCCAAGAAAGCCGCTCCTGCCAAAAAGGCAGCCGCGAAAAAAGCCGCTCCTGCAAAGAAAGCGGCCGCCAAAAAGGCCGCTCCAGCCAAGAAGGCCGCTCCAGCCAAGAAGGCCGCTCCAGCAAAAAAGGCAGCTCCAGCCAAGAAAGCCGCTAAAAAGGCTCCAGCAAAAAAGGCCGCTAAGAAAGCCGCTAAAAAGTAATCCAAAAATCCTCAATGAGAGGAAGGAATCGCCACACCTTGGTGCAGGCTTTCACGGCATCCCTCATCTGAGGAATATCAACGGCGGGAGATCTACGGATCTCCCGCCTCTTTTTTTAACCGAAAAAAGGGGTTGCATCCCATGGCTGCGCCGTCCTAGTTTCGCGCGCCCCAAACAAAATGATCCTAGCGCGGTTAGCTCAGTGGTAGAGCACCTCCCTGACACGGAGGGGGTCACTGGTTCGAACCCAGTATCGCGCACCATCT
>JBBECN010000076.1:0-1012 GCA_040881795.1 Akkermansiaceae bacterium
AACTCTCGGTGCGTGCCGCCAACTGCCTCAACAACGCGAACATCACCTCGGTGGGCCAACTCGCGATGAAATCGGAAGCGGAAATGCTCAAGTATCGCAACTTCGGCAAGAAGTCCCTCAACGAGATCAAGGACAAGCTCGTCGAGCTCGGCCTTGGCCTCGGCATGTCCTTCGAAGCCTCGTTGCTTTCCGGACCCGCCGCCGCTTCCCGTGGCCCACGCCTCGGTGCGGAAGATGAAGCGCCAGTCGGCCTCGCCGATCTGATCGCCCAAAACCTCGACGACTAACTTATTTAAATAGAAACGGAAGCAACCGATGAGACATCGCAGCAAAACAGTAAAACTTAAACGCAACGCCTCGCAACGTCGGGCCCTGCTTGCCAACTTGGCATGCAACCTGATCGAACACGGCCGCATCAAGACCACCTTCGGCAAGGCCAAAGCGCTTCGCCCAGTCGCCGAAAAGCTGATCACCCTCGCCAAGCGCGACGATCTGCATTCCCGTCGTCTGGCCGTCGCTTTCCTCCGCCAAAAGGAAACCGTCAAAAAGCTATTCGCCGAAACCGCCCCTGCCGCGAAAGACCGCAAGGGTGGCTACTGCCGCATCACCAAGCTCGGCGCCCGCATGAGCGACTCCGCACCGATGGCCATCATCGAGTGGGTCGATCGTCCGACAACGGAAGAGCCTGTCGAGGAAGTGGCCGTCGCCGAAGAAGCTTCTCCGGTGAAAAAAGCCGCCAAGAAAAAGGCCGCTGATTCCACCGTCGAAGTCGCTGCGGAATAAGCGCCCCGACCTCCTACCTTTCAAAAACCGCACGGGCTCACGTCCGTGCGGTTTTTTTGTGGGATGAGGGTTTTCACCACGACACCCCTCCATCAAAGTGCGTTTTCAAACATCTCCGGCGCTTGACGCAGCCCCCTGATTCGCAAGATACTCCGCCAGCGATGAAAGATACCAAACGCCCGTTTTCCAGTCCGATGCTTGATGGCCCCGACCGCGCGCCGAGCCGCGC
>JBBECN010000077.1:0-1012 GCA_040881795.1 Akkermansiaceae bacterium
AACGTCTGGACCCTCTGGAGCCACCTCCTCATCTGGCACGGCCGCCGCCGCTGCATGGCCCGCAACCCCGACTGCCCGAATTGCGAACTCCGCCCCCTCTGCCCCAGCGCCGACAAGTTCCTCAAAATGTAGCGTCGCCGCCCAACGTGGCCTCGGCATCCTGCCGATGAACCACCCGAATCATCGGCGAGATGCCGATGCCACCCCAGCCCCATCCCAAGCAGGCCACACCGCCGCCCTCCAAAACGCCCCCGATGTCCGCACACAGACGTGACAATCCCCCCAAAAACTGGAAACTGACAACGAATATCCTCCAACAAATGAAACTCCTCCTCTCCCTCCTTCTACTCTTCCCCCTCACCGCCTTCGCCTCCCTCGAAGAACTCCTCGGCCCCGAACTCGTTGACGCGGACGGCAACAAAGTCGAACTCTCATCACTCGACGGCAAAGTCATCGGCCTCTACTTCTCCGCGGAATGGTGCGGCCCCTGCCGCGCTTTCACCCCGGATCTCGTTCAAGCCGCCAAAGGCAGCAATGACTTCGAAGTCGTCTTCGTCAGCTCCGACCGCAGCGCCGAGGATCAGGCCAAATACATGAAAAGCTACCGCATGAAATGGCCTGCGATTCCCTTCGACTCCGAAAAGCGCCGCGAACTCAGCGGACGCTTCGGCATCCGCGGCATCCCGTCCCTCATCATCATCGACGACCAAGGCAACCTCATCACCGACCAAGGCCGCCGCGAACTCGGCAACAATCCCCGCCAAGCCATCCGCGACTGGAAAAAAGCCGCCGCAAAGGGAAGCTGAAGCATTTCCGGTCTATCTCTTGTCGTGGCATCGGCAAGATGCCGATGCCACCAACTTCTCTGTCTCTGCCAGGGGGCACGGGCGTCCCGCCCGTCACGACCAAACACTACGGCCGAGACGGCCGTGCCCCCCAACCAAACCCCAGTCAGAACCCACCACCGCACAACGTGGCATCGGCATCCTGCCGATGAACCACCCGAATCATC
>JBBECN010000078.1:0-1009 GCA_040881795.1 Akkermansiaceae bacterium
GGGCGTGCTTGGCTTGCTCGCGGTGCTGGTGGCCTTCTTTTTTCCGGCCTGTTTGCTTTGCTATTTTGTCAGCCAAATCTGGGATGCGGCGGCGGGGTCTCCGTGGCGTGACGCGGTGCAGCGCGGGATGGCCCCGATCGTCATCGGCCTGATGCTGGCGGGTTGCTATGCGCTGGGAAAAACGGCGAGCTACAATCCGTCCAAAGACTGGGAGTTTAATCTGCTGACCTTGGCTATCGGGGCGGCGGTGGCGGCGGTGCTGACGGTGACGCGGATCAATCCCGCGTTGACGATTTTGGGTGGCGGAGTTGCGGGTTATTTTTTGCTGGGGTGAGGGTGGTTGAAGGGATGAGGGCTGAAACCGGAAATTTGAGTGGGGTTGCGGCGCGGCAGATGGTGCCGCGGCTAGGCAGGAGGGACAGGTTGCTACTCGTAGCGGAGGGCGCTGACGGGGTCCATTTTGGCGGCGAACCAGGCGGGGATGATGGCGGCGACGGTGCAGATGGCGAAGGCGCTGGCGCAGATGATGGCGATGTCGGAGGGGACGATTTCGGCGGGGATGTCGGCAAATTGGTAAATGGACTGGGGAAAAATTTCGATACCGAGGATGCTGGAAAGCCATTGGCTGACTTGGTTGCGGTATTGGACGAGCCAGATGCCGAGGCCGAGGCCGATGGCGGTGCCGAAGAGTCCGACGACGATACCTTGACCGACAAAGACGCCGATGATTTGTCCGGTGCGGGCGCCGAGGGCTTTGAGGATGCCGATTTCGCGGGTTTTTTGCACGGTGACGGTGATGAGGGTGTTCATGATGCCGAAGGCGGCAACGATGACGATGAAGAGGAGGATGATGAACATGACGTTGCGCTCCATGTGGATGGCTTCGAAGAGTTCGCGGTTCATATCCATCCAGGTGGAGACGGCGAGTGAGGGATCGATGCGGCCTTCCATGCGGGCCCGCACGGCGGCGGCTTGGTAGGGGTGGACGGTTTTGATGGTGAGGCCGTGC
>JBBECN010000079.1:0-33358 GCA_040881795.1 Akkermansiaceae bacterium
TTCCCCCGGCCACACGCCCGAGCACATGAGTTTCCTCGTCACCGACATCGGCGGCCGAGCCATCACCCCAATGGGCCTGCTCAGCGGCGATTTCATCTTCGTGGGCGATGTCGGCCGCCCCGATCTATTGGAAAGCGCCGCCGGACAAGTGGGAATCATGGAGCCGAGCGCACGCGCCCTTTATAAAAGCCTGCGAGAAACCTCCACCCTGTCAGGACACTTGCAGATCCTCCCTGCCCACGGTGCCGGCAGCGCTTGCGGCAAGGCGCTCGGTGCGGTGCCGACCAGTGTGCTTGGCTACGAGCGGCTCAACAACGGCGCATTGCGCGAGGCGCTCGAAGGCAACGAGGACGAGTTCGTCAAAGACATTCTATCAGGCCAGCCCGAGCCTCCCCGCTACTTCGCCAGGATGAAGCGTGACAACAAGGATGGTCCTCCGCTGCTGGCCGGAGGGCAGCTGCCTGAACCTCGCCGCCTCCCTGCAAGCGAACTCGCAGCATTGGTGAAAGGCGGCAAACACACCTTGCTCGACCTCCGCACGAACCGCATGGATTTCATGAAACAGCATGTCACCGGATCGCTGTTGGCACCGATGCCGGGCGGAAAACTTTCCATCGTTGCTGGCTCCTATGTCGAGGAAGGAGCCTCGATCATCCTCTTGGTGAATGACCGGAACGAAGTGGACGAATCGGTTAGGCAACTTGTCCGGATCGGCTTCGACAAGGTCGATTTCTGGATTCCCGCCAATGAGGCGCTCGCCGTGGCAGGAATCACCAGCAGCCAGAAGTCCATCACCACCGGTGAGTTGGCTGAGGCCTTGGCGGCCCACCCGGATGCCGCCGTGCTTGATGTCCGTGGCGCCGGAGAGTTCGCCGAAGGCCATGTCAAAGGCGCTAAAAACATTGCCTACACCCGGCTCGCCGCACGCCTCGAAGAATTACCGGACGCCAATCCGCTCTACGTGCATTGCGGCAGCGGCCTGCGTGCCAGCTTCGCGGTGCCCTATCTTTCAAGCGAACATCGCGAGGTCATCTACGTGGACGGCGACTTTTCACAGGTTCATCAATCCGTCAGGTAGTCGAAATCCGAAGAGCGACGGTTTCTTGTCGCACCGCCTTGAACCTTTGGAAATCGAGTTTAATTACCCAGCATGCAATCCAGAGAACTTCGAGCAGGCCTGCTTTGGAAATCGTGGGATTATTTTCCACAATTTTGGAAAAAGACCCGTGGCGAAGCAATTCTCACCCCCGACACCGACGTCGGACGCCCCTCGCAACCGTAACCTGAAATGACCATCCATCCCACTCTTCTCGCCATCGCCACAGTGTTCGGCATCATTGTTTCCGCGTTGCTCGCCTTTTGGTGGGCGGGCAGGAGCGGGCAATTCCATGAAGTGGAGCGGGGTGCGATGGCTCTTTTCGACGCAGATGAAATCGTTGAGGGAAAGATCGAACCGGAGGGCCAAAATGACCACTCTCACATCTGAGCAGGACGACGAGACCATCAAACGCAGCCGCGAGGCACGAGCAACCATCGACTCCACCGCAAAAGGGCCGATCCTGCATTTTTTCATCAGTGCGTTGTTCTGGCTGCTCGCGGGTTCCGCGCTCGCGTTGATTGCATCGATCAAACTGCACTCGCCGACATTCCTCGCGGACGCGGACTGGCTGAATTTCGGGCGGGTCCGGCCGGCCCACTTGAACACGATGGTCTATGGCTGGGCCACGATGGGATGCATCGGCGTGGCACTGTGGCTGATGTCGCGACTGTGCCGCGCGCCGCTGCGTGGGCTTGGCTGGCTGCACCTTTCCGCCGTGTTGCTCAACATCGGCAATCTCTACGGGACTTATGGAATCCTGTCTGGCGGCAGCACTTCATTCGAATGGCTGGAATATCCCAAAGAGGCGGGGTTGTTTCTCTCCGCTGCGTTCATTCCGTTGATTCTCGCGTTCATGGACATGGCGCGGCGGCGGCAGGCGGGACACATCTATGTCTCGCAATGGTATGTGATGGCGTCTGTCTTCTGGTTTCCCTGGCTCTATCTGACGGCTCAGGTGTTGTTACTCTGGCGTCCCGTGGCGGCACCGGCCCAGCCACCGGTGAACTGGTGGTATGCCCATAACGCCCTCGGACTTTGGTTCACTCCAGTCTGTCTGGCGGCAGCTTACTATTTGATTCCGAAGGTTCTCGGGAAGGCCATTCACAGCTACTATCTTTCATTGATTGGATTTTGGTCGCTGGCATTCTTCTACGCTTGGAATGGCATGCACCACCTGATCGGCGGTCCCTATCCGGCATGGCTCATCAGCATCAGTGTGGTGGCCAGTGTCATGATGTTGGTTCCAGTCGTTTCCGTCGCGATCAACCATCATTTTACTGTAAAAGGCAGTTTCGCGGCAGTGCGCTCCAGTCCGACCCTGCGCTTCGTGGTGTTCGCGGCAATGAGCTACACGGTCACCAGCGTGCAAGGCAGCTTCACCGCGATTCGTGCGGTCAGCCGCGTGACGCATTTCACCCATTACACCGTCGCCCACGCCCACCTCGGCATGTATGCGTTCGTCACCATGACGCTGTTCGGCACGATCTATTACATGATGCCACGCCTTACGGGCAAGGAATGGCCATCACGCTGGCTCATCCGCATCCATTTCTGGGGCTGTGGACTGGGAGTCCTGCACTACTGGATTATTTTATCCATTGGTGGGATCAAGCAGGGTCTGTGGATGCTTGACGATTCCATACCCTTCATGGAAATTGTAGTTAGAATGTTGCCCTATCTTGAACAACGCAGTTGGGCAGGTGCAGCAATGACGGTGGGGCACCTCGCCTTCGCGATCTCGTTTGTCTGGCTGCTGATGAGCAAGCCGGGTGCCGCAAGCGGGCCCACCCTGCTTGGTAAAAAATCACTTGGAAAGGAAATCAGCTCATGAGTCGCTTCCGTTATATCTTCATCGGCTTTCTCGCCACCTTTGCCACCGCATGGCTCGGGCTGGTGATCGCGCCTTCCCTTCAGTATGGCAAAGAGGCGGCCGCACTGCCCGAAGTTGCACTGACGCCGGAAATGTCCCTGATCCGTGAAGGCGAAAGGGTTTATGCGGCGAACGGCTGTATCTACTGTCATTCCCAACAGTTGCGCTCCAACTCTTTCGGCAGCGATGTGGCCCGATTCTGGGGGACACGCCGGACAGTGGCGGCCGACTACCTGGGCGACGGAAAAGCCATGCTCGGCACCATGCGCACCGGACCGGATCTATCCAACATCGGCCAGCGAATGGCTTCGCCGGCGTGGCATTATCAGCACCTTTACAATCCGGTCAGCACCTCACCGGGCTCGATCATGCCTGCCTATCAGTTTCTTTTCGAAAAAGTTCCGGTGGTTGACGGAAAACCCGATCCTGACGCGCTGGCGGTCGGTGCGGGTGGCGACCGGATCGACGCCGACGGCATGCAACTCGTGCCGACCCTCGAAGGCCGGGCACTCGTCGCCTACCTGCTATCGTTAAAACGAACCTCCATCGATCGACCCGAAGCTGCCGAAGCTCCAATTCGATGAATGCCTATGAAAAATCCCGATCCAAAAGACTCCGGCGAAGACATGAACGTCCGCCTCGTGCATGGCGCGATCTGGCGTGAATTTGCCGAACCCATCGAAGCCTGGAGGCGCGCTCCCTGGTATCTCAGGCATTCCTACGTGATGATGCTGATCGGCGCTTTGGTCTATCTGCTCATTCAGGTTTACGACTGGAAGGAATATGAAGAAGATCCGGTCCGACGCATCGAGCGCGATACCCAACTCTATCAAAACAAGGAGAACGCGGCTCCATGAGTGGTTGCTGCCAGACAAAGTCCGAACCGGTGGCAAAACTTGCCGCCAAACCAAGTTCGTGTTGTGGATCGTCCGGCGCTCCCTCACAGAACGGCTCGCAATGGGCGGCTCTTGGCATCCTCATCCTGCTTTCCGGGCTGTCGATGAATGTCAGTCTCGCGGTGAACCTGTCTTCGCTCGAAGGAAATACCCGTCTGCTGCTGCACGGCGGCCTGGCGGCTGCGGGGATCGTGGCATTTGTCTTGGGCGGGGCGGATCTCCTGCGCCCGGCCTGGCAAGCGATCCTTGAGCGGCGCGTCGTTACCGAACACCTGTTCCTCGCCGGAATCGCTGCTGCATGGGGAGTTTCGGTGCACGCCACTCTCATCGGAAGCGGTGCGGTGTTTTACGAAGTGCCAATTCTGCTGCCTGCCATCCGCCGCTTCGGCAGCATCCTTCTAGGCCGTCAGCGTGGCACCATCGAATCCGCCATGCAGGAACTTTTCGCCGGAGTCGCCACGGCACGGATCTGGAAACATGGGAACTGGCAGACCGCCCCTTTGTCCGCTGTCGCGGTAGGCGACCGGCTCCTTGTTAGAGCGGCTGAGACAATTCCAGCCGACTCGACGATCACAGTCGGTCGTGCCTACGTGCAAACCGGATCCCTCACCGGTGAGCCATTTCCGGTCGCGCTAGAACCGGGTGGCCGGGTCACCTCCGGGATGCTGCCGATGGATGGAGCACTGGAAATGGAAGTCCGCGCCCTTCCCGCCGCAAGTGCGCTATCGCACATCGCGAATTCCACCCGCGAGTTGTTGGAACGCCCCCCGGCTTTCCTGCGTTCGGTGGAGAAAGTGTTGCGGTGGTTTTTCCCCACGGTCTTGTCCGTGAGCGTCGGCACACTTTTATTTTGGTCTTGGTATGATAGTTGGCAGGTGGCCATTTCCCATAGCCTGGCCGTGGTTCTGGTCGCCTGTCCTTGTGCTTTTGGAATGGCGTTGCCCTTGTTGTTCCGCCGTGGCTTGGCCTCCTGCCTGCAGCGCGGAATCGAGCCGACCGATGCCGCTTTCATGGAATCGCTATCCATGGCGAGACTCGTCGCCTTCGACAAAACCGGCACACTCACCCACCCCGAAATGAGCATCGGCTCACTTTATTGCGCTCCCGATTCGGATGAATCCGAAGTGCGTGCGGTGTTGGCCGCGTTGCACGGTCGTTCCAACCATCCTGTGGCACGACCGTTTTGGGAATGGGCCGCAGAGGCGCAGGGAATCGAAGTGGAAGATCTTGTGACTCATCCCGGGCGGGGTGTGGAAGCGCGCATCCTCCTGCGGGGATGCTGGCAAACCGTGCGGCTTGGCAATCAGGCGTTTCTATCTAACCCGCCACCCGTGTGGGCGAGGATCCAACCCCAGCAAAGGCACGTGTTCGTCGAAATCAGTGGAATCCTGTGCGGTGTCTGCGTTCTCGACGAACAATTGCGGTCCAGTGTGGCCACCACCTGCCACCACTTGGAAGCGGGCGGTTGGCAGCTTGCTGTGATCACCGGAGATGCCGCCATCCCCAGACAGCTTTCCTCAGCGGTGGCGGAAAGGCACGTCTCGCAGACCCCCTCGCAGAAGGCTGGAATCATCGCATCCCGCGAATCATCTGGAACTCCGGTTCTCTTCCTGGGCGATGGTGTCAATGACGCCACCGCCCTGGCCACCGCGACCGCCAGCATTGCCGTGGGCGACGCCGCCTCATTCGCGGGAGCGAGCGCCCAAGCCCGTTGGCTTCATCCGGATTTTGCGACTCTACCCGGCCTTCTCGAAGAAGCACGCTCCCTATCAGGCCGCGCCCATTTGATCATGAAAACCGCGCTCACCTACAACTTCGTTGGCATGGCCCTCGCCGCCGCCGGCCTGCTCCACCCGGTGGCCGCCGCAGTCGTCATGCTCGTTTCCAGCGCCACGGTCATGACGCTCGCATCAAGGAGGCTTGGAACAATCTATCAGAAGGATCCGAAGCCCGCACTTCATCCCGCCACGCCATAAATCGGTCGCTGCGAACCCACCACCCTTTATCAAAACCAACCACCATGTATTCCCCGATTCACCACTGACTCATGCCATGAAAGCATTCTACCTGCTAGCCCTCGCGACCTCGTCGTGCTTCGCCGAGGCGAAACCCCGCCCAGCCGAATTAGGACCTGAAATCATCGCCGAGGCATCTGCGAAGCTCATCGCAGCTCTCACGGACGCCATTGCCAAAGATGGCGCTGCGAGCGCCATTGCGGTTTGCTCTGAACGCGCACCTGAGATCGCTGCCGAAGTCGGGAAGACCCACGGTGTGACTGTTCGCCGTGCGAGCGAAAAGCCACGCAACTCCAAAAACGCCGCCACGGACACCGAGAAAAAACTGCTTGCCGCATTCGCCGCTGACTTGCAGAAAAAACAACCGCCAAAGCCCCAATTCATCACCGATCCCGACCAGAGCACGACCTTGTTCGCGCCGATCGTCATTTCAAATCCACTTTGCCTTCAATGTCACGGTGCGCCGGACCGAGACATCGCTCCAACAACGCTCACTGCCATCCAGAAGCTCTATCCCGCCGACAAGGCCACCGGCTACAAGTCAGGCGACCTCCGGGGCCTCTGGAGCGTCACCTTTCCCGCCGGGAATTGATCCCGCAAAACCATGAATCCCCTCGCCCTTCTCGGTGCCGCGCTGATCGGCCTATCACTCGGCCTAACCGGGGCGGGTGGCAGCATCATCACGCTTCCGGTATTGGTCTATCTAGCAGGCGTTCCGCCGAAAGAGGCGGTGGGCCTGAGTTTGTTCGTGGTGGGAGCGGCCGCTCTGGTGGGTGCCTTCCAGCGCTTCCGCTCGGGTGATGTGCATTTGAAAGCGGCGATGATGTTCGCGATCTCCGGCATGGTTGGCGCGGCTGGCGGGGCATACCTGACGCCCCTCGTTTCGGGGCGCGTGCTGATGATCATCTTCGCCGCGCTGATGCTGGTGGTCGCGGTAAACATGCTGGCAGGATCGAAACAGGATCATCCGGCAGGTTCTGACTGTCATCCTATGAAATGTCTGTTAGCCGGGCTGGGCGTCGGCATCCTCACCGGATTCATCGGCGTGGGCGGCGGCTTTCTGCTCATGCCCGCCTTGGTAAAATTCGCCCGCCTGCCGCTGCGGGTGGCCACCGGCACTTCGCTGGCTGTGATTTCATTCAATTCGGCGGCTGGCTTTGTGAGCCATTTCGGCGAAGCACCGCCGCGATGGTCCATGGCCTTCGTCTTCGCCGCCATCGCCGCGGGCGGGGTTCTGGCGGGTTCCAGTTTTGCCAAGCGCCTACCGGTCGCACGGTTGCGCCAGGGGTTCGCGTTCATGGTCATCGCCACCGGTGCTTTTGTGCTCTGGCAGAACCTGTGGAGTTAGAGACAGCGCACCCGGATCGTGGCCAATAGCTCAAATAAACCCGGCCGATGGATCAATTTGACTGGACGAAAATGATTTCCCGCAGATCTTTCACAACCATGTTCAACATCATTCCCCTGATCAGCTCCGGCACCGTCGGCCCCCTCGGCATCCTCCACCTGCCACGCTTGTGGCTCAAAGCCTCGCTCGGTGCCGCCGGCAAGCTCCACTCCGACTACCCCGCCATCGGCGCGGGCTACGACCAAATGGTGCTCACCGCCCTCGGCATCGACAAGGCCGCCTTCGAGAGCTTCATCGCCACCAGCAAGCCCAGCTATCCGGAGTTGGAAGCTTGGATCCTCGCCCAATCCGGCGGTTCACTCGATGCCGCGGCTGTTGCGGAATTGAACGCCGCCATCATCGGTTACAACCATTCGGAAGACGTCCGCACCGCGATCCTCGGTGCCGGTGGCATTCCCGACGAAGGCAAGATCCTCGACGCCATCAATCTCAACAACATCGACGACTGGCAGAGCTTCCACAAGCAAGTGCTCGCCTGAATCGACACAAGGAGGGCGGACACTCTTGTCCGCCCGCCAATGAGATGAAAAAAACAGCGGCTCCGGCGCCCTCCTTTCAGGGGCTCCGCGACATGGGTCTCATGGCTTCTCCTCATTCCGCAGCTTCTCACGCCGCGTGAGATAATCTCAAGAAACTCTCCGTGCCCCAGCGGCGGATACACCGGGCACCGGATATAGAACCGGATTGCCCTGCGGGAAATTGCTGTCATCCATAGGTCTCACTTTTATGCAACGTCGCCCATTTATGAAAACCGTCATTGGTGCATCTCTGGCCACCACGATCAGCCGCGCCGCGGAAAGCCCCACAGAACCCCAGCGCAAGCTCGGTTGGGCGCTGGTCGGGCTCGGATCGCTGAGCGCCAACCAGATCGCACCGGCGCTTCTGAAAACCACTCACAGCAAGCTTGCCGCCGTGGTCACCGGCACTCCCGAAAAGGGCGTCAAATGGCGCGAAACCTACGGACTCACTGAGAAGCAGGTTTATGATTACGCCGGTTTCGACCGCATCATCGAGGATCCGGCGATCGATGTGGTTTGCATCGTTCTGCCTAACAGCATGCACCACGAATTCACCCTCCGCGCCGCCAAGGCTGGCAAACATGTCTTCTGTGAAAAGCCGATGGCCAACACCGCCGCCGAATGCCGCGAGATGATCGTCGCCTGTGAAAAGGCCGGAAAACAACTCGGCATCGGTTATCGCTGCCAGCGCGAACCCCACCACGCGGAAGCCATCCGCTTCGCCCGCGAAAAAGTCTTTGGCGAGATCCAACACGTCGATGCCGGCTTCGGCTTCAAAATCGGCGACCCGACCCAATGGCGGCTCAACGCCAAACTGGCGGGCGGCGGTGCGCTGATGGACGTCGGCGTTTATGCGCTTCAGGCCTGCCGTTATCTAGCGGGTGAGGAGCCGTCGGAGGTCAGCGCGCTTGAAACCAAGACTGACCTCGCGAAATTCGCCGAAGTCGATGAAACCATTCAATGGTTGATGAAATTCCCCTCGGGCAAGACCGCCAACTGCACCACGACCTATGGTTTCAACGGTATCAACTTTTTCACCGCCACCGCCGAAAACGGCCGCTTTGGGATGGAATCCGCATACGGCTACAGTGGGCAAAAAGGCTGGACCTCAAAGGCGGAACACCCGCTGAGCTTCCCCGCCACCGACCACTTCGTCACCCAGATGGATGCGTTTTCCAAAGCCATCCTCGACAAAGAAACCTTCGAACCCTCCGGAGTGGATGGCTTGCGCGACTTGTTGGTCGTCGAGGCCATCTACCGCTCGATCGCCAGCGGCAAAGCCGAAAAAGTCGCCAAGGCTTGAAGGGGGGCGGCGTGCGGAATAGGTATTTGCGCGAACGAAACCTCTGGCGCACTCAAAATTCGATCAGTTGTCTCAGGCATGCTGATCCAAAAAATCCACCATCGCTTTGCCGAAGGGCGCGAGGTCGAGCGGGGTGCGGCTGGAGATGAGATTACCGTCCACCACGACGGGCTCGTTTTCCCAGAGACCGCCGGCGTTTTCGAGGTCGTCCTTGATGCCGAGTGAGCCGGTGACGCGTTTGCCATGGAGGATTTTCGCCGAGATCGGGATCCAGCCGCCGTGGCAGATGAAGGCGACGAGTTTTCACTGTTCGAAAAACTCGCGGGTGAGCGAGAGCACTTTCGGATCGCGGCGGAGTTTGTCCGGCATGAAGCCGCCGGGGATCAGCAGGCCGCAAAAATCGGCGCTATTCGCATCTTTGAGCCACAAATCCGAGGTGGTGGGGTAGCCGTGTTTTCCCTGGTAAGTCTTGATCTCTGGCGCAGCGACGCGCATCGCATAACCCGCCTCCTCGCAGCGGATTTTGGGATACCAGAGTTCCAAGTCCTCGTAAATGTCCTCCACAAACGTCAGCAGGGTTTTCGGCATGGCGTGAAATTAGCCGACCACTGTCATCCGGCAAGCGCGGGATGCCGCGAATGCTCAGAGATGGGAACCACGAATCCGACGAATCTTACGAATCTTGGATTTCAGAATGCGCTTCAGGTTCCGCAGAATGTCTGATAGGCGGGGAGCCCGGCGGGGGCGGGTGATGTGAATTCGGCCGGGGCGTCCGATGCGTAAGGATTGGTCAATGCTTCTAACAGTCGCTGCGTCACGCTCAAGTCCCCATGCTCGGAAGCGGCGGCGAGCGCTTCCTCCACCCGGTGGTTGCGCGGGATGACTGTTGGGTTGTTAGATCGCATTTGTTCCACCACGGTCGCGGGGGATTGCGGTTGGCGGGACAAGCGTGCGCTCCATGTTTCGTGCCATTGCATGAAGCCGGCATCGATGAAGCTGGGTTCGACGATGGCGGTTTCATCGCTCAGGGCGCGGAAGGTGTTGGTGAAATCCATTTGGTTTGCCTGCATCCAATCGAGCAGCTCCGAAACCAAAGCGGCGTCTTCTTTTTCCGCAGTGAGCATCCCGAGCTTGGCCCGCATGCCTGACAGCCAATGGCCCTGAAACCGCTGCTCGAACGAGCCCAGTGCCTCGTTTGCGACATCAACGGCGATTTTTTCATCCTCATGCAGCAAGGGAATCATCGCCTCCGCCAAGCGGGCGAGATTCCAGCGGGCGATTTCCGGCTGTTTGCCATAGGCGTAGCGGCCGTAGCGGTCGATGGAGCTGAAGACTGTGTCCGGATCGTAGTGATCCATGAACGCGCATGGCCCGTAATCGATGGTTTCGCCGGAGAGCGCCATGTTGTCAGTGTTCATGACGCCGTGGATGAAGCCTACGTGCAGCCATTTTGCGATCAGGGCGGCCTGGCGATCGAGCACGGCTTCGAAAAAGTCGGCATAGCGGGTTTCCCGATCCAGCAGTTCAGGAAAATGCCGTTGCAACGTGTGATCCGCCAAGGCACGCAAGGCCGCCGAATCTTGGTGGGCGGCGGCCCATTGGAAGGTGCCGACGCGGATGTGGCTGGCGGCGACCCGGGTGAGCACCGCGCCCGGCAGCATCGCCGTGCGGGGAACCTGCTCGCCGGTCGCGGCCACCGCGAGGCTGCGCGTGGTCGGGATGCCAAGGGCGTGCATCGCCTCGCTGATGATGTATTCACGCAACATCGGCCCAAGGGCGGCCCGGCCGTCGCCGCCCCGCGAATACGGCGTTCTGCCGGAGCCTTTCAATTGGATGTCGAAGCGCTTGCCATCCGGCGTGAGTTGTTCGCCCAACAAAATCGCCCGGCCGTCACCCAAGCCGGTGAAGTGGCCGAATTGGTGACCGGCGTAGGCTTGGGCAAGCGGTTCGGCACCGTCGGGGATTTGGTTGCCGGCGAAAATTGCGGCGTTTTCAGAAGTTTCCAAAACATCCGGATCGAGGCCCAGCGAAATGGCCAAGGCGCGGTTGAAAATCACCAGGCGCGGCTCGCGGACCGGGACCGGTAGCGTCTTCGTAAAAAACAATTCCGGTAGCCGGGCGTAGGAATGATCCCAGTTCCAGCCGGCCTGTGGTTTGGGATTGCCGAGGGTGGGGTGGGGCATGGCGGAGGCTAAGCGCGTGGCGGCGGGATTCAAGCGATGATGCGATCAGGCAGTCACAACCGCTTGCGGAACTTCACTTTTCACCCTTGGGCTGAATGAAAGACAGCGGCGACACCTGGTCGCGATAGACTTCTCCCGCAGGCGTGAGCGACTGGTCCTTGGCGACGACATGGCGCACGTCCTCCACCCAGTTGTAGAGGGCGTAACGCTCGACGAAGGGCGTCTCATCGAGCATCTTGAGGATCGCCGCGATCGCCTCTTTCTGCTGTTTGGCATTCGGGTCCGGGGCCTTGGTCCAATTCGCACCGTTGTTCCATTCTGTCACCCATAGCGGGCGTTTCACGCGGTCGTGAACTTGCTTTAGAAAGCGATGGAATTGATCCGCCGCACCCTTCGCATCGCCTGGATCGTTGGTGGCGCGGTAATAATGCACTGGCACGAAATCCACCCTCAATCCGGCGCTATCAGCCTTTTCCATAAATTCATAAAGCCAGGCAAGTCCGCCATCGGAGGTGGCGGGTGCTCCGAGGCGCAAACCGCTGGCGAGCAGGGTCGGCCAGGATTTGATGGCGTCGGCCACGTTCATGTTCGCTTGATCCGGACGGTCCGGTTCGTTGAAGCCGAGGAGGTGGTTCACACCCTTCGCCCGCCAATCCTGATCCAAGCCAGGCCACCCCCGATTCTGGCGGATGGCCACATATTCCAAATCCAGGGTGGAGTTCGCCTTGATATTCCAATCATAGAACCAGGCGACGTTTAAATTTTGCCAGATCCCCCCGCAGATGCCTTTTTTACTCACCCATCGCCATGGGAAAATGCGGATGAAACCCACACCGTCTTCCAGTCCTGGGGGCAGCGCGTCAATCTTCAGGTCGTGGTCTTGTGCCACGTAGTTTTTACTCACTCCGGTGCCGTCTGGCTTCTCGGCGAGGGTCGCCATGTAGCCGCGTTTGAGAATGAAAGAACCGACCGCGCCTTTCAGCGGGCGCAGCTCCGAGTCATCGTAGGCGGTATAACAGGTCAGCGGCGCGGAGGTCCCGGTCGCGGATTTGCCCTCGAAAACCGTCATCGCGGGGTAATCCGGACCCTGAGGGATGACCACGGTCCCGCTGCCGTATTGCACCACCCGGACGTTGCCATCCAACTCCGCCTTGGCGCGGTTCACCAACATCCGGCCCAGAAACTTGGATGCCACGGTCGAGGGCGCGATGTTGTCCAAAAACAACCAACCGTCGGGAGCGGTGAAAAGGATGGTGCTGCCTGCGAGTGGATCATCCTTACCGGTGACGTGAAGCTCCATCCCGGCGGTGAGCGTCGCCACTTGGTTGGTGAGCAATTTCACCGATTTCACCGTGTAGCCCGTGGGGCTGGTGATCGGCTTGCCCGGATTTTCAACCGCCGATTCCTGCTCCGTCCCCGCCTCAAGCAAGCGGAGGTAAGTCTGATCCGCCGGGGCGAAGCTGGTGATGGGGACTTCGAAATTTTTTCCGTTAGGTCCTTGCAAGACCACCCCGCCGTTTTTGATGCCCATCAATTCCGCCTCGATCGGCTCGGGAATGCCGACAAACGACCAAGGCCGGGCATGCAGCGCGGTCGCGCTGGCCAGCAGCAATGGCAGAATCGTCGCGGCGAGGGATGGCCAGATGGCGTTTTTTCGCCCGGCGGAAGGAGAGGAGTCGTAAATCATGGCACCTAGGTGAGTGAATCAGAGCGGCCGGCCGTAGGTGGTGCAGCGGTTGTGCCAGCCTTCCTCCCAGCGCTTTTCGCCGCGGGCGGGTGGCGAGTTTGCGATGCGGCGCGAGAGCACACGTTTCGCGGCGGCGGCGAATTCCGAGGCGGCCGGCGCGCTGGATGGCACGTCTTTCATTTCGCCCAAGACTTGCAGCAGCCCCCAGCCGCGGCCGTTGTAGCGCTCGGTGACCTGAATGCCTTCGCCTTTGAAATTCACGTAGTCGATCAAGGCATAGGTGCCTTGAGCGGTACTCGCGACTTTCTGGTAGTTCGCGCTGATCCGCGCCCGTTCGCTGGCAGGGGCGGCCGCCAGGATCTTCGGCAGCGCCTCGCGCGAGCGCAGGATGATAAAATCCGTCTGCAAGGTGACATTCGCCGCCAACCATTTCCGCAGGGCCGTGAGGCGTGGGCCGTTGAAATCCTTTTGAAACTCCGCCTTGCTGCGCCAGGGGCTGTGACGTTCCAACGCCACCGCTGGCAAATCCGCACCGCGTTGGCGGGCGAAAGCGGCGAATTTCGGCCAGCTCTCCTCGAAGCGCCCGTTGAAGCCCGCCGGATACCAAATGAAGTGGCCGATGCCCATCGAGGGAAATTCCTCGCCCGCATTCCAAGTGGTCAGTCCGGTGACGGTCCCGGCGCATTCGTTTTGCCAGATTTTTTTACCGATCGCCGCTTTTTGGCCACCGCTGAGATTTCCGCCCACCGCTGGCGAGGCTGCGGGGGCGCAGGCGCTGAGGAGGACGGCGAGGCAACAAACAAAACCGACGACTTGCATGCCAGCACGTTACACCTAGCATTTCTGCAACCGCAAGCCCATGAACCGCATTCCCTGGGATAAAATCCTCACCTTCACCGCCTTCGATTTCGTCAAACTGCTGGTCACCGCCGCTGTGATCCTGTTTGTGACGAAAATCCAACTCGTCAGCGACCGGCTGTCCGCGCTGCTCATCGCGCTGCCGCTCACTTCGCTGCTCGCCATGATTTGGATGCACCAAGCCGGCCAATCGCCCACCCGGCTCGCCAACCACGCCGAGGGCACCTTCTGGTTCGTGCTGCCGACCTTGCCGATGTTCCTGATTCTGCCGTGGATGTTGCGCAATGGCTGGGGATTCTGGGCGGCGCTGGCGGCGAATTGCGCCATCACGGTCGCCTTTTTCTGGGTCACCGTGATCGTGCTGCGCCGCTTCGGAATCGACCTGATGCCAAAGTGAAACCACCCGGCTACCGGAAATTTTCAAAAATTCCTTATTTTCCGACCAGATAAGTCTTGTCAGGCAACAGAATCTTTGGTTTGACCACCTGCCCGGAGACTCTGCCGGAACCCTTTCCCAATATTTATTTTGAGCGAAAAAGTCCCGTCCCTGCTACCTAAAAACGTCATCCCGTTTGAGCAAGTTCAGCCGATTTCGCGATTTCCCGGTTCACCTATGAAAAGCGATCTTCTCGATAAGGCCTCAGAAATTGTCAAAGACCCACTCGTTCTGGTCAATCTCGTCTCACAGCGGGTGCGTCAGCTCAACAGCGGCCGTTCCCCGCTCATCCCGACCCGCCCCAGCATGGGCGTGGCCGATATTGCCCTCACCGAAATCATCGAGGGTAAAATCAAGTTGGTTCACAAGGAAGCTCCCTGAAGCTCCCTGCACCGCCTGACATCCGATGAGTAAGGAAATCGCCACCAACCGCAAGGCCGGCCGCGATTTCCACATTCTGGATAAATTCGAAGCCGGGCTGGAACTCAAAGGCACCGAGGTCAAATCGATCCGGGCCGGAAAAATCAACGTCTCGGACGCCTTCGCGCGCATCGAGAACAATCAGATTTTCCTCTACGGCTGCGATATCCAGCCGTGGCAAACCGCAGGCGATTGGTACAATCACCTCGCAAAACGTCCGCGCCGCCTGCTGCTCCACAAGCGCGAGATTCTCAAACTTTCTGTCGCCACCGCCGTCAAAGGCTGCACCCTGCCGCTACTGCGGATGTATTGGAAAGATCGCCGCGTGAAAGTGGAAATCGGCGTCGGCAAGGGGAAAACCCACTCGGACCAACGCCAGGACCTGAAGGAAAAAGTCGAACTCCGCGAAGCCCAACGCGAAATGTCCCGCTTCAATCAGCGCTGACTTCAGGCCAATGCCGGCAAGGGGGGCAGGGAAGATCCCAGCCAGCGCGGTAGAACTTTCTCGTCTCATTTTCGGGCACGGGGTGGTTGAGGCGGATGGTGCCGGTGGCGGGGAAGTTGTGGGACGAAATGCGCATCCGGTTGATGTTAGGTGACGTGGTCGGCGGCCAGCGTGTGCGGGTGCCAGATTTGCACAGGTGTCCAATCGACGGCACCGGTCTCAAGGCCCACATCGAAAAGCCGCTGGCAGTTGGGGTTTCAGCTCGGAGCCGCCGTTCCGGTCTTTGGGGTAGAGGGCCTGATGTTTTTCCAAATCGGCGACGAGGCCGCGCATCATGAGGGCGAGTTGTTCCGGATTGCTGCTTGCGAGGTTCTTTTGTTCGGACGGATCCGCTTTCAGGTGGTAAAGCTGATAGCGGGTGTTTTCCGACTTTTCGGATGGAACATAGTGATAGATCACCTTCCACTCGCCATCGCGCCAGCTCGTCCAAAGATCGCTGCGATGCGGCGAATGCGGGTAGTGCATGAGAAATTGTTCCGTGCGGGCGGGGTCGGTTTTGCCGGCGAGCAGGGTGCCGAGTTTGACGCCGTCCACGGTGTGGCTGTCCGGCGGCCGGGTGCCGGTTAGATCGAGGATGGTTGGAAACAAATCCTGCACGGCGGCCTGCTGGGATTGGATGGCGCCGGCGGCGATGGGCAGTTGTTTCTGCAGCGGATTGGCAGCGTCCGGTCTGGCCCAGGCGGCGATGAACGGCACGCGCATACCGCCTTCGTAGTGCGAACCTTTCATGCCACGCAGCGGAGCCGAGGACGCGACTTCGTGTGGCTGGCCGAGCGGTGCGTCGGAGCCGTTGTCGCCAAGGAAGAAGATGAGCGTGTTTTCCGCCACGCCGAGTTTTTCGAGATGATCGAGCACGTCGCCGAGCGACTTGTCCATGCCTTCGATCAAGGTGGCGAAGGCCTGGGCTTTGGCGCTTTTTCCGGAGTCGTTGTAGTTTGCGGCAAAACGGGGATCGGAGTCGAAGGGCGAGTGCACGGCGTAGTGCGCGAAGTGGAGGAAGAACGGTTTTTCCTCATTCACGGCATCCTCCATCCGCGCGTTGGCTTCCAGCGTGAGCGCTTCAGTTAGGAAAACTTCGGTGCCGTGATATTTCTCCAGACCGGGAACTCCGGGTGCCCAGGCTTTGGCACCCGCACCATAGTTTTTCATTCCGTAATAACTGCCGGGTTGGCCGTGGGCGGTGCCGCCGATGTTGATGTCGAAACCGAGATTCGCCGGATCCGCCCCGTCCGCCCCGCGCGGGCCGAAGTGGCCTTTGCCGACGTGAATCGTGCGGTAGCCGTTTTCGCGCAGCAGGCCGGGGAGCGTCACGTCGCCTTTCTTCAATCCCCGCCAGTGCCACTGCGGCGGACCTTGCGGGCCGGCATTGTTTTTTTCAGGATTGATCCAATTCGTGGTGCGGTGGCGGGCGGCGTTCTGGCCGGTTAAAATCGAGGCGCGCGTCGGCGAGCAGACGCTCATGGCGCAGAAGTTGTTGAAGCGAATCCCGCGCCCGGCGAGGCGTCCCATCTGGGGAGTGCAATAAAAATCGTTGAGCGGATGACGCTGCGGGGTGCCGGAGGGATCGGTGAGAAATGGCAGCGAGGTGTCCATCACGCCCATGTCATCGACAAGGAAAATGATGATGTTGGGTTTGGGGCTGGCGGCCCATGAGAGGCATGGGAGCCACGAAAGAATCAGGGAGAGCAGTGCGGTTTTCATCATGAGGTGATTGGGTGATTTGAATGACTCGGGCATCCGTTAGCGCACCTCAAACGGCGCGTTGGCGGTGGCGGCGTTTCCCTGGCCGTCCTTGACCCATCCATACAAGCGATAGACTCCGGGTTTTTCAGGCGCTATCACGGACACCCGGTTGCCTGAGGCATCGGCGATCGCGGCGGCGACGTCTTGGGGCATTTTCACCCGGGTATGGGAATGCTTCCCCTGATGTTCGGGCAGCACCAGCCAGTGCCAGACGAGAGGGTCGTTTTCGGGATCGGAGGCCTGCACTCTGGCCTCGAACGTCTCGCCGGCGGCGATGGATGATTTGGGAACACCGCGGATGGCCTCGATGGCTGGGGCGCGGTTGGCGGGCTGGGTGGCGCTCCAGACTTCCTGAAGCGCATCGATGGCGGCGGTGGTCTCGCCCTCATGGGTGAGCAATCCGAACCAGGTGGCGGTGGCCTCGAATTTCCAGCCCCAGACAAACACATAACTGCCAAGGCAGCCGCCCTCATCGGAGATGGTGTTCTGATAGATCTTGCGCATCATTTCCGCCTTCTCGCTGCTGGTTTGCTCGATAGGGGCGCCAAAGGAGGATTCGGGACTTTCCCAAAATCCGCGGGGTCCCCACTCGGTGAGCATCCAGGGGCGCTTCCAATCGATTTTTTTCAGATGTTTCCGCAGGGTGCTGGCACCGCCGTAGGTGTTGATCCCCACATAGTCGAGGTGCGGGGCGTGGGCGTTCATGCCAGCGGCTTTTTCGGGACTCAGGCCGGCGACGGCGGTGAACGTGGGATGCGCGGGATCGAGCTCTTTCACCAGCAGGGCGAGGCGGTCGAGTTGCTTCCAGAATGCGACGTTGGTGCCATCGCCTTCGACTTCATTGCCGATCCCCCATGCGAGCAGGGCGGGGTGATCGCGATAAAGCATGACTTCTTTGCGGACGCGATCCGCCTGTTTTTTGCAATGCTCGGGATTCTGATAGGAAAACCACGAGCACTCGTGTTCTAGCCAGATTCCGACACTGACGGTGAGATCCAGGGATTCCGCTTGATCCAGAATTTCGGTGAGCCCGGCGGTGTTCCAGGTGCGGACGGAATTGGCACCGCGGGCAGCGAGTTTTTCCAAGGATCTGGCTCCGCCGGCACCCTTGACGAAGTAGGGTTTGCCGCCGCGCGTCATGCCGGTGGCGGCGTCCACGCGCACCGGGATGGCGGTGGAAATGGCGGATGACAAGAGCGTTGTGGCCGGGGTGGGCTCGCGACAGGCCGTGAGCGCTGTTGTGACCAAGGCAAGACACGCCGTGTGGCGGAGGAAATTTGGCCGATCCCGGATTCGAAATTTGGGGAAGCTGAAAGCCGTCGTCATGGATGCTGGAAATAAAAATACAAAATTTGCGGGCTGCGCCAAGGGAGGTGGAGTGGGGCGCGATCGAGGCCTTCGCCGGAGTTTTTGATCCGGATCAACAGATCCCTTGCTGGAAACGGGTCATGCGGGAATCCTCAAAAAACGCTCGTATCCAAACGGTATAGACGAAAGTTTGTTAATCTCACAAACAACCCGTTTCTATTTTTCCGAAAATCCGTAAGATTTTAGCGGTAACGGCCTATTCAGGATGATGGACAACGACGAAATCACCGATGTGATCCGCAAGGTGCTTGCGGGCAACGCCGCCGAGTTCTCGCGCTTGGTGCGGGAATTCGGGCTGTCGGTGCGCTCGTTCATTCACGCGCGGGTGAGGAATGCGGCGGACGCGGAGGATCTCGCGCAGGAAAGTTTTATCGCGGCATTTCGCGGTTTGGCGAAGTTCGACACCAACCAGTCGTTCGAGGCCTGGCTGATCGGAATCGCGCGGCATCGGGTGCTCGGGCATTACCGCTCGACCGAGCGCCGCCATAGCGCCAACCAGAAATTCCGCGAGGAATGCCTGGCCGTGATTGGAGACGAACTTCACCAAATCGAGGAGGAAACCGGCCCGGAGCCGCTCAAGCGCCTGATGGACTGCGTGGAAAAACTGCAGGAACGCATGCGGCAGGTCATCCGCGCCCGCCTGCGCGGCGAGGATGGATCACAAACTG
This sequence comes from Akkermansiaceae bacterium, assembly GCA_040881795.1. Taxonomy (GTDB): domain Bacteria; phylum Verrucomicrobiota; class Verrucomicrobiia; order Verrucomicrobiales; family Akkermansiaceae; genus Luteolibacter. The sequence continues at coordinate 18,978 of JBBECN010000079.1, forward strand.
CTTCTCTGCTCCACACCAGCCGCGGCGCAGTTTACATGTTGCAACTGCGCGCGAACGGCCAATTGAAAGACTGCATGATGAAGGGAGCGATATGAACCTGGAATCCACACTGGCGAAACTTCTCGAAGCCTGGCTGGACGGCGGACTATCGGAAACGGAGGAAGCTGCATTGCTCCAACAGCTCGGATCCGATGCCGAACTGCGCCGCCGCTTCGCCGAGCAGGTGGCGATGCTCGGTGCCACCCGCGCCGCTGCAGAACAGAGTCCGCGCTGGCTGGGGTTGTTTGATTTGTTAGAGCATGGTGACCGCGACGGCGGTGCGGACATCCTGTCCTTCGAGGACGCCACGATGGAGCGGATCGCGCCGCCGGTCTCCCGCCATTGGTACCAATTCGCCGCCGTGCAGGCACTGGCTGCGGCGGTGGTCCTGCTGCTGGCAGCTTCGTTCCTGTTGAAATCGCTCGGGCCGGACGACTCCGCCAAAACGGTTGCCACCACTGCCGCCCCACCGATTTCCGATATGGCGGTGGTCGTGGGTACCTCGCCGGAAGCGGCACAAACGGTCGGGACCTATTTGAAACCCGGAATCATCTCACAGACCTCCGGCTGGCTCACCCTTCAGACCCTCAATGGCGTGGCGGTGACGCTGGACGCACCGTTCCAGGTCGAGCTGATAAGTCACGATCGCATCCGCCTCAACGAAGGCCGGGCGCGCGTGCACGTGCCGGAAGGCGCGGAAGGTTTCCGCCTCGATTCGCCAGCCTTCGACGTGGTGGATCTTGGCACCGAATTCGCCGCCATGGTGAATGCTGATGGCGGTGGCACCTGCCGGGTGTTCGAGGGCGAGGCGGACGTTTCCCTGCTGGATTCCATCGGCGAAGTGAAGCGCACCCAGCGGCTTACCGCCAATGTTTCGGTGCGGGTGAATCCCTCCAAACAGGACATGCAGGTCATCGAAGAGGCCGATGACGACTACCCGGAAATGAAACACCCACCGCGGATCACACTGGCGTTACCGCACTCTTATCCTGCGGAAGTGATAGGTATGCGGCCGCTGGGATACTGGCGTTTTGAGGGGATTCACAATCTCGAGGTGGCCAATGAAGTCACGGATGGCGGACCCTTGGCAGCGCTCGGTAGTGCCTCGATTGCCACAGAAAGCGGCGGCAACCATTCCGGAGAATTGATTCGGAAAAGCCCAACTGAGTATTTCAAAATTCCCAGTGGAAACAGCACGATGTTCCAAGAGGATTTTTCGATCAGCTTGTTCGCACAGTTTGAGTGGCTGCAGAATTTCACGTTGTTGTCAGCCATGCGCTATGATCAGAAAGGCCAGGGACATTCGTTCGTTCTCCAATCCTGTGCCGCCTATCGCAGAACGGGCCTGAACGGCACCGGGCTGCATGCGGTGCTGCGCGACCCGCCCGGATGGGATGGCGGCGTCGAGGTTTTCGGCAACACCCAGCTACGCCCGCAGCACTGGCACCACATCGCCGCCACTCGCAAGGGCGAATGGCTCACACTCTATCTCGACGGTGTCGTGGTGGGCCGCGAGCCAGCGGGATCGATGCCGCTGGACTGCCGCGAGATTTTCGTGGGGCGCCTCAACGGAAATGCCAGCCAATCGCGCATGGAAGCACGCGGCCTCGTGGGCCGCATCGACGAACTGGCGGTTTTTCCCCGCGCTCTTTCGGACGATGAAATCCAGAAACTTGCGATTCCCGCGAAGTAGCGGAAGCCTTGGAATCCCGCGCCTTCACGGGGCCCGTCGTAACGACTTGAGCTGGCCGGATCGATGGTTGATTTTCCATCCCGGTTCCCCCTTGATTCGTGGATTCTTGTGTCGCGAAGAGCTTATGGAATGTCGTTTAACGCGGTGGACAGATGGCGCACGGATGCGGTAGGATTTTCACTTCAATGTTGAATCGCAAGTGACTGGCGACGAACAATCCCATTGGATATCCCCGTTTTTTCTCCCCTGTTCATGGAAACATTCCAACTCGAACACCCGCATCCGGTCGCCAACAATCCGTCTGCTGGGAGTCTTACTTCCGTCTTTCTCGACACCTTGCGCGAGGGCTACCGGATGAGTCCTGCCGACCAAGCCTGTCACAATGCGGTGACCAATAATTCTGCCAAAGAGCTGTCTCTGAACCGCGGCGTCGCACGTGGCGACGACGGCCATTTCAGCCACCGGGTCCGTTCGAAGGGAATTACCAATCAGAAAAAGTCCGGCCGCTGCTGGATGTTCGCCGGGCTCAATGTGCTGCGTCCCCAAGTGATCCGCGATCACCGCATGGAGGAGTTTGAATTTTCCACCGCCTATCTCGAGTTTTGGGACAAGATGGAGAAGGTAAATCTGTATTTTGAATCGATCATTGAACTCTGGGACGCGGATTTCCTGGACCGCGATTGGGAGGTCGTGAACAAGTTTGCCGTTGAGGACGGTGGGTGGTGGAACTATTTCACCGGCTTGGTCGGCAAATACGGCGTCATGCCGCTCGCGGCGATGCCCGAGACCCACGCCAGCCAACACACGGAGGGCCTCAACGAAGTGCTCAGCCGCTTGTTGCGGTCACGTGCCGTCCTGATCCTCGATCTCCACGCCGAAGGTGCCGGAATCGACGGGCTGCGTGCCGAAAAAAACCGGGTGATAGCGGAGGTTTGCCGCCTGTTAGTGATTCATTTTGGCGAACCTCCCACCGAGTTTGAGTGGCGCTACCCCGTCACCAAAGGCCATGAGGCCGAGGATCCGGACGGATCCGAAATGCACAAAGCCGAGAATCAAAGACTGACTCCGGTGGAGCGCCACACCCCGCAATCGTTCTATCGCCAGTATGTGGCTCATCCGCTTGAGGAGTATGTTTGCCTCTACAACGATCCTCACAACGAGTTCAGCAAGCACTACTCCTTCGATCGCGCCCGCAACATCATCGGCAACGAGTGCATGAATTTCGTCAACATCGACGCGGCGGCGATGAAGGAGATCGCGAAAACATCCATCCTCGCCAACGAGTCAATGTGGTTTGCCGTCAACATGGGCTTCGATCAATCGACGGAACTCGGCGTGATGAAACACCGCCTGTATGATTACGAAACACTTTTTGGTATCGATCTAACCGTCAGCAAGGCCAACCGGACGCGCTTCCACTCCGGGGCCTCCGGCCATGCCATGGCACTCATGGGGGTGGACCTCGCCGATGACGGGCAGCCGCGCAAGTGGCTGGTCGAAAACAGTTGGGGAGACGAGAAGGGGGCCAAGGGACTGTGGACGCTTCATGATGACTGGTTTGACGAACACGTTTACACCATCATCGTCCACCGCCGCCATGTCCCCGCCGGTATTCTGGAGCATTTTGACGAGGAGCCCATCGTGCTCCCCGCTTGGTATCCGGGTGCGATGGGAGTCCATTCCGCAGCCACTCGCGCATGAAGAAACGCGTTTCAGCCGGTTTGCCCGGCGGGTTTGTGTACGCCTTCATGGCCACCATCCTAGGTGTGAAGGCGGATCTGATACCGCTGGATCTCGGCTGCTAACACTCACCTGCTGTCCACCATCCTTGGTCCGGAGATGACAACTGGCTGTTCAATCCAGCCGCGGGGCGGAATGACCTTGGTCACGAAGTTTCTTCAACAGCGCCTTGAGTTGGGTGACTTTTTCAGGATGTTGTTTTGCGAGATTGTGCCGCTGCCCGATGTCGTCCTTGAGGTTGTAAAGTTCCACGGGTTGCCCGTCGTCGGCTGGTTGCTTGTGCTTCTGGTTCCAAGCAGGCGTTGGCTGGCGCGCGGCACCAGTTTTGGCATCGACCAGCAGCCAATCTCCATCGCGGATCGCATAGGAATCCACGGAAGTGTTGTGGACCATGGAAGTGCGCGGTGGCTCGGCCGTCTCCCCTTTGAGATAGGGGAGGAAGTTGTGTGAATCCTCGGCGGAATTGCGGGGCAGTTCGAAGCCGGTGTGTGCGGCGAGCGTGGCCATCAGATCGATTTGCGCAAACAACGCGTCGCTAACAGATCCTGCCTTGGTGATTCCGGGCCAACGCACGACCGTCGGCACACGGTGGCCGCCTTCGTAGATATCGCGCTTGAGACCGCGCAAGGGAGCCGCCGACCAATGATCGAATTTTTCGTCTCGCAGGTAGGCGTAATTTTCTGGCCCGTTGTCGGATGAGAAGATCACGATGGTGTTGGCATCCATCCCGCTTTCCTTCAGTGCGGCGAGCAGTTGCCCGCAGGAATCGTCGGTTTGCACCACGAAATCGCCATAGGCACCGGCCTTGGATTTGCCATCGAAGTCGTCGGTGGGAACAATCGGCGCGTGGGGTGAAGGCAGTGGGAAATAGAGGAAAAACGGCTCGGTTTTTCCTTTGCGCGAGCGGATGTATTCCACGCCCTTGCGCGTGAGGGTGGGTAGGACCTGATAGAAATCCCAATCGGAGCGGCCCGGGCCTTCCCGGCATTCCCATGCGCCCTCCTTGGTGTTTTTGGGAGTGCTGGTGAACGTCATGTCGGGCACGGCGAGCACGCGATCGTCTTCAATCCACGTGTAGGGTGGAAAGTTGATGACGTTGTCGCCGAAATAATGATCAAAGCCTTGATCGACCGCCCCGCCGCGAAGGGGTTTGGACCAATCAAAGTCAGTGTGTTTTTTCGAATTTTTGGGAGTGCCCGGTTTGCGGATGGCATCCCAGTCCATGCCGAGGTGCCATTTGCCAATACAGGCGGTGGCGTAGCCTTCCTGCCGCAGCATCGCCTGAAGCGTGAGCTGCTCCTTTTTGAAGAAAGGTTTGCTGAAACCACTGTCGATGCCGTGGAAATCGCGCCAGTGATGGCGGCCCGTGAGCATCGCATAGCGCGACGGTGTGCAGACGCCCGAAGAGCTGTGCCCGTCGGTGAAGCGCATTCCTTCCGCCGCGAGACGATCCAGATGGGGTGTGGGAATCTTCGACGCCGGGTTGTTCGCGCCAAGATCGCCATATCCCATGTCGTCGGCATAAAGCAGAAGCACGTTCCAGCGGGGAGCTACGTCATCCGCCGCGGACGATTGAACGCAGGCAATGCATGTTAGGCATAATATCCACGCCCTGATTTTATAGGACCGGGCTATGGCATTTTTACAAACATGGGTGAGCGATGGCGCAACACGTTGCGTCGATTCATGGAAGATTGCTTGTTTAACATTCACAGGAGTACTTTGAGAGCGAACCCCACCGTGCTGCAAGAATGGTTTTCCTTCAAGGGACGATCCGCAGTTTGATCCAAGGTGTCGGACGGGGGCGGTGAATCTATTCTAACAGCCGATGGCCCTCAGCCAGTTGTGGGCCATCAGGGATGCACCGAAAGTGGAGGGATGCACGCCGTCGTTGGCCCAGTGATCCGGCGGTGCGATCTTCGCGGCTTCGTCGAACATCGTTTGGAAGGGGACGAAGGTGGCGTGGAACGTATCCGATACCTTTTTCGCGGCCGTCCGGTAGGAGTCGAATTCAGGATACCAGTCGTCCTTCACCGCACCGCAACGCAGCACGAAGGGCTCGCAGATGACGAGCTTGACGTCAGGCAGCGCCTTGAGTGTGCGCTCGACCAAGGCGAGGTAGTCCCGCTCATAACTGGCGGGCGTGCCGTCGTATTTGCCACCGAGCTTGTGCCAGATGTCGTTCACGCCGATGAGGATGCTGAGGACGTCGGGCTTGAGATCGAGGCAGTCGCCTTGCCAACGGTCGGCCAACTGCGGCACCTTGTTGCCGCTGATGCCACGGTTGTAGATTTTCAAGCCGTCGGCAGGGCGATCGTCCAGCAGTTGGGACGCGGCAAGCCAGGCGTAGCCTTTGCCCAGCGCTTGCGGGTTGTTGGCTTGCCCCGCGTGCTCGCGGCTGCGGCCGGCGTCGGTGATGGAATCACCTTGAAACAGAATGACGGCGTTGTTTTTCACAAGCGGTCCTTCTTGGGGAGTCGCCGCGGAGGCGGTGTGGATTCCAATGGCAGAGGTCGCACCGACGGCGGCGGTGGCGGAGATGAAGTGACGGCGTTTCATGGCTTCCGGGACGCTTGCATGCCTCCTTTCGAATCACAAGAAAAAGCATGGGAGGCGAGATGGCGTAAAAGTGCGTGAGAATGACGTATTGGGACTGCTGAATTGGTTTGCCCAGAAAGGCGCGCCCTGTTCTTTTTGGCACACGTGATTTTCAATCGCCGCCTGGAAAAGTGGCATGCGACGCGAATGTAGAGTAACTCTCATCCCCGGATCTTGGTTTTTTCGGGGGGGGGCGGCGACTCGGCTTAGTTGGATGCCTGCCGCAGTTGCGGCAGGTGACGGCAATCGGTCGGATGTAACCCGCGAAATCCCCTGATTGATCCGGCCCTTGTCGACTGTATATTTCCTCCCCATCACCATCATGCGCACGCTTTCATTTCTCCTGCTCACCCTGTTATCCTGCTCGGCGGCAGAACGGCCTAACATTCTTTTCATCTTTTCCGATGATCACGCGCTCCAGGCGATCTCGGCCTATGGCGACCGCTTCAAGGACATCTCCCCCACGCCCAACATCGACCGCCTTGCCAAGCAGGGCGCGGTTTTCGAGCGCTCCTACTGCGCCAACTCGATCTGCGGTCCGTCGCGCGCCTCCATCCTCACCGGCAAGCACTCGCAAATCAACGGCTTCATCGACAACGACAACTCGAAGTTCAATGGCAAGCAGCCAACGTTCCCGAAATACCTCCAAGCCGCAGGATACGAGACCGCGATCATCGGCAAGTGGCATCTCATCAGCGAACCCACAGGATTCCAGCACTGGGAGGTCTTACCCGGCCAAGGACACTACTACAATCCCGATTTCATCCAGATGGACGGCTCCACCAAGCGCGTTGACGGCTATGTTTCGGACATCATCACCGACAAGTCGCTCGATTGGCTCAAGAACCGCAAGGACAAGAATAAGCCCTTTGTTCTCATGAGCCAACACAAAGCCCCGCATCGCAACTGGGTGCCTGCGGAGCGCCACTATAAACTCTTCGACGGCGTCACCATGCCCGAACCGGAAACACTCTTCGACGACTACGCCAATCGCAGCATCGCCCTTAAAGAGCAACAGATGAGTCTGGAGAAGGATTTCTGGTGGGAAAACGACCTGTTGCTCCCCGGAAAATCCCCGGACCCACGATTCCGCGATGGCATCGTCAATGGCGAGTTCCGGCGCATGAACCCCGCTCAAAAAGCTGCGTTCGATGCGGCATACGGCGCGGAAAACCAGAAGCTCATCGACGATCTTGCCACGGGCAAACTCAGCGACAAGGACGTCACCCGATGGAAATATCAACGCTACATCAAGAACTACCTGCGCAGTATTCGTGCGGTCGATGAGAGCATCGGGCGGATGCTCGATTATCTCGAAGAATCCGGTCTCGCGAAAAACACCATTGTCATCTACTCCTCCGACCAAGGCTTCTACCTCGGCGAGCACGGCTGGTATGACAAACGTTGGATGTTCGAGGAATCCCTCGCCATGCCATTCGTCATCCGCTGGCCGGGCGTCGTCAAACCCGGTGTCCGCTCCAAGGCTTTGATCCAGAATATCGACTACGCGCCGACTTTCCTCGAAGCCGCCGGAGTTGAAATCCCGGAAGACATCCAAGGCCGCAGCCTGCTGCCGGTGCTCAAAAACGAAGGCAATGCGCCGGCCGACTGGCGCAAGGCGATTTATTATTACTACTCCGGCGAAGCCACCCACCGTGTCGCCGCGCACAACGGGGTCCGCAGCGACCGTTACAAGTTGTTTCATCTACCCAAAACCGACGAATGGCAGCTCTTTGATCTCGAAAAGGATCCACAGGAAATGAAAAGCGTGCACGATGATCCTGCCTACGCGCCGGTTCTCGCCGAGATGAAAAAGATCCATCAGGAGCTGCGGGTACAATACAAGGTTTCTAACGGATGAGGGAATCGCGAATCCCCTGACAAACTGATCCCAATGAAAGCGCGCCTTCGGAAGTCAACGTATCCAACACCCGGGATACCTGAATTTTGTGTCTCTGCTTGAAATGACCCGAACCTGTGCCACGTAGAGACGCGGTCGTGCGTGACGCCATCCAGTCGCTACATCGATTCGCCCATGAAACATTTTGCCATTCTTCTCCCGATTTCTCTCGCCGCTGCCACTCTCGCAAACGGCCAGGTAGACTTCGCCCATCAGGTGGTGCCCATTTTGCGCAAACATTGCGCGGAATGTCACATGGAAGAGGCCAAAAAGGGTGGGTTTTCCATGAACACGCGGGAATCCCTGCTGGAAGGATCCGAGGACGGCGAGGTGGTCGAACCGGGAAATTCGGCGGACAGCCTGTTGATGGAAGTCATTCTTTCCACCGATAAAACCGAACGCATGCCTCCCAAAGGCCCGCGCCTTCCCTCCGATCAGGTGGAGATCATGCGGAAATGGATCGACGGCGGCCTGCAATGGGAACCGGGATTCACCTTTGGCAAGGAGGCCTACGAGCCGCCGCTCAAACCACGAAATCCGGAGCTGCCACCCATCGTCGATGGCCGCGATCATCCGGTGGACCGCGTCGTGGACTCCCATTTCGCGGAGCACAAGTTGACTCGCCCGCAGTCAATCAGTGACTCGGGGTTCATCCGGCGGCTGACTCTGGATCTAACGGGGTTGTTGCCCGAGCCCTCGGAGGTCGATGCCTTCGCTGCCGACACCGCGCCGGACAAGCGCGCGAAACTCATCGCCACCATCCTCGCCCGCGACACCGAATATGCCGAACACTGGTTGAGCTTCTGGAACGACCTGCTGCGCAATGATTATCAAGGCACCGGCTACATCGATGGCGGACGCAAGCCGGTCACCGGCTGGCTCTATCAGGCATTGCTTTCTAACAAGCCCTACGACCAGTTTGCCCGCGAGCTGCTCGCTCCGCCGGACAAACAATCGAGCGGCTTCATCGACGGCATCCAGTGGCGTGGCAGCGTGAATGCCAGCCAGACGCGCGAAGTACAGTTTTCGCAATCGATTTCACAAACGTTCCTCGGCCTGAACATGAAGTGTGCGTCTTGCCACGACAGCTTCGTGGACCGCTGGAAACTCGATGAAGCCTACGGACTCGCTGCAATCTTCGCCGAGCAGCCGCTCGAAATCGCCCGCTGCGACAAGCCAACCGGACGCATGGCCAAACCGGCTTGGATCTTTCCCGAACTCGGCGAAGTGGACCCGGCGGCCTCCAAGCCCGAACGCTTGAAACAACTCGCCGGGTTGATGACCCATCCCGACAACGGCCGTTTCACCCGCACCATCGTCAACCGCCTGTGGCACCGCCTCATGGGCCGCGGCATTGTCCATCCGGTGGATGCGATGGACACACAACCCTGGAACGAGGATTTGCTCGATCATCTCGCCGTGCGCTTTGCGGAAGACGGTTATGATTTGAAAAAGGCGCTCGCCCACATCGCTTCGTCACAGATCTATCAGTCCCAATCGATCGTCACCGTTGAGGGTGATGACGCGGCGATTTTCCGCGGCCCGCTGGCCAAGCGCATGAGCGCCGAGCAATTTGTCGATGCCGTGTGGACGATCACCGGCACCGCACCGATGAAACCCCACAACGCGGTCACACGCAGTGGCGATGGTGCTCAGAAAATGGTGCGCGCTTCGCTGGTCGCTTCCGACCTTCTCATGCGCGCGCTGGGCCGCCCTAACCGCGAGCAGATCGTCAGCATGCGGCCGGACAATATCACCACGCTGGAAGCCATCGACCTCGCCAACGGCGAGCAGCTCGCTGGCTCTCTAAAACAAGGTGCACAACGCCTGATGGCCGAGAGGCATCCGTCGGCGGTGCTCGTGGAAACGGTTTTCATGCGGGCTCTGAGCCGCCGCCCGTCCCCATCCGAAAAGGCGGGGCTCGCCACCATTCTCGGTCCCAATCCCAGCCCCCAAGCGGTGGAGGACCTGCTGTGGATGGTGCTTCTGCTGCCCGAGTTTCAATTCGTCCGCTGACCCGAACTTTTCTAACATCATGGAAATTCATAGCCGCCGCCAGTTCATCAAGGCCCTCTCCGCCTCCAGCCTTGCCGCCGCCATGTCCGGCGCGCCGCGGGCTTTCGGCTCGGAGCAGGTCGTCCACCCCAAGGCCACCGCCGACTGTTGCATCCTGCTGTGGATGGCGGGCGGAATGGCTGCGCCCGAAACGTTTGATCCGAAGGGCTATCAGCCGTTTCAAAAAGGCCTGCCGGTCGATAAAATCCTCAGCACCTTCCCGGCCATCGACACCGCGCTCGATGGCGTGAAAATCAGCGCCGGCCTCGAAGAAATCGCCAAGGTGATGGACCGCGCCACCCTCATCCGCTCGCACGTGCAGCCGGACCTCGGATCGATTCTCCACTCGCGCCACCAATACCACTGGCACACCGGATACGTGCCGCCGCAGACCGTCGCGGCACCGCACATCGGCGCGTGGATGGCCCGTGTGCTTGGTCCACGCAACCCGGTGATGCCCGCCTTCATCAACATCGGCCAGCGGCTCGAAGGCCACGGCGAAAGCGAGGAACTCAAAGCCTTCACCACCGGCGGATTCTTCGGCGCGGAGTATGGCCCGTTCAACCTCCCTGATCCCGACGATGCGGCGCGCTCGGTGCGGCCGCCCGAGGGCATGGACCCCGGTCGCTTCGTCAACCGCTACAAGCTCTATCAGAAGCTCGTGAACGCCAACCCGCACCGCGATTTCATGAGCGACCACCAGCAGGAATCGATGCTGCGCTCCCTGGAAAACGCGCACCGGTTGTTAGGTTCAAAGGAGAAAGAAGCCTTCGATCTTTCCGGCGAGCCGCAGTCCGTGCGCGATGCCTACGGCCCCGGCCGTTTCGGACGTGGCTGTCTGCTGGCACGTCGTTTGGCGGAATCCGGCGCCCGTTTCATTGAGGTCACTACCGAGTACGTGCCCTTCCTCCACTGGGACACCCACGAGAACGGCCATGAAACCGCCGTGCGCCTCAAACAGGAAATCGATCGCCCGATCGCCACCCTGATCCGCGATCTGGAGCAGCGCGGAATGTTAGATCGCACGCTGGTCATCATCGCCACCGAGTTCAGCCGCGACATGATGATCGAGGGCGTGCCCGGCTCGACGGCAAAAGACCAGTCACGTGCGAAATCCGAAACCCTCGAAGAACCCAAGCACTATGGCCTGCACCGCCATTTCACCGGCGGTTCATCCGTCGTGATGTTCGGCGGCGGCATGAAAAAAGGCCACGTCCACGGTGCCACCGCGGATGAACGCCCGCTCATCGCCGTCAAGGATCCAGTGACCATCACCGATCTCCATGCGACGATTTTCACCGCCATGGGCATCAGCCCGAAGAGTGTTTACGACATCGAGAAACGCCCGTTTTACGCCACCGAGGATGGCAAAGGCAAGGCCGTCGAAAGTCTGTTTGGCTGAAGTGCTGCGGAACGGGCCCGGCTCATCACTCACAACCGTAAAGACTTTATCAATCTTCACGGTCTCGACTCGGATCACGAAGGCATCATCGTTTGCACCGTGGACACGGATTTTCCAGCCCTTGCAGCCCGCATTCATACCCAACTTCAAGCCATGAACTCACTCCACGGGCAGTTGATAAGGATCAATCGTGGCAACTGATGTTGGTCCGCCTGCCAAGCTGCCATTCTGAAGAAACGCGTTGGGGTTGCGATTATTCTTCCCATCATGCTGGCCTTAGAAATCGGTTTCGCGGTTGCGGCGATCGTGAAATTCGAGTTGCCTGTCTCGTGACCCAAAACCTCCGCCCTCTTGTTCTCGTTGCGGCTGCCCTGTGCGGTTCGCTCCACGCTGCGGCCCCGCCGTCGCCGGGATCTGGCAGTGGGAGTGCGAGTTGTGGCGCGGAGATGATTCCAAAACCCGCGATCAAGAAGGCGATGGCGGACTTCATCGCTGCCAAGGAAATCAGCGGTGCGGTCACCCTCGTTGCGGATGGGACGAATATTTTCCACCTGTCAGCCGATGGACTGGCCGACATCGAAACCCAGATGCCGATGGCGACAGACTCGATTTTTTGGATCGCCTCGATGACCAAGCCGATCACCGCCACAGCGGTGATGATGATGCAGGAGGAGGGGAAACTTTCGGTGGATGATCCGGTTTCCAAATATCTGCCGGAGTTCGCGGGCGACAAGGCGGGCATCACCATCAAACAATGCCTCACCCATACCAGCGGCTTGAGCGATCTGAAGCAGGAGGAAGTGAAGGACATCGGCACACTCGCCGAACTCATGCCGCCCGTCATCGCCAAGCCCTTGTTATTTCCGCCCGGCAGCAAGTGGCAATATTGCCAGACGGGCATCAACACTGCGGCGCGCATCGTCGAGGTGGTTTCGGGTAAGGCCTTTCCCGAGTTCGTGCAGGAGCGCTTGTTCGATCCGCTCGGCATGAAGGACACCAGTTTCTATCCGGTCGCGGCGCAGTTGCCCCGCATCGTTCCCGCCTACAACCGCACGGCCGCCGGTGGGTTGGAAAAAACGGAGCTGTCTTTCCTCGATGGGAAATCACCCTCCGCGAAGGACCGCTACCCGCAGGCAAACGGCGGCTTGTTCTCCACCGCGCCGGACTATATGCAATTTTCCCAAATGATTCTGCGCGGCGGCGAGGCCGGCGGGAAACGCTATCTGAAAGCCGAGTCCGTCAAACAAATGACCACCGTGCAAAGTGGCGACCTCGCGGCCGGATTCGTTCCCGGCAGCGCTTGGGGTCTTGGCTGGAGCATCGTCCGGGGACCGCAGGGTGTTAGTGCCGCGCTCTCGCCGGGCTCCTTCGGCCACGGCGGTAAAAACGGCACGCAAGCGTGGATTGATCCAGTGGAAAACCGCATCTATCTACTTATGATCCAGCGCGCGGATATCGGAAACTCGGACGGCTCCGAGATCCGCCGCGCATTTCAAAACACTGCCCTCTTACCATGAAACTCCTGCTCATCGGCCACGGTTACCTCGGCCAGGCCATCACCCGCGAATTCATTCAAAACGGCTGGGAAGTCGCCGCCACCTCGCTCTCCGGCGGCAATGACACGCTCCCATGCGATGTCGGAAATCGCGAGGAAGTCGCGCGTTTGCCCATGCCCGATTTCATCGTCCACTGCGCCGCTTCCGGCCGTGGCGGGGCGGATGCCTACCAGCGCGTGTATGTCGATGGCTGCCGGAATCTGGCGGATTCTTTCCCGGGTGTGCCGCTGCTTTTCACTTCCAGCACTTCGGTTTATGCGCAGACGGATGGGTCGGTGGTGAGCGAGGAATGCCCCGCCGTTCCAGATCGTGAAACCGGCAGCTTGTTGCTGGCCGCCGAGCAGGCCGCGCTCGCGGCGGGCGGCGTGGTCACCCGGCTATCCGGCATCTATGGCCCGGGGCGCAGCGTGATTTTGAAAAAATTCCTCAGCGGGGAAGCGGTCATCGAGGAGGACGGCCGGCGATTTCTCAACCAAATCCACCGTGACGATGCGGCCCGCGCGATTTTCCATCTCGCCACCACGGGTGCCACCGGCGTCTTCAATGTGAGCGACTCCACCCCGCTCAGCCAGCTTCGGTGTTACGAAAAACTGAGTGGGATTTTCCAAAAACCGCTGCCCCCATCCGGCCCGCGCGACCTCAACCGCAAACGCGGCTGGACACACAAGCAGGTCTCCAATGCCAAGCTCCGGGCGACGGGTTGGGAACCGGAATTCCCGTCGTTCATCGATGCCGCTGCCGAAGTCGCGCTGTCCTTGTGACGCCTGCGAAGGCGAAAAACGGACGGTGTTGGCGGGGTGGTTTCAGGAAATTTCCCGGAGTTTGCGGTTTTGAGGATTGCCGGATATTTGGGATTTGCTTAGTTTTTTCCGAGGGGTTGTCGGAAATTCATTCCGAACAATCCGCGTAGGCTGTTTTCACCCTCTTATCCGTGTCGAAGTCTTTTAAAATCCTGATCGCCTGTGGTGGCACCGGCGGCCATTTGTTTCCTGGGATCGCCGTGGCGGAAGCGCTGCGGGCGCGCGGTCACCAGGTGATGTTGCTGATTTCCGAGAAGAAGGTGGATTCCGAGGCGTCGGCGAAATACCGACATTTGAATTTCGAAACGATGCCCGCCGTGGCCAAGCCGCCGACGCTTTCGCCGCGGATGCTGCCATTTTTGTGGAAACTCTGGGGCTCGATCAGCCATTGCAAGAAGGTGATCCGGCGCTTCGAGGCGGATGCGGTGATCGGGATGGGCGGCTTCACCTCGCTGCCGCCGGTTTACGCCGGGCACAAGTTGGGGTTGAAAACCTTCATCCATGATTCGAACGCGCGCCCGGGCCGGGCGAATGTCATGACGAGCCGGTTTTGCACGCGGGTGTTTCTTGGGCTGGATGCCGCGAAGCCGTTTTTCCC
>JBBECN010000080.1:0-1002 GCA_040881795.1 Akkermansiaceae bacterium
TCACGACCGGACGGGAAACCAGCACTTCGAATCCTTCGCGGCGCATTTGCTCGACAAGCACGGCGATCTGCATGGCTCCGCGGGCGGAAACGTTGAAGACGCCGGACATGTCGGTGTCCTCGACGGTAATCGAAATATTGGTCTTCAACTCACGCATCAAACGCTCTCGGATGGCGCGGGAGGTGACGTGTTTGCCTTCCTTTCCGGCCAGCGGGCCGTCGTTGATGGAGAACTGCATCGAGACCGTTGGCGGGTCGATGGCGACGAATGGAAGTGGCTCCTGCTCGGAGCTGCCGGCGATGGTTTCACCGATGTCGATGTTTTCAATACCCGCGGCGATGCCGACGATACCGCCTGCGCCGCAACCATCTGAGTCGGCGGTTGCAAGACCGGAGTAAGTGAAGGTCTTCATGACCTTCGACTGGACCTTGGTGCCGTCCTGACGCATCAGGAAAATGGTGTCGCCCTTTTTCACGCTGCCGCCGAGAACCTTGCCGACCGCAACGCGACCGACGTATTCATCCCACTCGATGTTGGAAACGAGCATGAGGAAAGGTGCTTCTGGATCGGCAATCGGCTCGGGGATGCACTCAATGATTTTCTTGAGGAGAGGAATGCAGTCCTTCCGCTCGTCATCGGGATGATCCATGAAATAACCGTCACGGGCGGAGCCATAGACGAAGGGGGCGTTGAATTGTTCTTCGTCGGCGTCGAGGTCGAGGAAGAGTTCGAGAACCTGGTCGTGGACCTTGAGGGGAGTGGCGAGCGGGCGGTCGATCTTGTTGATGACGACGATCGGCTTGAGGCCTTCCTGCATCGCCTTGCGGAGCACGAAGCGGGTTTGGGCTTGCGGGCCGCCAGATGCATCGACGACGAGCAGCACTCCATCGACCATTTTCATCACGCGTTCCACTTCGGCGCCAAAGTCGGCGTGGCCCGGGGTGTCAACGATGTTGATGGTGTAGCCTTCCCAGAGAATGGCGGTGTTCTTTGCCTTGATGG
>JBBECN010000081.1:0-33082 GCA_040881795.1 Akkermansiaceae bacterium
TTGCTTCAGCTTCGAGACGTTTGACGAGGACGCGTTGTCCGAGTGGTTTGATGTTGGCCATATTATTATGTGTTTGGTTTGGTTTCTGTGAGAAGCCACGCCCGTGAGGGAGTGGAAAGTGGGAAAGAGACTTAAGACTGCAAGACGCAGGACTTAAGAGAAGAGGGAGAGGGGTTCATGAAGAAGCGGGGTGTTCTGTTCTTGGGTCTTCAAGTCTTATGTCTTGCGTCTCTCCAAGCGCGTCGAGCCAAAGGTCGAGTTCGTGGTCGAGTTGGGTGGTGAGGAAATTTTGCCAGGTGGGGAAGTAGCCGGAGTCGGCGGCTTCGAGGGCGCTGTAGTAGGCTTGGCGGAGGTCGGTGGGAATGGAAATCGGCGGGTAGCCAGCGGCGAGGAGCGTGAAATTCATCGCGAGCCGGGCGGTGCGGCCATTGCCATCGGCGAATGGATGGATTTGGGCGATGCCGTGGTGGAGACGGGCGGCGCGTTTGACGGGATCGGCGATGGTGCCGAGTCCTGCGAAAAGTTCGGTCATGAGATCCGGGACCTTGATCGGATTCGGCGGGATGAAATTGGCTCCGGCAATTCGCACGGTGGAAGTGCGGTAGCTGCCGGCGAAATTGTCTTCGACGCGGGTGAGAACGATGCGGTGGAGATCAAGCAGGTTGTTTTCAGTAAGGGAAGCATCGGGTTGCGCGAGCGCTTTCACCCGTTCCCAGGCCTGCATGAGATTCACGGCTTCCATATGATCCTTCAGCGGCTTGCCGGAAACGGTGACTCCTTTGGAGATGACGATTTCCGTTTCGCGGAGCGTGAGGCTGTTGCCCTCGATGGAGTTGGACTCATACACCATTCGCACATCCCACGCCGCCGCGAGACTGGCGACCGACTCCGGAGAGAGCGGGCGCAGCGCGGCGAGGCGTTGGTGTTTGGTGGTGAGGGTGGTCATTTCCGCTTGGAGGAAGGCCGGGGAAGGGGAATTAAGAACAGGCAAGATGCTCGTGCCCCTTTTCTGGTTAATCCACGACTTCTGCGTCGACGACTTTGCCTTTGGCTTGTTTCGGCTCGTTGGAGGCGGATTCTTCGGCGGGCTCGACGTCGGGCTGGGCTGCAGCGGCTTGCTGGGCGGCTTCGGCGAGGGCCTGGAGGGAACTTTCGAGGTCGCTGACGGCGCTGTTGATGGTGTCAACATTGTCGCTGGAGATCGCGTCCTTCACGGCTTGGATCTTGCCGTTGAGCATTTCCTTGAGTTCGGCCGGGGCGTTGTCGCCGAGTTCGCCGAGTTGTTTCTCGACGTTGAAGACGAGGTTGTCGGCCTTGTTCTTGGCATCGACTTTTTCCACGCGCTTCTTGTCTTCTTCGGCGTGGGACTCGGCGTCGCGCTTGGCTTGCTCGATCTCGTCCTTGGAGAGCCCGGAGGAACCTTGGATGGAGATTTTCTGTTCCTTGCCGGATTGTTTGTCCTTGGCGGAAACGTGGAGGATGCCGTTGGCGTCGATGTCGAAGGTGACTTCGATTTGCGGTTCGCCGCGGCGGGCGGGGGCGATGCCGTCGAGCTTGAAGTTTCCGAGCAATTTGTTGTCGGCGAACATCGGGCGCTCGCCTTGGCAGATGCGGATATCGACGGCGGGTTGGCTGTCGGAAGCGGTGGAGAAAATTTGCGACTTCTTGGCCGGGATGGTGGTGTTGCGCTCGATCATGGCGGTGGCGCGGGAGCCTTCCGTTTCGATGGAGAGCGTGAGCGGGCTGACGTCGAGAAGGAGCACGTCTTTGACATCGCCGCGGAGGACGCCGCCTTGGATGGCTGCGCCGATGGCGACGACTTCATCCGGGTTGACGCCTTGGTGAGGGGTTTGGCCGGCGAGTTCGCGGGCGATTTCAACGACTTTCGGCATCCGGGTCATACCGCCGACGAGGACGAGCTCGTTGATTTCCTTCGGAGTGAGGCCGGCTTCCTTGAGGCAGTCGCGGACGGGCTTCTTGGTGCGCTCGAAGAGGGAATCGGTGAGTTGCTCCAACTTGGAACGGGTGAGCGTGAGCTGGATGTGCTTGGGTCCGGTGGCATCGGCCGTGACGAAGGGCAGGCTGATGTCGTAGGACTGGGTGGAGGAGAGGGCGATTTTCGCTTTTTCGGCTTCTTCCTTGATGCGCTGAAGGGCGTCGGGTTGGCCGGAAAGGTCGATACCTTGGTCCTTTTTGAACTCGCCGACGATCCACTGGATCAGCGTGTTGTCCCAGTCGTCACCGCCGAGGGAGGTGTCGCCGTCGGTGGCGAGGACTTCGAAGACGCCGTCGCCGATTTCGAGGACGGAGATGTCGAAGGTGCCGCCGCCGAGGTCATAGACGGCGATTTTTTCGTCGGACTTTTTGTCGAGGCCGTAGGCGAGGGCAGCTGCGGTCGGCTCGTTGATGATGCGGAGCACTTCGAGGCCGGCGATCTCACCGGCGGCCTTGGTGGCATTGCGCTGGGAGTCGTTGAAATAGGCAGGAACCGTGATGACGGCCTGAGTGATTTTTTCACCGAGTTTGGCTTCGGCGTCGGCCTTCAGCTTGCCGAGGACCATCGCGGCGATTTCCTGAGGGGAGTAGGTTTTCTTCTCGCCGGCGACTTCCACCTGGATGTGGGCGTCGCCATTTGGAGCGGCGACGATGGTGTAGGGCATGCGTTTGTCGGCTTCCTTGAGTTCCGAGAACTTGCGGCCGATCAGGCGCTTGGCCGAGAAAATGGTGTTTTGCGGGTTGGTGACGGCTTGGCGTTTGGCGGCTTGGCCGACGAGGCGCTCGCCATTTTTCGCAAATGCGACGACCGATGGGGTGGTGCGTGCGCCTTCCGAGTTTTCCAACACGGTGGATTCGCTACCGTCCATGACGGCCATGCAGGAGTTGGTGGTGCCGAGGTCGATTCCGAGAATTTTGGACATGGGGTGGTTTCTTTCTGGTTTTGCCCGAGGCGGGCGTTGAGTTGATGGCCTTCTTTCGCAGGGTTTGTGCCGTGGTGGTTTTAAATTTTTCAAATCATTGTTAATCAATGGATCAAGTAATATTTATGGGGATTTCCTGAGTGATGATGGGTCGGATTTGTGACAGTTTGGCGCACTTGTATGGTGTCAGAATGACGCGGTGGTCGCATTGGCGCGCCAAGTGGCGTAGGCGCTCAGGTAGGGCGGCACCGCCGGGGCCGCAGGAGAAAGAGGTGGGAACGGGTGGTCCAAGAGAAGTCGGGACGTCGAGTCTTGGGCCGGATCGTTCGCGATCCTTTCGCCGGTTCCCCCGGCGGTGGAACCCTTCCTGAGCCGGAGAATTCCCGCGCCGACAGACTTCAAACGGTGCCAAATCATTTTCAGAACTGATGAATTCCGTTTGGCTCTTGTGTGAGGTTGGCAACCGCTTCTAAGGTCAGCGGCACTTCATGAGAGCACAGCCGTTCAGATGGATCGCGCGCGGTGAACCGTTTCAAAAAAATGAGGCGGGTTCGCAGGGCGCGTTTCCGCCGATCCTCGAGCACCTGATCCGCCAGCGGGGCCTTCCCGTCGGTGTTGACCTGGAGGGCTA
Organism: Akkermansiaceae bacterium; assembly: GCA_040881795.1. Taxonomy (GTDB): domain Bacteria; phylum Verrucomicrobiota; class Verrucomicrobiia; order Verrucomicrobiales; family Akkermansiaceae; genus Luteolibacter. Next base: position 3,550 of record JBBECN010000081.1, read on the forward strand.
TTTGCGTCCGAGGTTGAGGGATTTGGCGGATCCTTTCCTGATTCCGGACATGAAGCCGGCGGTCGAACGAGTGCTTTTGGCGATTGATCGCGGGGAGAAAGTCTGCATTTACGGTGACTATGATGTGGATGGCGTGACCTCGATCACGTTGATGCGCCGAATTTTACGGGCTTACGGGTTGGAACCGCGCTACTTCATTCCACGCCGGGGGCCTGAGGGCTACGGGCTGAGCACGGCGGCGCTGAAGCGCTGCATGGAGGAGGGGCCCAAGCCGGATTTGATGATCACGGTGGATTGCGGGACGGTCTCAATCGCGGAAGTGGCGGCGCTGAGGGCGGACGGGATCGACGTGTTGATCGTGGATCACCATGAGCCGGAGTTGGCGGGCAGGCCGGACTGCTGTGCGCTGGTGAATCCGAAGTGTGGCACCGAGTTCACCTATTTGTGCGCGGCGGGAGTGGTTTTTAAATTGGGGCATGCGCTGTTGAAGACGCGGCCGGTGGATTTGGATCTGAAAGAGCTGATCGACTTGGTGGCGGTGGCGACCATTTCCGACATCGTTCCCATGGTCGGCGAAAATCGGCTGATGGTGCGGCATGGCTTGAAGCATTTGCCGAGCACCCTGAATCCAGGCCTGCGAGCGCTCCAGGAAATCACCGGCATGAACGGCGTGGCAACCTCGATGGACGTCGGATTCCGCATCGGCCCGCGCTTGAATGCGGCAGGCAGAATGGATGCGCCGGAAGTCGCTTTGGAAATCCTGACGACGGACTGCCGGAGAACCGCGCACGAGTTGGCGGTGAAACTCGACGCCTACAACAAAGAGCGCCAAACTCACGAAGGGCTCATTCGCCGCGAAGCCGTGGAAATGCTGACTCGCGATTTCGATCCGGAGCGCGATCCGGTGATCGTGCTGGGCTCTCGCGCATGGCATCATGGCGTGGTTGGCATCGTCGCCTCGCGGTTGATGCGGCAGTATTACAAGCCGACTTTTGTCATCGCGATTGACAAGGATGGCATCGGCAAAGGGTCGGGCCGCAGCATCGTCGGCATCTCGTTGGTGGAGGCGATCCGGGCCTGCGAAAATGACATCAAAGCCGGCGGCGGCCACGCGATGGCGGCGGGACTTTCCATTGAAGAAGGAAAACTCGATGAGTTCCGGAAAAACTTCGCCGAGTATGTAATAACAAACAGCGACCCGGAAACCCGCCAGCCGACGTTGACCTACGACGCGGAAATTTCCTTCGACCAACTTTCCTTGGAATTCCTCGCCAGCTACGACCTGTTGCAACCCTTCGGCAGCGGCAATCCCCAGCCGGTTTTCATTTCCCGCGGAGTCGGTTTGAGCCGTTCGCCGTTGCACATGAAAAACAACCACCTGCGTTTCATGTTGCGCCAGGGCTACCACGAGCAGGACGCGGTCTTCTTCGGTGGCGGCGAGTATCCCTTGCCCGATCCGCCATGGGACATCGCCTTCACGATTGATCGAAACACCTTCCGCGGCCGGACGACGCTGCAATTGATCATTCAGGACGTGCGTGCGGCTTCTGATGTCGGAAGCCCTGCTTGATTTGTTAGATCTTGCGCAGCACGCCGGTGGAATCGCTGAAGCGCTTTTCGTTCACTCCGAATTCTTCCAACATGCGGAGATAGAGGTTGGCCATCGGAACATCTTCGCCGAGATCGACGTGGCGGCCGGGGGTGAAGGCGCCGCCCGCATTGCCGGCGATGACCACCGGCAGATCGTTGTGGTTATGGCGGTCGCCATCGGAAATGCAGCCGCCGTAAACGATCATTGAATTGTGCAGCAGCGACTTGCCATCGACGTCCGGAGTGTTTTTCAACTTATCGAGGAAATAGGCGAGCTGCTGCATGTAGAAGAGATCGATTTTCGCGAGTTTTTCCAGGTTGTCAGGGTTCTTCCGGTGGTGGGAAATGTTGTGGTGGCCGTCGGAAACGCCGATGTCCTTGAAGGATCGGTTGCTGCCGTCGTGGGCCATAAGGAAGGTGGAAATCCGGGTGGAGTCGGTTTTGAAGGCGAGCACCATCATGTCGAGCATCAGGCGCAGGTGTTCTTCGTAACTGCCGGGCTTGTCCTCAGGCGCGGGCACGCCGGGATCCACCGGGAGGCCCATCGCTTCGGCTTTTTCGATCTGGCGCTCGATCTCGCGGACGCCGGTTAGGTATTCGTCGAGTTTGTGGCGATCGTCGCGGCCAAGGTATTTGCGGAGGGCCTTGGCGTCTTCCGAGACGAAATCGAGAACCGATTTTTTCGAGGCGTAGCGGTGGCCGAGGTTGTCGGCGCGTTCCTTGGCGGTGCCCGCGCCGAAGAGCCGCTCGAAGACGGCGCGGGGATTCGACTCGGGCGTCATCGGCTGGTTTTCAGAGCGCCACGAGAGGTTGAACTGATAGGCGCAGGAGTAGCCGGAATCGCACTGGCCGGACTTGCGCACGCCGTCGGCAGAAAGCTCGAGTGAGGGCAGGCGGGTGAGCGATTGCGCGGCTTGGGCGGCGATTTGATCGACGGAAATCCCGAGATTGATGTCGGATCCAGCGGTTTTGCGGGCGCGCGCGGAGGTCAGGAAAGTGGCCACGCCGCGGGCATGATCGCCTGCCCCATCGCCACCGCCTGAAGCGTTTTTCTGCTCGAAGCCGGTGAAGATCTGGAAGTCATCGCGGAGCGCTTCCATCGGTTGGAAGGTTTCTCCCAGTTTGTAGCTGGAGGTGCTGCCCTTCGGCCGCCAATGTTCCAGATTCACGCCATTCGGGATGTAAAGGTAGGCCATCCGCAAGGGCGCGCCGCTGGCGGTGGTGCCGATGGCCCGTTGCGTGGTGGCGGCGAGTAGCGGGCGGAAAGAGTCGAGGGCGGGCAGGGCGATGCTCGCGCCGAGGCCGCGGAGAAAACCGCGGCGGCTGGTGCCGGTGAAGGGAGGCTGGCTCATGATTTTTGGGTGTGTTGGAGGGCTGGGGTCAATCGTCGCCGCGGCGTTTTTGAAAAGGCGCGCTTTCCACGATCCCGAGGATCAATTCGCGGAGTTGGCCATTGTTTTTTCCCATGCGCTCGGTGAGCAGGGAGATCGTGGTGGAATCGTAATATTCGACGCCACGGCCGATGGCGTAGGTGAGCAACTTTTCGGAAATGCAACGGTAGAAATCTTGTTTGCGTTTGCTGGCGAGCAAATCTTTCAACGCGGCGACGTTGTTGAATTTTTCGCCGGTCACCAATTGGCCCGCAGTGTCGATGGGTTTTCCATTTTCCTGAGTGCGGAATTGGCCGAGCGCATTGAAATTTTCCAAGCCCAGTCCGATCGGGTCCATGCGGGCGTGGCAGCCGCGGCAGTCGGGGTTTTTGCGGTGGATTTCCATCATTTCCCGCATGGTCGGGTCCTTTTTGACGGAGCCGGTGTCTTCGAGTGCGGGCACATCCGGCGGTGCGGGTGGCGGCGGCGTGCCGAGCAGGTTGTCGAGCACGAACAGGCCGCGTTTTACGGCGGAGGTGCGGGTGGGATTGGACGTAACCATCAGGAAAGTGCCTTGGGTGAGCAGCCCACCACGTTCCGGATGCTCGGTGAGATCGACCGGGCGGAACTCTTCTCCGGCGACATTTTCGATCCCATAAAACTTCGCAAGCCGTTCATTGAGAAAGCTGTAGCGTGCGGAAATGAGCTCTTCGGCGGGGCGTTTCTCCCGCAGGATGAAATCGAACAGCATCTCGGTCTCCCGCTGCATGTCCAAGCGCAGGCGCGAGTCGAAGGCGAGCGCGGCGTCGCGGTTGGTTTCCAAATCGAGGATGGTTTTCGCGCTGACGGCGACGGTTTCCACATCCCGCGCTTGCAGCCATTGGCCGACGAAATTTTTGACCAATCGCTGTGAGCGATCATCCTTGAGCATGCGATCGACCTGCTGGGTGAGATTGGCGCGGAGCTTGTTGTTGAAGGCGAGGCTGAGCAACTCGTCGTCCGGGATCGAGCCCCAGAGGAAAAACGACAGCCGGGACGCCAGCGAATATTCGTCGAGTGGGACGATCTTGGCTGGGTTGTTGGGTTCCGGTTGGATTTCCACGCGGAAAAGGAAGCGCGGCGAGGCGAGACAGGTGGCGATCGCTTGTTTGATGCCGTCATCGAAGGTTTTTCCGGGCTCCCGGGAAACTTCGTGGACGATGGCGATCAGGCGCTCGATCGTTTGATCATCGAGCGGCTTGCGGAAGGCGCGGCTGACGAAGCTGCGCATGATCTTGCGGGCGTAGCGGGTGCTGGCCGCCGGATCCGTGGGCGCGGGCCCGTCCGGGAAAATCATGCGGTAGCCTTTGGCATATTCGCGTTGCTCGCCGCCGAGCGGGCCTTGGATGATGACGCGTTGGACTTTCAAGAACAACTCCTCCTCGCCAGGCAGCGGGCGTTTCGCCGGACTGAGGCTGATCTCAAACGACTGCCGACCTTTTTTCAAAGGCACTTTCCCCGTCAATTCGATGACGCGGCGCTGATCCCAGCCGAGGGAAATTTCGCCAACTTTGCTGCCACCGGCGGAAATTTGGAGCTGGGCCTCATCGGTGGTGGCCTCGGTGGCGCCGTGGATGGAGTATTCGATTTTTACCTGGTAGTCGCCGTCCCAGAGGATTTCCTGATCGAGTTTCACCTGCTGATTTTCGGAGAAGGCGAGCCAGTCTCCGGTGGTTTTCGGGTCGCCGGAGTCCTTGAAATTTTTCCCCTCGAGATCGACGCGCGGCACTTGGGCGGCGGCCCCCTCGGGTAGGGCCAGAGCGACGACTTCATCGGCGGCCGCGAGGTATTTCTCCATCAGCAGCGGCGAGATCGAGAGCACCGCGCCGATGTTGTCGAAGCCGTAGCCGGTATCGTCGGCCGGGAAAATCTCGCGAGTGTCGTATTCCACGCCGAGCAGGTCATAGACGGCGTTTTGGTATTCGGTGCGATTGAGGCGGCGGATGGTGACGCGGCCGGGATCCGGGTTGGCGGGGTCGAGTTTGAAGACGTCCTTTTCGATCCACGCGAGCAGTCGTGTTTTCTCGGCGATGGCGGGTTGGTCCTCATCGGACGGCGGCATGATCTGGCTCCGGAGATTGTGCCAGACGGGTAGCCAGTGTTTTTTATCGTTGAGGTGCTTGGAGAGGTCCTTGAACCCGTCCATCGAAAATTCGCCCTTCGAAATGCCCTCGGCGTGGCAATCGAAGCAGTAATTTTCCAAAATCGGGATGATCTCCTTCTCATAAGTGGCCGCAGGATTCGCCGAGGCTGCGACGGCGCAGGCCATGGTGGCGATCGCGGTGGCGAGGGAGAAATTCGGTGAAAGCAGCATGAATGACGGAAAACGGTTGGGTGAGCATGGCCGCGCTTTTCGTGATTTCAACACGCATGCGGTAAAATCGATACCCAACCCTTTCCGCCGTTTTTTCACCTGGGCAAAAAAACGGCTCTATCCAAACCTCAATGCTGCTTCGGCAGCGGTTCGTCACCCAACATCTTGTCCAAATCCGCGACCCGCTCCCACGGACAGCGCTTGCGTTGGTATTTTCTGAAAACCACGTCGCGCAACTCGCGCCAAACCGCCTCCGAGGGCGGCTTCAAGTCCGTCCACGTCGGATCGCGCTTCTGCATGGTCGTCATCACGGTCCATTTACCACCTTGGTAATTTCCGCGGTAAAACACCTTGCCTTCATCGGTATTATCGAACCACTCGTGACTTTCCATGGACGGACGATGACCCGCCGGGAAACAGGAAACAAGCGGCGAATCCCGCCTCTCGGACAAATCCGCCATCGACTCCCGCCCGCCTCCTGCCAAGCTCCGGCATGGCAAACATCGGCGAGCGCGCATCCTTGAAAGTCCTTCACGAAAAAACCTTCGGGCTCTTTCTGGATGGCGGCGAGCTAGGCGAAATCCTGCTCCCACGCCGTGAAATGCCCGTGAAATGGGCCATCGGGGATTTTGTCGATGTCTTCCTCTACTACGATTCCGAGGATCGCCCGGTGGCCACGCTCAAGGCTCCCAAAGTCATGCCCGGCCAATTCGCGCGGCTGAAATGTGTGGCCGTCACCGGCGTCGGCGCCTTCCTCGATTGGGGCCTGCCCAAGGAATTGCTGGTGCCCTTCCGCGAACAAAAAGAGCGCATGGAAGTCGGGAAATTCTACATCGTCTATGTTCAGATCGACGAGCAAAGCGGTCGCATCGTCGCCACCACCCGCATCGCCAGGCACATGGATCAGGTCCAACACCAGTTCAAGCCCGAGCAGGAAGTCGATCTCATCATCTATGGTAAAACCGCGCTCGGCTACAAGGCGATCGTCAACAGCACCCACAGCGGCCTGATTTTCGCCAACGATGTTTTCCAACCGCTGCGGCCCGGAGAAATGCTCAAAGGCTACGTCACCGCCGTCCGCCCCGACGGGAAAATCGACCTCAGCCTGCACCCTCCCGGCCGCGCCCGAATCGATGGTCTCGAAGCCCAAATTCTCGCGGAACTGGATGCTCGCGGCGGTTTTTGGTCGCTCGGCGATCACAGCTCCGCCGCCGAAATCAATGAAGAACTCGGCGTCAGCAAGCGCACCTTCAAGCAGGCCACCGGAGCCCTCTGGAAAAAGCGCATGATCACCATCGAGGAAAACGGCATCCGCCGAGTTTCACCCCCAACATAGGAAGCCTTCCGCATCCTCAAACGCACCCGCCGGCAATTCCAGCCCTTCCGCCGGCGCGGCCGGCCCGAGAACACGGGTCCCGCTCAGATACCATCCCGGCAGCAACCTGCCCCAGGAGCCCGGTTTGTGGCCGGGTTGGTCATCGTCGTTCGGCTTGCTTTTTGGCGGGTGCGGCATCGACATCGCGATGACCGTGTCATTCACCGCTAGGCAGGGCAGATGCAGCACTCCAGCAAGCATCAGAGGCTCCAAACAACGCGTGCCGAAGTCGTAGAAAACGAACTCGCCGGCCAAATCCTCCGCGGCCAAAACATCGTGCAGACGATCCCCGCCGACCCATATCCCGGGCTCTAACAGTTCTCGGCTTTCCACCTTGGCGCCAAACAGTTCCGGGAATGTCAAAACCACAGCCGGCAGATCCAACATCAATAAATCGCTATCTAACACGCTAAAGTGCCGGTGCCTTTGCAACGCGTTCACCTGCCCGATCTGATAGCCATTCACCCATGCCCGGCGGCGCACCGCCTTTTCGCTCGCATGGAAATGTTCGATGGCAGCCCCCTTCCCGCGTGGCAGCCGGGACCCCCATCCGGCCGCGCGGAACCGATTTCCCACCGCCGCCGCGGACGTTTCTAACAAGCTGTTCCGGAGCATCGCCAAATTGGCCTCCGCCGGTGCGATTTCCCGCCCGAAGGCGATCGACAATCCTCGTGGAAACCCATCCGGGCTTTTGCGGATGAAGCGGCTGCGCTCGTAGGAAAAAATCGACCCCCACGAGCCATCGCACCACATCGGAATGAGCGGGTGGCCGGCCTTTTTCGCGGTCAGTTCAAAGCCCCGGCGCAGTTCACACAGCACGCCCGTGCGGGTGAGCTGGCCCTCGGGAAACAAGCAGACGAGATCGCCGTTTTTCAACGCCTTGATCATGCTGCGGATCGCTTCCAACGGCTGGTCGCGGCGGATCGTCATCGTGTCGAAAATCCCGACAAACATCCGGATCGCGGGCGAGGCCATGAAGGCCTCGTCCATCACGAAGCGCACCGGGCGTGAGCAGGCGGCGGAGATGAAAAACGCATCCGCGTAAGTCACGTGGTTCGGCAACAGCAGCACCCCGCCGGTTTTCGGGATGCGCTCGGGATGCAGCACGCGCACTCGATAGATCGCGCGGATGAGCGCCACCCCGATGAGCCGGATGAAATCGCCGGGCAGCAGGCGGACGATGGAAAATGTCATGCCGCCGCAGACCAGCGCGACGAAGATCATTTGAATCCTGAATCCCAACGCCGCATCCACACCGAGCGCCGCCGCTCCGGACTCGAACAAAACGATCAGTCCCACCGCCACCATGCCTGCCAGGCAGTCCTGCAAATTCACCGCGGACTGCAGCTCGCCCCGCTTGTCCGCCGGGTAGCGGTCTTGCATCCATGCGGTTAACGGCGCGAGAAAAACGGCGGATGCAAACGCCAGCAGCCCAAGCGTTGTTAGGAACCATCCGCCGCCGGGTGTTAGGAATGCGAGCACGCCGGCCGTCACGGTCATCGCCACGCCCGCCAGCGGCACCCAGCCGAGTTCGATGCGCTTGCGCAGCAGCAGCGAGGCAACGCCGAAACCCGCCGCCATCCCCAGCGACCCCGCTGCTAGAAACACCGATGACAGTGTGCCGAATCCCTCGCCACCGTGCGTTATCCACTTGGCCAACTTCACCGCCCACAAATTGATGAACGCCGCAAAGCCCCAAAAAAACGCCACACCGAATGAGGCACGGCGCTGCGGCGCGTCACGCCACAGCCCCGCGAGATTCATGAAATGACTCACCACCAGCGGCGGCGTGAATGTCACCCCGCCCTTTACCGGGATTTTCGGTATCAGCAGTGCCAGCGCCAGCGCGGGAATCGAGAGGAGAGTTAGGATTCCCAGCGGCACCAGCGCCGCAGTCCACGCGGCATCCGCCGTCGAGCCATGACCCGAGAACCGCCGGTCAAACAACCAGCCAGCAGCGATCTGTCCGGCGAGGATCGCGAGGATCGCGGTCATCTGTTGGATGCCCGCCGCAAAACCGAGATGTTTCGAGCCCACCAGCTCCTTGTTGCTGCCGATCTTCGCCGGGCTGTAAAATGCCGACTGGGTGGCCAGCGCGAAAAACCCACAAAGCGCGGCCGGCAGGTTTTTCATCCACACCGCCCCGCAGATCCAGCCGAGCACCACGACCTGGGTCACCGCCGCCGCGAGCATCACATTGCGTTTGGAAAATCGGTCGCTCACCCAGCCTGCAATCGGCGCGAACAGCACGAATGGCAGCGCAATCATCAGTCCGGCCCAGGATTCCGCCGTAAAACCGACCGCCGCACCTAGCGAAATCAGCGTGAATTGCGCCATCTTGTCATTGAACGCGTTCTGCGTTTGCTGGGCGATCATGCTCCAAAACCCCACCCACAAGCGGCGGGTTGGCTCATTTTTAGGCACTTCCGGAGGCATCGGCGCAAAATCTAGCTGTTGGGAAACGATCCGGCAAGACTGGCGAGCCGCCTGAAAACAAATGAGCGCCGCTCCCCCCCCCGGAAGAACGGCGCCCTTCTTTGTCCCTTGGTTACCGTGTAACGGAACTCAGGAAACTGTAACCAACTACTTACAACCTCTTCATTCTCATCGCGTTTTCGCAGAATGAAACAGGATGATTGCTTATTTCTTTGTAAGTGAAATTACCTACAAAACTCCGCTCAATCCACCAAATGATGGTTCATCGCGTAGCGCGTCAGCTCGACATTCGAGGAAAGGCCCATTTTCACGGCAATGCGGCTGCGGTAAGTGGCCACTGTTTTTTCGCTTAGCGCCAGTGAACCGCTGATTTCCTTGATGGTCCGGCCTGAGGCGATGAGCTTGAGCACTTCGAGCTCGCGGTTGGAAAGTGCCGCGTGCGTGTCGGACGGCGTATTGCCGGAAACCGCTCCTGCCAACTGCTCGGCCAGGTCCTGGCTGACGTAGCGCCGTCCGGCCAGAAGCCGCTCCACCGCCGTGACCAGCACATCCGGGGCGCTTTGTTTTGAAACATAGCCCGATGCCCCGAGCTTGAAGGCGCGCAGCGCGTAGTCTTTTTCCGAGTGCGCGCTCACCACGAGTATTGGCATGCCGGGTTTCTCCCGCTTGATTTCCTGAATCAGCTCCAAGCCATTCCGTCCCGGCATGCTGATATCGACGATCGCCAAATCCCACGCCTGTTTTGACACCGCCTCAAGCCCCTCGCGGGCGTTGGCCGCCTCGCCGATCTGTAACCCCCTGTATTGCTCCGCCAACAGCGAACTCATGCCTCGCCGGATGAGCGCGTGATCATCGACGATCAGGATTTTCATGCCGCCAAGCCCTCTCCGCTGGATTTTCCCGCAAGCGGCACGGTGAGGATCACCTCGGTGCCCTCGTCGGGATGCCTGATGAAAGACACCGAGCCGCCGACGTTCTCCGCGCGTTCCAATATTCCGATGAGGCCCAACGAATCCGGGTCGTCCAACACCGAGGGATCAATGCCATCACCATTGTCGCGAACGGAAAGCCGCAGGACGCCCTCGTTTTCCGCGCAATCCGCCTCCACCTTGCTGGCATGCGCGTGACGCGCGATGTTGGTCAATGACTCTTGGAAAATCCGGAACACGGCGGTTTCCACCTCGGGACTCATTGGAGTCTCCGGCTCCTTGATATCGATCGCGCAGGTGATGCCGGTCCGCTTAGCAAAGCGCTCGGCCTCCTGGCTGAGGGCACATGGCAGGCCCAGATCGTCCAGTGCGCAGGGACGCAGGCCAGCGGAAATTCGCTGCACCGAGTCGATCGTGGTATCCACCATCTCGGCGGTATCCACCAGTTGGTCGATCACGGGATTGAGCGTGCGATCCTCGCGATTCGATAAATTGTTTTCGATCAGCCGCAGCTCCATCTTGATACCGGTGAGCAGTTGGCCGAGCTCGTCGTGGATCTCGCGGGCGATCCGTGTCCGCTCCTCCTCGCGCAGACTTTGGATTTTCGACGATAGGCAGCGATAAATTCCGTGCGCCCGTTCCATATTTGCCAAGCGACGAGCTTCGGCACTCCGCCACCCTCCGTAGGCACTCCGCAAGACGAAAAACAGCAGGATCGCAGTCGGCAGCACGAAATTCAAACCCTTGAGCGACTGAATCACTCCGGTTTGTGCTTGGTCGGACACGTTCTTGTTGAGAATTAAGTCCGACCCAACGATCCAGATGCTAGCCATCACGAAATACTATATCACAATCCTAGCCTCCAGCAACAGGCGGCGCGGTCGGCGGGCTATCTCGTCGTAAGTGTGGCCATTTCGCAAAAATGCGAAGCCATCTTCTGAGTGAGTGCCCTTCATGGATTTAGGGTCTGCCTGATCCGGGTTTTGCGGTCGAACCGGGAATTACGGGTTTGACCGGCTGGCTGGGCGAGGTTGTTCTATTTCATGCCATCATCTCCCGAGACCGCAGCGGCGTGTCTGGCTCCCCTTCAGATCATCATGCTGAAGGACTCGTTGGCAGAGGGCGGTGAGGGACTGCATGTCGAACAGGTGGAAATCGTTTTCCGCCACAAAACGGCTGCTGCCAAACTGGCCGCCGCCTGGAATGCCACCATCGCCCAAACCGAAGTGCTGCAAATGGCATTCGGAATCGAAAATGAAGAACCCACCCACTGGATCAAGGCCAAGCGTCCGGCGACTCTGCAATCCGATCAGGCACCACCCGAATCATGGCCGGAATGGTTGGCCGCAGACCGGCTCCAACCACTCCTCACGCCGGAGACCACCCCGTGGCGGTCAGTCTATTGGCCGCAAGACCGGCGCTTCGTCTGGACTTTCCATCACTCGTTGTTAGATGGGCGGTCGATCAGCCGTATTCTGGAGGGATTTATCCGCTGTCTTCACACCGGGATCGCGCCGGACCGCCTCCGCCTCGCCACTTGGCAGCCGCCCACCGCCCAAACCACCGCCATTGCGGATGCGATGCTGCGCAGGGAATTCCGGGTGATCCAAATGCCGCCGCCGGGACCCTTTTCCACGGAACAACCATCGAAGGCCGTCTGTCTCTTAGGCCATGCTTTTTCAGTCCGCCTCGAATCCTGCGCTGCGACGCTCCAAGTGACGGTGCCGACTCTCCTAACATGGAGCTGGGGTCAAGCCGTGGTGCAGGCGTCCGGGACCGATGCCGTGGCCATCGAGCAAGTGCGTTGCGGTCCGCCCCAAGCCGGCACCGCAGGATTTTCCATGAATACCCTGCCACTGGTGATTCATCGGGCGAGCGGCCATCCTTTGGCTGACCAGCTTCAGGCTTTCCGCGCACGGTTGCTCGCTCTGCGGGACATCGAAGCCCTCGCACCCTACGATCTGCCGCCCGACGTGATCGAAGCGACCCGCAGCCCTTGGGCCAGCGTGATCATGATCGAGCGCGGCACCCTTGCTCACACCGCCGATCCCGGGAATCTGACGAAATCCATCCAGCTCCACGAATGCCAGGGAGAAAGCCTGATGGCCGCTGCCTATCAACTGCCCGACCTGCGGCTGGAAGTGGAAGGAAGGGCGGCTGGGAAAATGTTGGAGCATTGGGCAGCCCGGCTCGCGGAGATTTGCAACAACCCGCCGGGCTGAAATCGTGAATCGCCATTTTTCTCCTGCAAATGTTCGATGTTGAATGTTTGTCAATCGATGTACACGTTTCGCCACATGGTCCCGCCTGTCGCCACTCCCTCCGCCAAGCCTGCAAAGCGCAAATCCGAAAACGCTTGGTCACCCGAAAAGTCCGCCGAACTCTATGGTATCGAGACTTGGGGCCACAAATTCTTCGGTGTGAACAAAAATGGCCACGTCACCGTGCGCCTCGAAGACGACGAAGCCCAAGCCGAGGTATCTCTCTACGACGTCATCGACGGCCTCCGCGACCGCGGCACCCACCTGCCCGTCCTGCTCCGTTTCCGCGACCTCCTCCACTCCCGCATCACCGAGATCAACGAGTCCTTCGGCAAGGCCATCAAGGATTCCAAATACCGCGGCGAATATCGCGGCGTCTATCCGATCAAGGTGAACCAACAACGCCAGGTCATCGAGGAAATCGCCGAGTTCGGCAAAAAATACCACTACGGCCTTGAAGCCGGTTCCAAACCCGAGCTCATCGCCGCGCTTGCTCACATGCACGATCCCGAGGCCTACCTTGTCTGCAACGGCTACAAGGACGAAGAGTTCATCGACCTCGCCCTCCAGGCACAGAAAATGGGCCTGCGTGTCATGCTCGTGCTCGAAATGCCCAGCGAGCTCGATCTCATCCTTGAACGCTCTCGCAGAATCGGCGTGCTGCCCAACCTCGGCGTCCGCGTCCGCCTCTCCACCAAGGGCTCCGGCCATTGGCAGGAAAGCGCCGGTGACAAATCTGTCTTCGGCCTCAACGCCTCGCAAGTCATCGCCGTGGTCGATCAACTCAAGGACTCCGGCTACATCGGTTGTTTGAAAATGCTGCATTACCACCAAGGTTCGCAGATTCCCAACATTGCCGCCATCCGTGAGGGTGCCACCGAAGCAGTTAGAATGTATTGTGATCTCGTCAAGGAAGGCGCACCCATGGGTGTGCTTGATATCGGCGGCGGCATGGCGGTCGATTACGACGGCTCACACACAAATTTCCACTCCTCCTGCAACTACTCCGTCGCTGAATACTGCACCGACATCGTCGAAGTCATCTCGCAGATTTGCGACAAGGCCGGCGTCCAGCATCCCAATCTCATCTCCGAATCCGGCCGTGCTGTCGTCGCGTATTACTCGGTTCTGGTTTTCAACATCCTCGATGTCACCAGCGCCCAGACGAGCGAGTCCGCGCCGCCCATCCCGGAAAACGCCCCACAGAACCTCATGAACATCATCGAGGTTAACAAGGTCATCAGTAAAAAGAACCTCCAGGAGTGCTTCAACGATGCCATGTATTACCGCGACCAAATGCGCGCCCAGTTCTTCTACGGCGCCGCAACCCTGCGCGAGCGCGGCCTCGCCGAGGCCTGGTTCTGGCATATTCTAACACGCATCTCCAACCTCATCGCCGAGCTCGATGAAGTCCCCGAAGACCTCCGCGAACTCTCCTCCACCCTCGTCGATTTCTATTACGGAAACTTCTCCCTCTTCCAATCGCTGCCGGACTCCTGGGCCATCGACCAGATCTTCCCGGTCATGCCCATCCACCGCCTCGAAGAGAAACCCCGCCACCGCGCCGTGCTCGCCGATATCACTTGCGATTGCGACGGCAAAATCGACCGTTTCATCGACAAAGAGGACGTCGCCAAAATCCTCCCGCTCCACGACTTCAAACAAGGCGAACCCTACTACCTCGCCGTATTCCTCGTTGGAGCCTATCAGGAAACCCTCGGTGATCTCCATAACTTGTTAGGTGACACCAACGTCGTCGGCGTCCACCTCGAAAAGGGCAAGCCCGTTTACACCCATGAAGTCGAAGGCGACACCGTGGCCGACGTGCTCAGCTACGTCGAATTCGATCCCAAGGAACTCGTCACCCGTTTCCGCAACTTCGCCGAAAAAGCCGTCGCCGAAGGCCGCATCTCGCCGAAAGAGCGCCGCGAGATCCTCGACCTCTTCCGCGAAGGCCTCGCCGGCTACACCTACTTTGAAAGCTGAACAGATCCTCTGAAGGCTGCCGGAGGGCAGCCCTTCGCGTGTCGGATCACGGGGATTCCGGCACCGCTCGTGCTGTGTCATTGCGCAGCTTATAATATAAAAGGACAGTCCTTTAAACAGAGTTTTAGGTTTTGTCATCGCCATCCACGTGTTCGATGCCGGGGGCTTTAGGGCCGCGGGCTTTGCCATTTGCGTAGCCGTGCATGGCGGCAACTGGATCTGGCCATGGGGGTGTCGTCATTTCGTGGAGGTCCCATGCGTCGGGAAGTTCGGGTTGTTTGGGATCGTTCCAACGCGGGCCACCGAGACCGCCGGGGTTGTGGGAGATTTTCCCGCGTGAGACGGTGCGGTAGCCATTTTTACGAAAAAGTTCGGGAAGGGATGGTGTTTCTTTGGCGTGATTCCAAGCTTTCGCGGCGGCGTAGAATGCCTAAAGTGGCCGCGTGATGATGAACGAAAGGGGAATGCTGGTGGCGGCTCCAGAGCGCTGGGACGAAGCGTGTTTTGCCGTGCCGGCGCTGCGGGCGATGGTGGCGTCGGGGCTGGGCGTCGGGGTTTTGTGTGTGGAGGAGCAGCGGGAATTTTGGGAAACGATTGATGGGCTGGAGGTTATTGATTTTCCGGCCAAGGCCAAAGTGAAGGCGGTGGCCGTCACGATCTTGGGTCATTGGCAGGCGGCGCTGGCATGGGAGGCGGGATTCGCGGCGGAGGTCTTCAAATACGCGGTAATTCCCCGGAGGCTCGGGCAGGAAGAGGGGCGTTTGAAAAAGTTGCTGACGCACCCGCTGGGTTTTTCAGTAGGCCCGCTGGAGCATCGGGTACGCTATTATTTGGCCGCCGCCGAGGCGTTGGGGGTGCAAACCGCGATGCCGGAGTATTTCGCGCCGATCTCCACGGGTGTGGCACCGGTGGCGGGTGCCGTGCTGCTTTGCCCGGGCTCGGATTTCGGCCCGAACCATGAATGGCCGATCGAGCGCTGGGAGGAAATTGCCCGCAAGCTGATTGAAAGCGGGCGGCGGGTGACGGTCACCAGTCCGGATGGGGGGAGGGGATTGGGAAAAATCCTCGCCGGGAAGCTCGGGGGTGAGGTTGAGTTTTTCCCGGCAGCGCCGATGGTTGGCATGTTGCCGTTGCTTGCGGCCCACGGATTGGTCATCGCGGCGGATGGTTCGCTGCCGCATTTCGCTGCCCACGCCGGGGCGACTTGCGTGGTGCTTTTCGGGCCGAATGATCCGGCGTGGAAACGCCCGCTGGGCCGCCGCCATTTGATTGTCCGCCGCGACGTCGAGTGCGCGCCTTGTTTGCTCGCGAAGTGCCCGCTGGACCTGCGCTGCCAGCTGGAATTGGAGAGCGAGCGCGTCTGGCAGGCGGTCGAGCGGGTTTTGCAGGGGTGAAACGATCGTCGCGAAGGCTTGCATTTCGGCCGGGCGGGTTTACGCCAAGAAGCAATGAGCGCCATTTACGAGTCCGACAAGCTGCTTGCGGAATACCTGTTGTTTCACTTCGGAGCGGAGGATGAAATTTTGCCGCCATCACGCCCTTGGCCGGCGGGCATGCGCGAGGCCTTGGATTTCGCAAAACGCACGCCGAGACACTTTTCGGCAGGCACGGTGAAGCGTGGCTTGGATCTCGGTTGTGCGGTCGGGCGGTCGGCTTTTGAAATGGCGCGGTCGTGCGACGAGGTGGTGGGTATCGATTTTTCCCATGCCTTCATCCGTGCCGCGGAGGCTTTGCGAAATGGCGGAAATCTCGACTACGAGCGCCGCGAGGAGGCCGCGCTGACCACGCCGCTCCAAGCGTGCCCACCCGCCGGTGTCGAGGGTGGCAAGCTCAGGTTTATCCAAGGTGACGCGATGAATTTGCCGGAGGATCTCGGTGCGTTCGATCGCCTGCACGCGGCCAATCTGCTATGCCGCCTGCCGGAACCGAAACGGTTGTTAGATCGGCTACCGGCACTGGTCAATCCTGGTGGCGAGCTGGTGCTTGCGACGCCGTGCACTTGGCTCGAGGAATTCACTCCGCCGGAAAACTGGCCGGTGGCGGGGACTTTCGAGTGGCTTCAGGAATCCCTAACCCCTGATTTCTCATTCATCCGCCGTGCGGAAGAACCCTTTCTGATTCGTGAAACCGCCCGCAAGTTTCAATGGACCACGTCCCTCGTCACCGTTTGGCGGAGGGAGGCTGAGGGGTGAACCAGCCATGAGCGCTTCGCCGGAGTGATGTGCGGCGGTTTCAGATAGATCGGCTGCGGAATCGCCGCCGTCCATTGCGCACGGCGCTCCTCCTCCGCCGCCTGCCATACTTGCCACAAGCGCCGGGCATCCGGAAATTCCAGATTCACCCCGCCACTGAGTTCGTTAGATAGCGGAAAACGCAAGGGGTCCTCAAACGAGAAAACCGTCGCGCCCTCCTCGATCGAGGCTCGCACGATTTCCTCCAATCCCGCAGCATCCGTTAGCACCGGTTCGCATGGCATACGAAGATTCGCCATCTTCGCCGTCCAGAAACTTCCCCGGCGCGCGTCGCCGATCGCCAAACAGGCTCCGCCACCCTGCGCCGATGGCACCGCAAGGATGGAAGGCAGCGCCACCGCCGGACAACCCGAAGCGATCGCCACTCCCTGCGCCGCGGCGATTCCCACCCGCGTGCCACTGTAACTTCCCGGCCCGCTGCCGACGATCACCCGCCCGATTTCCCGCCCACCCCGCGCGTCCAACAGTTCTTTCAACGGCGCAAACAACACCGCGTTGTGGCTGCGATCGCTGGTGAATTCGCGTTGTTCCAGTTGACCGTCGGGCATCACCACCGCCAGCGAGCCGCGCGCCGTGGATGTTTCGAGAATCAGAGTGACCATGTCGTTCATGCGGGAGACTTAATGGCCACAAGGCAGGCCGACCAGCTTGCTTTGAATGAAACCGCCGCTCCGCAGGGATGATTTTTAAGATTCCCCTGCCCGGCGCTGGACCGAAGGTGACAATCTTGTTACTTCCCTCAGGCCGTGCCCCAGAGACCTTCCTCCGCCCAAACAATCCCCGACCTTGAAATCAAGGACGCACAATTGATTTTCAACCGCGTCTGGAAGGGGATCGAACAGGAATGCGACCGGGAAAACCTGCTTTTTTCCAAGGAACTAATTCTGTTAGGTGGTGCGCCCGGCTCCGGTAAGGGCACCAACACCGCCTTCATCTGCCAGGTCCGCGAAATCACCGCGCCGCCCATCGTCATCAGTCAGCTGCTGGATTCTCCGGAGGCACAGAAAATCAAGGCCAACGGTGGAATGGTCGGCGACGAGGAGGTTTTGCGGTTGCTGCTGCTAGAGCTGCTCAAGCCGGAATTCCGCGACAGTGCCGTGCTCGATGGCTTTCCCCGCACCACCGTTCAGGTCGAGTGTCTGAAATTGTTTTACGATCAAATGGTTCTGCTTCGCCGCGAGTTTTCGGACACGCCGAGGGCCCATCATTTCCGACAGCCGATTTTCCACATCATGGTGCTCTTCGTCGATGAAGCGGAGAGCATCGTCCGCCAGCTCAAGCGCGGGCGCGAGGCGATTGTTAAAAACGCGGAAGTCCGCCACTCCGGCGTTGGCCAATTGGAAGAAGAGCGCAACACCGACTTCGATCCCGAGCTCGCCCGCAACCGCTACCGCACCTTCAAGGAAAAAACCTACGATGCGCTGGTCTCGCTCAAACAGATTTTCCATTACCATTTTATCAACGCCCAAGCACCCATCGAGGTCGTCCAACAGAATATCATCTCCGAGCTCGAATATCAAAGCTCGCTCGAACTGGACCCGCGCACCTTCGACACCCTGCGCCACATCCCACTGGCGGATGAAATCGTCCAGCACGCGCGCCAGGAACTCGTCAACCGGCTCGACGGCTATCAGGTCGAACACCCGGATGTCATGCGCGCCGTCGTCGATTTCATCCAGGGGAAAATGATGCCCATCATCAAACGCTATGCCGTCAGCGGCCGGGCGATGATCAACACCGAGGACGGGCTCTTCGAAGACCCGGTCGCCATCGCCATTTTGATCGATGTCTTCTCCGAGCGTGGCTTCCGCGCCAACGTGGATATCCACCGTCAGGAAATCCCGGAGCGCTTCGATCTTCAGACCGGGAAAATCGAAACCCGTGCGAAGCGGGTTTACCGCATCATGGTTCTTTTCAATGGCTCGAAAATCCGCCGCGGCTGAGACTACCCTGATTGGGTATGCAGTAATCGCGTGCCATGCGGAGTTCTACGGGTTCATGCCATGATCCCAAGATTTCTCATCAAGTGACTCATCCTCGCCTGCATGCTCGTCGCCGCCCAGCGCCAACTGGAAACGCTCGACCGCGGGCTCATCCCCGTGTGCTAGGCCGCTGACCAGGTTTATCGTGGTTGGCGTTTGCTCGGCAGCGATCCCGCAAAAACCGCATTCAATGTTTACCGCGTCATTGGCGGAGAAACGCAACGTGTCAATTCCGAGCCCATCACTGGTGCGACCAATCTGCTTGATGAAAACGCCGACGCAGCCAGCGCTTATCTCGTCCGCCCACTGGCCGGCGACCAAGAAGGCGAGCGCTCGGCCGCCGTCAGCGTGAGGGGCAATCCTTATCTCGATATTCCGCCTCAGGACGTGCACGAGCCTCGTCATGTGCCGCGGCGTCCACGGTCGCACCGTGCTCGCCGCCTGGGACTGGCGCGCCAGCGAGCTCAACTCCCGCTGGGTCTTCGATTCCGACATCAGCCAGCCTCCCTTCGCGGATACCTCGCCCTGCTCTGGCATCGGTGGCCACGCGCTTTCCGTTGCGGGTGTGGATGAGAGTGGCAAGGCCTCTATTCCACCGGACGCCGCCACGGCAATGCACTGCACGTCAGCGATTCTGATCCCGAGCGGCCCGGCCTCGAACTTTTGCTGGTCACGGAAAACGAGGATGATACTGCTACCTCTCAAACTCCAGAACCGTGCATGCGCGACGCCAACACTGGTGAACTCCTCTGGTCTCACAGCCTCGGCGTGGACATCAGCGATGGCATCGCGTTCTCCAACAAACCGCCACATATCAGCAACCTCTTTCCGCGAAGGCATCGAGAAAACCGTCGGTCCCGGAGAGTAAGGAACCACCACACTTGAGGCCCTACCATTTTGGGCAGACCGTCGATGGAGCAAACATTGCCAGCCTGCTGAGTGCAATAACACCTGACAGCGACAAGATTAACTCCTGCGGAGATGAACAGCAGAAAATCATGTCGCATGAGGAGCAGCGGGTCCTCGGATCAAGCCCGGCGGCGCCTGCGCAAAATCCCAAGGGTTCCGAGGCCAAGTAGGACTGCGGCGGTCGGTTCTGGAATCACTTCAATTTTGCCGGTCATCCCAGTGTGGCCCGTCACCGCGCATGTGTAGTAGTAGTCTCCGACTGTGGTCGGTGTCCACGAAATGAGATCGGAAGTAGGAGCAGGATCGGCGGTGAAGCCTGCAACATCGTCATTCAGGATCGCGGCGTTAATGATCGTGCCATCAATTGTCGTCCTGGAAAAACTGCCGTCCGAACCTGAGATGAATGAGGCTGCGCTGCTATCCAAGATCGCAAATGGGTGAGCGCTGGTGGAGCGTTGAAAAGTATAGGTCTGGCCGATTTTCAGGACGAGTGTTGGGTCAGCCTTGTCGGCGAACGTGCCGCTGGTGTCTGTCCAATTAAACAGGAAATCGGCAAGCCCAGTGTTGCCTATGGAAAAAGCCACGCCTTCCGAGACGCTGAAACGATTGGCGTTGATAGTGGTCGTGGCACCTTGTAGCGTCGAGCTCGTTCCGAGAAGGACGGCTAAACTTGCGGTGAGGATGGATGTTTTTAGGATTATTTTCATTGGGTGCGGGATTGATTTTTGATAGGCTACATAGAGATTTATTCAGTAAACCGCTAAGGCTTAAATCTGATGTTTAGGAAATCAAGGGGGGTTTTTTATTTTTTCGACTATTTCCAGAGGAGGCAATAGCGAGCTGCATGAGCTTGAATTTGACAGTCCCGGAGCAGGGGAGTGATCGAAATAAGGAGGGGGACCTTACTGTCCCCTTCTTCCTCCTCATCATGCGCCCGAAGATCGGGACAGTAAGGTCCCGACGCCTTGTTGAAGATGGGACAGTAAGGTCCCAGCTACTTAGCACTTCGATTGCAACAACTTAAAAAATGCGTTTTCAGCGTTTTACTTCTTCTCACTGCACGCGCAGCGCCACTCGGGATTGCCGCAGGGGGCGCATTTCTTCTCATCGAAGTGCAACCTGGCAGTGATGGATTTGGCGGAACCACTTTCCTTGTATTGCATGATCAGCCATTCGCCGTCCTTGGGGGTGGCAATCGTGAAGCCGGTATCGCTCTTGGTGACTTCGAGTTTGACGGGTTTCTCACGGGTTCCGCCGGTGATGGCGAGACTCTGGGCATCTACCTTCACGGGTTTCATGTCCTTATCGAGAACCGCGATCTGAAGCTTGTCATCCATGGCGATGACTTCGCCGTGCATGGTTTCGTCGGTGCTGAATTCAAGGATACGGCCTTTGTTAGGACCGAGCTCGATGCCCTCGTGGGCGATGGCGATGCTTGCGGTGAGGGCGAGGATGATGGTGGTCAGTTTGGTTTTCATGGTATGGTTGTGTTGGATTCTAACGGGCGGCTGGAGCGTCCAGCCTGAGAGCTTTTTCCGCCGCCTTCCTGCCGATCAGGAAGAACACGGCGGGGGTGACGACGAGGTCGAGAAGGGTTGAGGAAATCAATCCGCCGACGATGGCGACTGCGACGGGATGCAGGATTTCCTTGCCGGGCTCGCCGGGCGCGAGCACGAGCGGCACGAGCGCGATGCCCGCGGAGAGCGCGGTCATCAGCACCGGCACGAGCCGCTCCTGGGTGCCTCGGGTGATGAGGGCGACGCCGAAAACCTCGCCCTCGTGGCGCATGAGGTGGAGGTAGTGGGAAATCATCATGATGCCGTTTCTAGCTGCCACGCCACCGACGGCGATGAAGCCGACGAGGGTGGCGATGCTGATGTTGTCAATTTTCCACCAGGTGAAGGCGAGCGCGCCGGCGAGGGCAAGCGGGAGATTGAGCATGACTTGCAAGGATAGCGAGAGGCTGCGGAAGTAACCTGTTAGCAAGACGATGATGATGCCGGTGACGATGCCGAACAGGATGAGAATGCGCTGCGACGCCTGCTGGCGGGCGAGGTATTCGCCCTCGAAACGCAGCGTGTAGCCGTGGGGAAGTTTCACCTTTTCGGAAACGACCTTTTGCCAGTTTTTCACCAAGGATTCGAGATCACGCTCGCCGGTATTCGCGCCGATGACGATGCGGCGCTGGCCGTTTTCGCGGTTGATGACGTTGGGGCCGTTCACCTCGTGCACATCGGCGACGAGGGAAAGCGGGAGATGGCGGCCGTCGGATGTCTGGATGAGAAGGTCGCCGATTTTTTCAGGCCAGGTGCGCCAACTTTCGGGAAGGCGCATGACGAGGTCCACGGTGGCTTCGCCCTCGCGGAGTTCGCCAAGCATCGAGCCGCCTAACAATCGTGAGACCTGGCTGTTGATGGCACCGGGCGCGAGGCCTTCAAGACGGGCGCGGCCACGGTCCACCTCGATGCGGATTTGAGGGATGGGGACCTGGGCTTCGAGGTTGATGTCGGTGAGGCCGGGGATGGTTTGTCCGGCCTCTTTCACCTGGGTGCCGAGGCGGCGGAGCGTGTCGAGATCCGGGCCGTGGATCTTCACTGCGATTTTCGCGGAAACGCCGCTGAGCATGTGGCTGAGCCGGTGGCCGATGGGTTGGCCGACGTTGACGAAGGTGCCGGGGATGCCTTTGAGCGACTCGCGGATCGCGGCGAAGACTTGCTCGCGGTGGCGGCCGCCTTCGTGGAATTCGACGTCGAACTCGTTGACGGAAACCGGCATGACGTGGTCGTCGCGCTCGGCACGTCCGGCGCGGCGGCCGACGGATTTGACTTCGGGGATTTTTAATAACAGCTCGACGGCTCGTTTCCCTACTTCATTCGATTGTTTCAACGAGCTGCCCGGCGCGCTTGCGAAGGAAACGGTGGCGCTGCCCTCGTTGAAGGTCGGCAGGAACTCCTTGCCCATGCCCGGATAGAGCATGCCCGCACCGAGAATTAACAGAATAACAACTCCGACGACGGCTAGCGGCGCTCCGAAGGCCGCCCGAAGAAAGGTGGCGCGTGTGAAGGCTTTGAGAGCTCTCACCAACGGTCCGTCGCGGTGCTCCTGGCCTTCTTTCGATTTCAAAAGGAACGAGCAAAGCACCGGGATCACCGTCAGTGAGACGATGAAAGATGCGATCATACTGACGATGGTGGCGATGGCGATGGGGCGGAACAGCCGCCCTTCCAATCCCGCCAGACCGAGTAGCGGAACGAAGACGAGCACGATTAGGATCGTCGCGTAGAGGATGCTGGAGCGGACTTCGCTGGAGGCGGCGGCGATGACTTCGAGACGTGGCTGCGGTTGCGGCAGCGAGGCGTTTTCGCGCAGGCGGCGGAAGACGTTTTCCACATCGACGATGGCATCATCCACGACCATGCCGATCGCCACCGCGATGCCGCCGAGAGTCATGCTGTTCACGCTGATGCCGAACCATTTGAAAGTGAGCAGTGTGATCGCGAAGGAAAGCGGAATGGCTGTTAGCGTGATGAAGGTGGTGCGCAGATTAAGTAAAAAGAGGAACAGGACGATGGTGACCATGATGGCACCGTCGCGGATGGCCTCCTTCAAGTTTCCGACGGCGTGTTCGATGAAATCACCCTGGCGGAAAAGGATCCCGGCTTCGACTCCTGCTGGCAGGCTGGGGCGGAGTTCGTCGAGGGCTTTTTCGATTTCGGCTGTTAGCTTAAGGGTGTCAAAACCGGGAGCCTTGTCGATGCTGAGAATGACTCCGGCGGTTTCCTGCTCGTCGCCTTCGAAGGCGATGGCCGCGTCGCCGCGCATGGCAGCGACGCCGAATTTCACCGTGGCGACATCAGCGATGGTGATGATGCGGTCGCCATCGTGCTTGATGATAGCGGCGGAGATGTCCTCGGGATCGGCGGTCATGGCGAGGTTGCGGACCATGATTTCCTTCGGTCCGGACTGAAGGTAGCCGCTGGTTGCATTGCCAGCGGAGAGCGAGACGGCGGTTTCCAGTTCCTCTAACGACACGCCCTCGGCCTGCATTTTCATTGGGTCGGGCTCGACGTGGACTTGCTTGACGCCGCCGCCGATGGCGAGCACCTCGGCGACGCCGGGGATGCTTTGCAAACGGCGGGCGACGGTCCAATCCGCGAAGGTGCGGAGGTCCATCGGCGTGATAGTGTTATCCGTGGAGCGCAGGCCGACGAGCAGGATTTCCCCCATCAACGAGGAAACCGGCGTCATGCCGGAGCGGGTGTTTCCCGGCAACGGGGCGGCTTGCAGGCGTTCCTGGACAAGTTGGCGCGCCTTGTAAATATCGGTGTCCCAGCCGAACTCGACGAAGACAAGTGACAGGCCGACGTCGGAATTCGAGCGCAGCCGGTCGAGTCCGCCGACGCCTAACAAGGCGTTTTCCAGCGGGCGGGTGACGAGGGCTTCGACTTCCTCCGGAGCCAGGCCGGGAGCTTCCGTCAGGACGGTGACGGTGGGCTTGGTCATGTCCGGAAGGACCTCGACGGGAAGTTCCATGGCGGTGCGCAGGCCTAACAATATGACGAGCAGGGCCACGGCGATGACGAGCGCCCGGTTCTTGAGCGAAAAGCGGATCAGGTGATTGAGCATAATCGGTTAGACTTTGGAGCGGGTTCGGAAAACGAAGGGCGAGGCGAGCAGCAGTAGGAAAAGCACGCCGCAGGCGATGGCGAGGAATAGGACGAGCGGGCCACCGCCGCCATGGGCATGATCGTGGTGTTCGCCGCCATCGCCGGAGGCGGCGATTTCCTCCCTCGACATCTCTGTGCCGTCCTCGTTGTGAGGGTGGCCGTGCGCGGCATCGAGCGCTTCCTTGAGCGAAGCGCTGCCTTTTCCGGCGAAGGACAGGGCGTAGGAACCCTTCACGACAACTTCATCGCCGGGGAAGAGGCCGGTGTTGATTTCGACGCGGTCCCCGCCGATTTCACCGACCGTGACGGGGACGCGGACGAAGGCGTTTTCCAGTTCGTAATCCTTGATAAAGACAAAACGGTTAGATCGGTCACCTTGCAGCGCATCGCGCGGGATGCTGAACACACCTTCGCGTTTCGCAGCGATGAGTGAAAGCTCAGCGCGCATGCCGGGGCGCAGCTTTGATCCGGGATTCGGCAGCTCGAAAATAGCATCCACGGTGGATGGGCTGGATTCCTTGGCGGTGCCAAGCCGGAGGAATTTCGATTCACGCGCTTCGTTGTCGAGCGCGGGAATGCGGACTCTCGCGGTGAGGCCGTCTTTCAGCAGGGCGGCCTGGTGTTGTGGCACGCGGGCGACGGCCCACACGTTTGTTAGATCGAGGATTTCCATCAGCTCCTTGTCGGGCTCGACGGGTGCGCCGAGGTGGCCATCGGATTGGGTGACGAGGCCGTCGGCGGGGGCTTTGAGTTCGATGATCGGCGGTGGATCGCCGGGCTGACGGCTTTCGATGCGGAGGAGGACGTCGCCCTTTTTGGCGAACTCGCCCTTGTGGATTCCCACCTCGATGATCCTGCCGGCGATGCGACTGGAAAGCACGGAGTGGTTCTCACAGGTGTGTTCGATTTCGCCGAGCACGGGGATGGTGCGCTCGAAGGTGGATTCCTCAACGGCGACGGTTTCGATGCCGAGATTCCGCACGCCGGTGGCATCAAGCACGACGGTGTTATCGTTGCGCTTCGGCGCTTCGGCTGCGAGCACTGAGGTGATGAGAAGAGCTGAGAGTGATAGAAATTTCATGGTTGGGGTGAGTTAAAGTTTGCCGAGCGAGGTTTCGTGGCGGACGCGGGCGAGGTGGAATTCGCGCAAGGCGTCGAGCTTGGCGGCGGCGAGTTGCAGGCGTTTTTCGCGGGCGCGGAGGACGGATTGAATTTCGCCCTGGCCGGTGCGGAAGGTATTTTCGGCGAAGGTGGCCTGTTCGGTGGCGAGCGGGAGCAGGGTGTCGTTGATCTCGGAGATCATTTTCGCCCATTCCTGCATTTCGTTTCTAGCCGCTTCAGCCTCAAGGCGAATGTTGCGGCTGAGGGCGATTTTTTCCAGTTCCTTGCGCTGTAGTTTCGCTTCTGCTTCCTGGATCGCGCCTTCGTTTTTGTTCCAGAACGGCAGCGCGATTTTGAAACGCAGACCGACGACGGCTTCGTTGTCGTAACCTTCGGGAGCATCCTCCGTGCGTTCGACTCCTGTGAAAATCCCGCCTTCCACGTCGTCGTAGCGGCGCGCTTGTTCGAGAGCGACGCTCTGCCGCGCGGCGAGTGCACTGAGTTTCGCTGCTTGGAAATCCGGGCGGCGCGATGGGTCGCCAGCGGTGCTAGGCAGCGTGGCTTCGGGGAGGGTTCCTCCGACGCTGAGGGCCTCTCCCGGGCGCATGCCTAACGATGGCTTGAGCTCGCCGACGAGGGCGGCTTCTCCGGCATCGAGCTGTCGCATTTCCATGGTGAGGCTGGCGGCATCGAGTTTTGCCTGGCCGGCATCGAGTGGCGAGCCTTCGCCTTTGGCAGCGATTTCGGATAGATATTTCGCGAACTCGCCGGAGATTGCGGATTGCTCGCGGAGGAGTGCGCGGCGCTGACGGATGGCGAGGATTTTCACCACAGCTTCACGCGCTTGGCCGGTGAGTCGGCGCTCGACTTCGCGGACTTCGGCTTCGGCGGATTTGAGTTCGGTGAGCGAGATATCCTTTTCCAATTGCAGCCTGCCGGTGACCGGGAAACGTTGGGAAAAGCCAATTTCGAATTTCCCCTTATTGAAGCGCGGGTTGTGTTCAAGTGAAGTTTCGAGTTCCGGATTTGCGAGGCGACCGGACTGGTTCATGCGGCCGACAGCCTCCTGAATGCGGAGGCGGGCGGCTGCGAGATCGGGGTTCTGGGCGCGGATCCGGTCGCCAATGCTCGCGAGAGAAACGACGATGGTGGGTTCTGCACGGAGCGGGAGGGCCATGGTGGCAAGTGCCAACACGGCC
This sequence comes from Akkermansiaceae bacterium, assembly GCA_040881795.1. GTDB lineage: Bacteria > Verrucomicrobiota > Verrucomicrobiia > Verrucomicrobiales > Akkermansiaceae > Luteolibacter. The sequence continues at coordinate 29,960 of JBBECN010000081.1, forward strand.
ATGAGAGAGAATTTGGACATGGTGTGGATGGAAATGGCTCCGCAGGCAAAAAGACGCACGGAACAAAGCAGGTTGATCTAACGAATGATCCCGCAACAGCGGACGGTTGCCTAACGGGAAATGACATCGTGCCCTGTGGGCATGACGGAGCGCTGCAAACGGGCGCTCAGATCAACGGCGGCTTTTCCGAACCCAGAAACGGTTCGTCGGGCGGCACTTCGCAATCATGACGGACACCCACCAAGGACGAATTGAATAGGTAGGCTTGGCGGAGATAGTCATTTTCAATCGTCAACGGCTGAGCGGCCGAGCAGCAGCAATCATGATGGTGGTGGCCTTCGCCATCGTGTTCCCCGCCCGACGGGCAATCGTGGGAGTGCGGCGAGTGGAGATCCTCGGCAGGGTGGCGATGATCATGATGATCGCCACAATTCTGGCTGGTCGCTGGGAGATGCAAATGTTCCGAGGCAAGCACGCGAATATTGAGTCCGGCGAATACGCCGAACACCAACAGCCATGTGAGAAAGAGTTTCAAGAGCGATTTGATACTGCTTCATCCCCTCACAATCTCAAGTAAAAATCTCCGGGGGACCTTCCAACTTGGCGCGGCGTGATCCTGTGGCATGTTTCCCTCATGGATGACGACGAAACCACGATGCTCGGCAAGCAGCTCATTTTCCGCGACTACGGCAAACCTGCCGAGGTGCTCGAAATCGAGGAGGAAACCCTGATTTCACTCGCCCCGGACGCCGGGCAGGTGCTGGTGCGCATCCTCGCCGCGCCGATCAATCCCGCCGACTTGAACACGATCGAAGGCACTTACGGCGTCAGGCCAGCGCTGCCCGCGACGCCTGGCATCGAGGGTTGCGGAGTGGTGGAGGTTGGAAATTCCACGGAGCTCGAAGAAGGTGACCGGGTGATTTTCCTGCGCCGCGCTTCGACTTGGGCCAGCCACACGACCGTCCCCGCCGACAGTCTGTTCAAGCTGCCAGCGGGCATCGATCCGGTCCAAGCGGCGATGCTCAAGGTGAATCCGGCGACGGCTTGGCAACTGCTGCACGGCTTCGGCGGGTTGGAAAAAGGCGAATGGATCGTGCAAAATGTGGGGAATTCGGCCGTGGGGCGTTGTGTGATCCAATTGGCGCGTGATTTGGGCATCCACACGATTTCCTTTGTTCGCCGGGCCGAGTTGTTCGAGGAACTTCGGCAACTGGGAGCGGACCATGTTTTCCTGGATGACGATGGGGGTCTCGCTGCAGCCAAAGAGGCACTCGGCGGTGCCAACGCCGCCCTCGCTTTCAACGCCGTGGGCGGCGACAGCGCACTGCGTCTGATGAAACTCCTGCGCGAAAGCGGCACGCACATCACCTACGGCGCGATGGGGCGCAAACCCGTCACCATCCCGAATGGCCTGCTGATTTTCCGCGACATCCAAGTGCGCGGCCTGTGGGTCACCCGCTGGATTGAGAACGCTCCTGATTCCGAAGTCCGCGAAGTTTACGAAAACCTCTCCGCCCGCGTCGCCGCCGGAAAACTCGTGCAGCCGGTCGATTCCACCTTCCCGCTGGAGGGGTTTTCCACCGCCCTCGCCCGGCTCGAAGCTCTGGGCCGTTCCGGGAAAATTCTGTTTGCCCCCTGATACCTCTGCCCTTGCGCGATCGCCCGGGTCCCGCTAAACGTCCGCCCGCATGGCCACGATTAATTCCAATTTCCTCAAGCTCAAAGCCGGTTACCTCTTCCCCGAAATCGCCCGCCGGGTGCGCGTTTACACCGAAGAAAACCCTGACAAAGCCGCCCGCATCATCCGTTGCGGCATTGGTGATGTCACCGAGCCGCTGCCTCCCGCAGTCGTCAAGGCGATGCACGACGGCGTGGATGAAATGGCCACCCGCGAAACCTTCAAAGGCTATGGCCCCGAGCAAGGCTACGAGTTTCTCCGCCAAGCCATCGTCGACAACCAGTTCGCCGATCTCGGCATTTCCGCAGATGAGGTTTTCATCTCGGACGGCTCCAAGTGCGACACCGGCAACATCCTCGACATCTTCGGCAAGGGCAACGTCATCGCCATCACCGACCCCGTCTATCCGGTCTATGTCGATACCAACGTGATGGCCGGCAACACCGGCGACGCCGACGAAAAAGGCGCCTACGCCGGCCTGCTCTATCTGCCGTGCAACGCCGCTAACAAATTTGTCGCAGACGTTCCCACCCAGCACGCGGATCTCATCTACCTTTGCTTCCCTAACAATCCGACCGGCGCCGTCGCCACCCGCGACCAGCTCGAAGCCTGGGTGAAATACGCGAAAGAAAACGATGCGATCATCCTCTTCGACGCCGCTTACGAAGCCTTCATCCAGGACCCGGAAATCCCCCGCTCCATTTTTGAAATCGAAGGAGCGAAAGACGTCGCCATCGAATTCCGTTCGTTCTCGAAAAACGGCGGGTTCACCGGCGTGCGTTGCGCCTATATCGTCATCCCGAAAACTGTTAGTGGCAAATCCGGCAACGGCGAGCGCATCCCGCTTCACCAACTCTGGTCACGCCGACACAGCACCAAGTTTAACGGTGCCAGCTACCCCGTCCAAAAAGCCGCCGCCGCCGTGTTTTCCGACGAAGGTAAACAACAAGTCAGCGCGCTCATCGAGCATTACATGGGCAATGCCAAGCTTCTCCGCGAAGCCGTATCCTCTGCCGGGCTTCCCGTCTTCGGCGGTGAAAATGCGCCATACGTTTGGGTTGGCTGCCCCGCCGGACTCACCTCGTGGGACATGTTTGATAAAATGTTAGGCGAGGCGCAGGTTGTCATCACCCCCGGCTCCGGCTTCGGCTCGGCGGGCGAGGGGTATTTCCGGATTTCCGCCTTCAACTCCCGCGCAAACGTGCAGGAAGTCTGCCGCAGGCTGAATGCGCTCATCGCGTGACGGGATTGAGGACTTGCGCAAGAGGTCTCCGTCGCGTCATCACATCTCTGGTCTCGCCAATTGCTCGTTGCCGCCATCATCGGCCTCCGGGGATGCAAGCTCATCGCACGCATGTTCGTGGTGCCGGGAAGTGGTATGTTCGTCGCGTTCAATCCACACCCGTCCGCAGGTCTCTCGCCGTCCACAAATACTCCGCCGCAGC
>JBBECN010000082.1:0-5303 GCA_040881795.1 Akkermansiaceae bacterium
TGCGAACTTCTTGGGAAGGTGGTCGATCTGCGGCTCGACCCCGGGATGTTGAAGGAAATCGTAGTGGTGGACGATGGCTCAAGCGACGGCACCCACGCCGCAATCGAACGATTTATCGATGTCCATCCAGAAGCTGGGATCCGCTTGCTTTCACATGAAGTCAATCGTGGCAAAGGTGCTGCGGTCCGGACCGGTCTGGAACAAGCGCATGGCGACATTTTGATCAATCAGGACGCCGACCTTGAATATGATCCCGAGGACATCCGCGAGGTGGCACGGCCCATCGTGGATGGCAAGGCGCGGGTGGTCTATGGCTCACGCATTCTCATGGAAAAGGCCTTGGGAAGATCAGGGGTTTGCGGGCTCATCACCGGCAAACATCCACATTCCTATGTACTGGCGTATCTTGGTGGCGTGGCTATCACCAAGTTCGTAAACCTTCTCTCCGGTGCGCGACTGACCGACGAACCAACCTGTTACAAATGCTTCCACCGCTCCGCACTCGATAGCATCACCTTTGAAAGCGATGATTTCGCATGGGAACCGGAGATCACCATGAAATTATTGAAGCAGAACATCGCAATCCATGAGGTGCCGGTCTCTTACCACCCGAGGAAGAATCAGGACGGAAAGAAGATCAACTGGAAGGACGGGGTCAAAGCCCTGTGGACCGCTTGGAAATATCGGTGATTTTGAGTTTTTGATGGTGAATTCGGGATAAAGGCTTTCCTAACATCCCGGATTTCAATCTCCGACTCACGCTGCAGTTAATCCTCAAGAGGAAAATAGAACCACGGATGACAGATGTACACGGATAATAAATGAGTTGCAAGATTCATGCCATTTACCCAAAGGGTGAATGGACCAACTATCCATAATCTACTTCTTATCCGTGTATTCCGTGAAATCCGTGGTTCCCATCTTCCTTTCTAGATTAATTCTTCCGAATCGAAGGTCATCTATTACCATTGCTTTGCCCCTATCATCCGCATCCTCCGGAGTCCCCTCTCTGCAATTCAACATTGAAAATTCAAAATCCAAAATCCCTACTCCCCTGGCTCGCCATCCTCGTGGTCGTGCTGGCATGGTTCTCGCCGTGGTGGATCGGAGGAAAAAACCTTGCCCCGCTCGACCTTCAGAATCTGATGATGAGTCCGTGGCGGGATGGCAACGAAGCTGAATACGCCAGGAACCACTTTGTCGCGGACGGGGTGGACCAATATCTGGTTTATCGGATGGTGGCGGCGGAAAGTTACGCGAAAGAGGGCTGGCTGGGTTGGAGTTCACTGACCTACGGTGGGACCGCCCAGTATGCCAACACGATGGCTCTGTATTTCGACTGGACGATGCAGTTGCACCGCTGCTTGGATTTCTGGACCGCCTGGCATCTCGGATTGTTAGGACAGGTCTTATTGGCGGCAATCGGCATGTTCCTGTTTCTCAGGGGAAGGTCGGTCGGTGCGTGGTGGGCCGTCTGTGGCGGTCTGGCCTATGCGCTCAATTCCCAGTTCGTCACCTGGACCTATCATCGATGGGCACTTGGCTCGTTCTGCTGGGTGCCGTGGATCTTGTGGTCGATGGATGGCTGGCGGCGGGGCTCACGCATCCACTGGAGCCTGGCACCCGTGTTCATGGGCATGGCCTTCCTAGGTGGCACGCTCCAGCATGCCGTGCTGGTGGTTCTGGCGGTGGCCGCGATGTGGCTGGAGGAGGCCATCCAACAACACCCGCGAACTTCCATTAAACGGCAAGGCCGCCTGCTCGCCCGCTACGCCACCTGGGGGATTCTCGGATGCGGGATCGCCGCGATGATGTTCCTTCCCTGTACCGATGCCTTTCTAACCAGCAACCGCCTCGGCCTGCACATGGGCATGAACGTCAATGCCGACAAGAGCATCTATCCAATGGGGCCGTTGCAACCCTTGTTCAATCTTGCCGCCTATCCGCTGCAGGTGTTTCCATCGATTCTCGGGCGATGCGATTCCATGGATCTCCTAAAGCTGTTCAAAAGCGAGCTGTTCTTTGTCTGTTATTTCGGATCGCTACCAGTCATCGCAGGATTCCTCGCCATCCGTGGGAAGCAATTCCCTCTGGTCAGCCGGATCCTGGTTTGGATGGGCTTGCTGATCCCTCTCACCCCGCTGGTACGATTTTTATACCAACGCTGCTTCCTGCTGTTCATCATCGGAGGAATTCTGGCTTTTGTCATCTTTATGCAGGATGCCAGCCGCGAAACCCGCATCCGGCTGTTCCGCTTCCTCAGTATCAGCGTCTGCGCCGGGATCGCCGTCTGGACCTGTCTCAGCATCTATCTGAAATGGCAACCCGAACGGCTTGCCGGACTGCGCCACGAGATCGTCGCCCAAGGAGGGGGCAGTTCCTTCGGCTACTTCCAGTCATGGCTCTCGCTCAGGGCGGAGCGCTTCACGCACGATCTTTTCATTTGGAGCGATCAGCAATGGATGCCGCTGGCCCTGTTTCTGATTGCCCTCGCTGGACTTCGGATCACGGCATCCCGCGCCGAGACATGGCGCCAGACTGGAGCACTTCTGGTCGGGGCCGCGGTGCTTTGCGAAGTGAGCCTTTTCGCCTCGCGCTGGGTGGTGTGGTCGGACCCCGCGCATTTCGAAATGTTCCGGCCGACGGCGGAGAGCGAGGTGCTGCGCGAACAAGTGGACCGTGACGCCAGGGTGACCACTTTGATTCATCCCACCGCGCACATGGCTCGGACGCCATTCATTCCCAATACGCTGTCCGCATACGGTATCGCCACCATCAGCGGATACGACAGCATCATCCCCAATGGCATGATACTCCCCAAGGAAGCGCCCGGCGACGCGCGGCGGCTGGGACGTCTCGCCGTGAGTCATCTCGTCACTTGGAGTGGCAATCCGGAAGTGCCCGCCGATTGGACGCCAGTCTGGCAGGGAGCCATGATGGACCTCTATCAGAATCCATTCACCGTATCCCGCTACGTCGGATTCGCCAGCGACTCGGCAATGACAAGATTTTTCGATGGTGGCGACGCCGAATTCACCATCGTGGAGGAAACCAGCGGGGTGGAAAACCGACGCGACTTGCGGGTGCCCCAAGGCCTGCAGTGGGTCCGGATTGCGGAAAACCAGGCAGATGGATGGAAATACCGGCAAAAAGGTTCCGCCAAGTGGCTACCGGTCGCTCGCGCCCCGGACGCAAGCATGCTATTGGAAAATACCGGGCACGAACAACCCACCCACCTCGAAATGAGCTATGACCCGCCGCTGCGTAAAACGGGTTTTTCAATCTCAGCCGTATGTCTCTTCGTTTTGATGGCCGCGCCATGGATCATTGGAAGAATTCGGCGACTACCAATCGATAGGGACGCGAAGCCGGGACGATGGGGCTTTGGTTTTGGATGAAGCGAAACGCGGAGATGCGGAGAACGCGAAGGAAGACGCTGAGAGGTAATTTGGGATTTTGAATGAAGCGGCAGCTTGCCATTGTGGCAGGGAAGCCCACGCTCTTTGACACATGCATTTTACCATCATCACTCCCTCGCTGAATTACGGGCGTTTTCTGGGCGAGTGTCTGGAAAGCGTGGCCACGCAGGAAGGCGTCATGCTTGAGCATCTGGTGATCGATGGGGGATCGACGGATGACAGTGCTGCGGTGGCGGCGCGCTTTCCGCATGCGTTCTGGACGCAAGAACCGGACCAGGGCATGTCGGATGCGATCAACAAGGGCTTTGATCGTGCGAAGGGCGAGTGGGTGATGTGGCTCAATGCGGATGACCGGCTGAAGCCTGGCGCGCTGGCGGAGATGCTACCGCTGTTGGAGAAATCCGAAGCGGACGTGGTGTATGGCAACTGGGATTTCATCAACTCGGCGGGAGATTTCCAGCGGCATGTCATCGCTCCGGGGTGGTCGCGTTTCGTGCATGTGCATCATCATTGTTTCGTGGGATCGACGGCGGCGTTCTATCGGAGGAAAACCGTGATCTCCGAAGGCTTCCGGCTGCGCGAGGATTTCCGCTATGCGATGGACAGCGAGTTTTATGCGCGCCTCGACGCCGCGGGAAAACGCTTCGAGCATGTCCGGGTGACTGTGGCGGATTTCCGGATGCACGGTGGAAATTTGTCGCAGCGCAATCGTGGAAAAACCCAGAACATGGAAATGATTCTCGCCGCCGAACGCCAACACATCGAATCCCGAGCGATCCGCCGGGTGCATGGGGTCACCTTGTTCGATGATCCGTATTTGAATGGGTTGATTGATGGCCTGCTGTGGATCGCGGCGAAGGGATGGAAAGGCTTCTTGCGGCTCGGAGAAATTTTCAGATCACCCGGATCATGATCAAAAAGATCCGACAAATTTTCGACGAGATCTTTCTCGATCCGATGCCGCTCAAAGAGTTTTCCAACTACGACGACTACTGGGACAAGCGGGGAAAACAGGAGCCTAAATACCGCTTCGTTTGGGTGTTACAGCGACTGCCTGATGAAGGTAAGTTGTTGGATGTCGGTTGCGGCGACGGTGCGTTTCTAGAATACGTTCGGGAACAGAAACCGCGGCTGCAACTCATGGGGATCGATGGCTCCGCGGCAGCGATCAAAAAGCTACGTGGTAAGGGGCTGGACGATCTGGAGAGCGAAGTGGTCGGTGATCTCAATGCTCCGAATCTCGCCGCCTTCCGCGACGTGGACATCATTGTCACGATGGAGTTGATCGAACACCTGCCAGAGCCGGAACTGCTGATGGAGGAGTTTCTGAAGACAAGGGCTACCATTTTCTACGTCACAATTCCCAACTTAGGGTTCATCGTCAACCGGCTGCGCCTGGCAATCGGCGGCAAGATGCCGGTGACCGCCATTGTCTATCACATCAAGGAACACCTTCGCTTCTGGACCGTGCGCGACTTCCACCACTGGGCGGAGCACTGCGGATTCGAGGTGAAGTGCTATGTGGGACAAAATGGATTCTTCGGGTTGTGGCGGATCTGGCCCTCACTCTTCGCCCGGCAAATGATCTATGTATTGAAGAGAAAAGGCTGAAATAAGTCTGAAGGTCTGAAGGGAACCGCGTGAATGAAAAGTGACTGGGGTGACCTTTTCGGGGCGTTCCGGCTTCGTAAGGAATTTTCATTCGTATCTCATTCGCAAGCGGCCCCGGCGGTGCCGCCCTACCTGGTGGGGTTCCACCGCCGGGGGAACCGCGTGAATGAAAAGTGACTGGGGTGACCTTTTCGGGACGTTCCGGCTTCGCAAGGAATTTTCATTCGCACTTCTTTCGCCTGCGGCCCCGGCGGTGCCGCCCTACCTTTCATT
>JBBECN010000083.1:0-29136 GCA_040881795.1 Akkermansiaceae bacterium
AAGATCCGGCGGATTATCGTTGGAGCAGCTACGGCGAGGCGGTGGGCGGCGGTGCGAAGGGAAATGGCAAAAAGGCGCGCGAGGGTTTGGTGAGAGCTTATTTTTGCGATCAGGGAGTGGGTTTTGATGCGGAGAAGTGGCGTGATGTCTCGCGTTTGTATCGGCGCTTGATGGGGCTCGCCTTGGGCCGGAAACCGGGGCGCGCGAGCGTGGCGGGAATCGGGGGCAAGCTGGGCCAAACCACCATGAACACGGCGGAGATACTGGAAAACGAGGATAACGAAACGGTATTGAAGGACTTGGGTATCGCAAGGATGCTGCGCTGCCGGGTGCGTTACTTCACAGACGGCGCGGTGATTGGCAGCAAGGAGTTCGTGAACGAGGCGTTCGCGAATGCACGGGAACGCTTCGGGCCGAAGCGGAAAGACGGGGCGCGGACCATGAATGGCAGCGGCAAAGGCGCGAGGGGAGTGCTGTGGAGCCTCAGGGATCTCAGGGTCGGAGTTTGAAGTCGGGATCCTCGCATCGTTGTCCATTCACTCCCTTCTCCCTCGTTCTCTAAAAATGGTGTTAGTCGAATGACGCAAGTCACTAATTCGGTTTGTTTCTCCTCAAGTTAGTGAATTTCCTCCTCCCGTTCCCAGGGCAGTCCCATGATGGTGGTGGTTGATTTGAAATATCAGCACCTCTCCCACATGAGTTTTGGGATACCTCGTTAGTGAGGCGGGCTCTCCAGACTCCATCTTCACGCCGGAGGTTTTCATTGTGGTCGCCGTTGAGGTCGATAGGGGGCTGCGGGGCGTGAAAGCTCGCGGCGAGCGAACCATCTCCGGCATGCCCGCCCCCGCCTCAGATCGCGCATTATTTTAGCTTGGCAAAGCGAGAGTAGGCTGATAACTCAAGATCTTGTTGACTTCTTTTCAGCCCTTAAAAGTTCCTATCCTCCTGCTGGCGGCGTGTCTCGCGTGGATCGGTGGGATCTCGATGATGGTCGCTTTGGCTTTTGGTAAAGGCGCAAACGTCGGGTGGATCATGGCCGGTGCGTTGGCATTTGCCTTGGTGGTTTGGCTGGCCGTCATGGTGCGGGAAGTCCGGCGGGCGAGCGAGTTGCCCGATTATTTGGGCGCCGGCGAGTTTGAAGCGGTTCGCGCGCGGCCAGGCTTGGGTTCCCCAATGACGTTTTCACGCGCTGGCATGGGCAATTTGTCGCTCGGGCGAACTTCGATGGGGCCCCGCAAGACGACTTCCAGATCACGGCGTCGCGCGCGCAGCGGGATTGTGACCTCTCCGAATTTTGAGGTGGATTGCTGATTTTCCACCCAAGGGTTTGACATCGCCGCCCGGACGGAAACATTGGGGTCCATGTACGAGGCAGTTGGAAAAATCAAATTGATCAGCGAAACCCAGAATTTCCCGAGCGGTTTCAGCAAGCGCGAGTTCGTCGTGACCACCGCGAACGACAAATACCCTCAGGATCTCAAGTTTGAAATCGTGAAGGACAAATGCCCGCTGTTGGACTCCTTCGAGGCCGGGCAAGAGGTACAAGTCAGTTTCGACATCCGCGGAAATGAATACAACGGGAAGTATTTCGTGAACCTTTCCTGTTGGAAAATCCAAGCGGCTAACGGCGCGGCTGCGAGTTCGTCAGGTGCGTCCGATGCAGCCACCCGCCGCCCAGCTGCGGCGGGTGCAGAACCCGCATCGGGGGATCTCCGCGACGATGAAGACTTCGATGAAGAGTCTCCATTCTAACTGATTTTTGGGCTTGGCGGACTAAAAAATCATTGTGGCATCGGTTATCTACCTTAAAGTGTGTGGTGGAAATCACTTCATCACACTCTATGCATTCTTCCCAAGACTCACCCTCACCGCTGGCCGCAAAAATCGAGGAAGCGGAAGCCAAGCTCGAACAACTCGAACTGGAAATCGAGGAAATCGGTATGCCCGCGGCGACCGAACTCCGGCGTCGCTTGGAGGCTTTGAAAATCGAGGAAAGAGCGCTCAAACGGAATTTTGAGGAATCCATCCAGCGAGGTGAACCGGATTCAGTCCGCATGGCAAAAATCGAGACGCTTCTTAGGCACATCGAGAATGAGGAATACTCAGTGGGTCACGATGCGGATTTTCTACATCAAGCGGCCCCTTCCTCCATGGCCGTGGTTGCGGAAACCGGAGCCCACGTGGTCGATCTTCTGGCGCGCGGTGTGAAACACGTCGTCGGCGGTCACCACCCGCTTGGCAGTTCCGTGTTCGTCAACCACAGCCACGACGAACTGGTGGATTTCCACGGACTTGTGAGCGAACCAGATGCCAAGCTCACCGACAAAGAAGGTGGTGAGTGTTAGGCTGTTACGGAGTGCTCAGTAGCTTCTGCCCCAGAGTGCGCGGGTTTCCGTTTCCTTACCGGTTAGGAAGCATTTGCCGCCGGTGGCTGGCAGTTTGACGTTGGCGAGAGGCAGACAACGGATGGTGATTTTATGCTTCTTGGAAAGTTCTTCTTCCTGCTCACGGTTGCCGGCCCACGGCGTGTGAAGCCAGCCGGGGTTTTCCTGCGACCAATGGGCGTGGAAGGCCTCCAACTCGGAGCAAGGAGTGATATTCGCATCGCGGAAAGCGGTGGCGCGGGCGAGCAGGGACTCGTGAATTTCTGACAAAGTATCAGTGACCCGTTGGAGGAACTCGTCCTTCTCGGAAAATTGTTTTTCGCTGACCGGTTGGTCGCGGCGTTGGATGCAGACTTTGTGGGTTTCGATGTCTCGCGGGCCGATTTCGATGCGGATGGGCACGCCCTTTTTGACCCATTCCCATTTTTTGACGCCGCCGGAAAGGTCGCGGGTATCGACATGGACGCGCAGCGGGTCGCCGCGGAACGACTGGTGGCGCAGGGTCTGTGCAAGAGCGTGGCAGGAGGCGAGCACCGCATCGCGCGTGTCTTCCTTGGGCGTGATCGGCAGAATCACGATCTGCTGGGTGGCGACGCGGGGCGGGAGAATCAGTCCGTCATCATCCGAGTGGGCCATGATCAAGGTGCCGATCAGGCGGGTAGAGACGCCCCAGGAAGTGGTGTGGGCGTGCTGGACGGTGCCATCGCGACCGGTGAAGGAGATGTTTTGCGCCTTCGAGAAATTTTGGCCGAGGTAGTGAGAGGTGCCGGCCTGGATAGCCTTCTTGTCCTGGACCATGGCCTCGACGGTGAGCGTCATATCGGCTCCGGGAAAACGCTCGTTCTCGGTTTTTTCGCCGGGAACGACGGGAATGGCCAAGTGATCGCGGAGGAATTCCTCGTATTGGCCGTGGATCATCCGGGTTTCCTCGATGGCCTCTTCACGGGTTTCGTGGGCGGTGTGTCCTTCCTGCCAGAGGAACTCAGCGGTGCGCAGGAAAAGGCGCGGGCGCATTTCCCAGCGCATCACATTCGCCCATTGGTTGATGAGTAGAGGGAGATCGCGGTAGGATTCGATCCAGCGGGCGAAAGCGGCACCGATGATCGTCTCCGAGGTCGGCCGGATGACGTAGGGCTCGGCCAGTTCGCCGCTTGGGATCATTTTGGATTTACCGGTGAGCGGATCTTTCACGACTTCCAAGCGGTGATGCGTGACCACGGCGCACTCGGTGGCGAATCCTTCGGCATGTTCGGCTTCCTTCTCGAGGTAAGAGAGCGGGATCAGCAACGGGAAATAGGCGTTTTGGTGGCCGGTGGCCTTGAAGCGGCGGTCGAGTTGCTGTTGGATCAGTTCCCAAATGCCGTAGCCCCATGGTTTGATCACCATGCAGCCACGGGTTTCCGAATTCTCAGCGAGGTCGGCGGCTTTGATGACTTGCTGATACCACTCGGGGAAATCGTGGGCGCGGGTCGGGCTGATGGCGGTCTTTTCTGCGGACATGGTTGCTGCACGAATAAGAATCACGGCGCGGCCGAAAGAGCATTAAAAATCTGATGGCGTGCGGGAGTTTCCGCTTGCCGCGGGCGGAGCAAATCTATCAATCTGCAATGATGGTTGAAGATGAAATCACGGGTCGTTTTCTTCCCTCCCGCGCTTATGGCCGCTGGAAATGGGCGGTGCGCTTCGGGTTGCTGATCGTTCCCATGCTGGTCCTGCTGGGCGGCGGACTCGTTCTTTTTCTAACTCCGCTCAAATACCGAAGCACGGCGGTGGTGGAAATCAAAAACGCCCGCAGTCCGCAGGAGTCGGCGAACCTGCTCACATCCTCCGCCATCCTCGGGTGCCTCATTTCGGACCTCCGTTTGGGCGAGCAGTTTCAAGTGGATCAGTTGACCGCACGGGAAATCCTCACCGACACCGTTCAAGTGAAGGTCATTCCAGACACGCGCCTCATTGAGATTTCCGTCCTACTTGTGCAGAAGGAACTTGCGCGAGACATCGCCGCCGCCCTTCCGCGCAGCCTTGCCAGATTCGAGGGCGACCGCGTGCGCGACGAGCACACCGCGAAAGTCGCGAAACTGGATCAACTCATTCTGGACGCGAGGGATGCTGCGGCGGAATCCGCAGTGGGAGTCACCCGGATCGAGAAAATCCACGGCGGTGCGCTGCCCGAAACGCCGGCATTCCGCGAGCTCGAACGCGCCCGTCGTGCCTCGCTCTTGGCAGATTCCGAGGTCGAGCGACTGAAGATACTGCGAGCTGCCGCAGTGATCGAGCTAGTCGATATCGAGCCGCTTCTGATCGTTCACTCCGAGCCGGTGATTTCCCAGAGTCCAAGCAATCCGAAGACCGGCCCTGAGCTTGATCAATTGCTTCTTCATGCGCTCGCCGCCGGTCTAACAGCGGCGCTATTGCTTCCCTACCTCTGCGAACTTGCGTTTCCCGCCCAAAAAGGCTCTCAGATGATTTCTGATGTTGTTTATGATCTGTGACTTGTGAAATTTTAACAAATCCCAAGTTGGGGGTTTGACAGAGGGGGGGCAACTTGCCTTACTCACTCCCGAAGGAAGTAAAACCCTGTGACCGCATGAGCGAAAACGAAAACCAACCACCAGCTCCGTCTAAGCAAACGTCAAGTGTTCCCCTCAAGAAGGAAACCGTTCGCGTCACCTTGAAAGCGGCCGATGCACCACCGGCAGTCCCATCGGCCACCGTGCCAATGGCCCCACCTGTCAGGCCGCCGATTCCAGGCGGACCGCCGACGGCTACGACGCCCGGCGGCGCACCCCGTCCACCGGCACCGGCTCCCACCATTCCGCTTCGCACCGCAGGCGCACCGCCTACCATGTCACCGGCTCCCACGATCCGCTTGGCCACCAGCGCCGCCCCGACCACTCCAGGCGCCAGAGCCGCAGGCGGCGCGCCTAGCGTGGCTCTGCCAAAAGCGACCGTCCAACTTCAGCCACCGACCCAACCTCTCGGCAGTTCCTTCCCACCTTCGCAAGTGGGCACGATGGTCTCCTCAGATGAGGATGAGGATGAAGACGGCAACGAGGGCATCATCAATATTCTGTCCATCGTCGGCTTTGTGGCCGCCCTGCTCGTCTTGGCGTTCCAATTGATGACGGCCAACGTCTGGATCAACGTCGAAGATAACCCAAGAGCGGGTGAATGGTCGCAGCTCATGGATTAATCCACTCTAACTCTTTAATAACATGATACTTCCCATCATCAATCTTCTGCTCGCTGCCGGAGTTCTCTACTTCGCATTGATGGCCGGCAATCTGCCTGTCGGCTGATTCAGCGCTTCTTTCGATCGTTTTTAAAAGAGCCGCCCCGCAATCTTGCAGGGCGGCTCTTGACGTTTTGGCAATCTGGTTCACTCTCTTCGCATGGCTCTGAACCTTACCGACGCAAATTTTCAATCCGAAGTAATCGACTCTGATCAGCCCGTCCTCGTGGACTTCTGGGCCGAGTGGTGTGGCCCTTGCAAGATGATCGGCCCGATCATTGATCAAGTCGCCGCCGATCTCGAAGGCCAGGCAAAAGTGGGCAAGGTTAACGTCGATGACGCCCGCGAGCTCGCCGTCAAATACAACGTTCGTTCGATTCCACTTCTGCTGTTTTTCAAAAACGGCGAAGTGAAAGATCAGATCGTTGGTGCCAGCGTGACCAAAGATCAATTGAAGGCAAAGCTCCTGGCCCTCGTGTGAGCTTGGTTAACCTATTTCCAAAGGCTGGCCGTTTTTTGCGGTCGGCCTTTTTTTGTTAGTTCAGTCGGCAAGCTGCCGCAACACTTCGATCGCGCGCGTGAGCGCGTCCACGGCCCGTGCGGTGGGGTAATCTTTGGCAAGCGGCAGATGAATGAAGCCGGCGGGGCAAGCGGTGGTGCGGGAATCCAGTTCGTGACGGCCGACGTAGAACAGTTGGTTGCAAAGATAGCGGCCGGCATCGTCGGAGAGCGAGACCTGATGGCCTGAGTTGACCAGATTGGCGTGGATGGCGGCGAGTGGCAGGGTGGAGGCGAAATGGTTGGGTGCGCTGCGGATGATCGGTTTCAGCCACGGCTGGCGTCCAGCAATGTCCGGGATGCGGAAATCCAGTTCATTCCATGCCGTGGTTTCGAGGCGGATTTGGCGACTGCCCGCTGCCTCGCCGAGCATGATCAGCGCGCTGGGGCGGATTTGTTTGAGTGCTTGTTTCAAGCGCGATGGTGCGATCACCGCGTCCACTGGCAGGATGCGCGTGTGGATTCCCGGTAAGCCAATTTTCAGCTCCCGAAGTGCCAGTGATGAGGCGTTATCGGGCCGTCCGTCGAATGGCCCGAATGCGGTGACTAGGATTTTCATGGCGCTTTTTAATTCGGGATCCGGGCTTGCAGTGGGCGTTGGTGGGAGCTATTTCCATCGGGCATGGATCATCATGTTTATTTCTGGCTGAAGGAGGAATTCAAAAACGCGGCGGATCGTGCGGTGTTCGAGCAGGGTTTGGATTCTTTGTTTGAGATTGATCTGGTGGTGGGCGGCCGTTGGGCGGTTCCGGCAGCGGTGGTGGTCCGTCCGGTCATCGACCAGTCATGGGATTACGCATTGACCATGCAGTTTGCGAATATCGAGGATCACGATGCCTATCAGGTGGAGCCGGATCACAACGTTTTCATCACCTCCTTCAAGGATTGGTGGGCGCAGGTGCAGGTCCGGGACCTGGCATGATTTACCAAGCGATCTCACGAAGGGAGGCTTTCAATTCTTCGGGCCATGCGAGTGATTCGAGGGTGGCGGGGTCTTCCCATTCCGGAGCGATGATCAGGAGGTCGTTGTAATAGACAGCGGCGTCGTCCATCGCTCCGTTCTGAACGGCGGCGATCGCCAACAGGGCCATCGCATCATCTAACTTCTCATCGGGGAATCCGATGCGCTGGCCGGTTTGGAGAAACTGATAGGCACGCTCCGGGTTGCCCGTGAGCAGCGCGACCCAGCCGGCCCGCATGGCGAAATTCCCATCCGCTGGAAACCGGTGGAGTCCGGTGGTTAGAATTTCCATCGCTTGTCGTGGCTCGGCGTTTTCAAAGGCGGTGTAGGCGGCTTCCGCGTAATCGCCGGAGAGATGGGTTTCCACCGGATGCTCGGTGAGCAACTGGATCCAGCGCGGGTGGGCTTCCTGATAGTCGCTGAGTGCGGTTAGGGCGAGCGCTTCGGCTCTCAGGCACGGCTCCTGCGGTGCGCCAAGGTCGCGCGCAAGTTGGGCGAGTTGGAAGGTGATTTCTCTATCCTCCTTGAATTTGGAAAAAGCGAGGGCTGCCTTCAAACAGGCGTCGGCAAATCGCGGGCGTCCGATCGTGGCGATGGTGGCTGGATCCTTGAAGCGCTCCACGATGGCAGCTCGCTGTTCCGGGGTGGAGTCTTCCGGCACTTCCAATGCCGTCAGTAATTCGCTGGCGGAGAGCCTGAGTTTTTCAAGGGCGGGCGAGAAGTCCGCCTGCTCCCAGCCTTCCCAATCCTCGCGCAGGCGGATTTCCGCCAGTGTCGGGAAGACTTCCGGCCAACCGGCCAACGCTTCCGGCTTGCGGTTCCGCAGCCAGGCAATGCGCGAACGGCCCAGCTTGCGCAAAAACGGCGGAAGGTCGACGGCAGATTTCAGGCAGGCTTCGACCCACTCGGGGTGCACGGACGCCAGCGCCAGCGACAACGCCGTTGCTGCTGCCGGTCCTTTGCCGCCGCTTGTTTCAATCGCGGAGAGAATCGCCACCGTGTCGTCGGTATTGAAGATTTTCTCGATTCGCGCGGGTGCCGTCCAAGTGGATTCCACCGGCTGGTCCGCCTTCCGGCTAACAACCGCCGAAGTGAGTTGCTGGTGCCATGGGTGGCCGCTGAGGTTTTTGGAAAGTGTTAGGGTGTCGGGCCAGGATTTACCCGTTGCATCCGCATGGGCGAGCCGGTCCCACAGCGGAATGAAGGCCTCCGCTTTAACCGGCTCCGGCGGCCCGGATTTGAATGCCGCGATCACCGGCCCGAAATCCAGGGCGGGGAACACCGCGCGGATCGCCTCGAAATCACAGCCGTCGAGCGCTTTGAGACGTTCATCGGGTCCGACCGCGGTGAAGCTGCGGGCGATTTCGTCAAAGGTTAATCCGGAAAACGCCGTGGTCAGTTTTTCGAGGGCGCGGAGGGATTTTTCTTCCAGTGGGCGGGTGAGGGTGGCGCTCGCTGTTGATGCAGGTTTCGGGGCGAGTTGATAGATGACCAGTGTGCCGTTTTCCCCGCCGACCATCACCTTTTCGCCATTTATCGCGGCGGTGGTGATACCCGACCCGGCTCGGATCGGCGCATGTGGGCTTGAGCGGATTCGCAATTCACGCCCATCGATCTGAATCCGGTTTTTTTCGCCTTGATGCAGCAGGCCGCTCCAGATGTTAGGTTGTTGGCCCCATGGAAAACGTTCGGCGAGCGAGTGCGGTGTGAGGGATTGATCCTCTTCTGAATTGAAGCGGATCATGGCTTCGGCCGGCGGCCGGTGTGGACCCAGATCCTGGAGTGTTAGGGCGGCGTTTCCGTCTTCGGAGAATAGTGCGTGAAGCAGCTTCACCGGCGTTTTAGCGGTGTGGGTCACGATGGGTTCCACGGGCGACAGCGGCATTTCCACCAAGCTGCCATCGGCATGGAGAACCCGCAGCCCGCCGCGATCCAAATATGCCGCCATGGGGCGCGGGGCATCGTTGGCGACGGGCTCGGATGAGCGGATGATTTCTCCCGAGGAGGTATCTCTCAAATGCCAGATGATGGCTGGATCCTGATCCGAGACACGTGCGGGATGTGCGACTAACAGACCTTCGGGTGAGAAGGTGATCGCGGCGGATGGGGTGAAAAACTCCGGCAGCGGGCCGAGATCGCGGATCGGCTTGAGGGTTACGGCGTTGCACAGGAGTGTCACGGGACCGCGTTGGACAACCACCGAGCGGTGGCCGCTGTCAAAAATCAGGCTGCGGGTCTTTCCTGTTTTGTTGGGAAATAGGACATTCTCGATTTGAAGGGTTTCGAGGTTCCAGCGCACCGTCGTGTTGAACTTTCCTGATAGACTTACCCACAAGCTGGAGGGTGTGGCGAAGGTGATTTGATCAATGGCGAGCTGGTGATCGAGTTGCATGATCGGCAGGTTCCAAACGGTCTCCTGCAAAAGTTTTGCGGTTGCTGCACGCGCCTCGTTGTTCGTCGGATCCGCCTTTAGGGCTGAGATCAGCAGGCCCAGCGCTTCATCAGCGTCACAGTTTTTGGCTACGTCCATGCGGGCTGCCGCGAGCTGCGCGGCCAAGCCGTGGGCCACCGATGTGGCGGCGGGTGCGGATTTTGGCACGGGCTGGGGTTTGCAGCCGGAAATGGAGGTAGCCAGGGCCAAGGCGAGCAAGGCAGAGTGGCGGACGGATCTGGGCATGTTCTGCAAATTCAACACCGTGGGTCGAGCTTCGTGTCGGTAGAATGCCCGGTCAATGCCCGGAATCCGACTCACAGCCCGCTTTTTTCGATCAAATCGCGCAATTGCGTCTGGAAGGCGAGGATGTCCTCCTGGCTCGGGCGGTATCCGGGGGTGTCCGGGTCGAGTCCTGGGCGGCCGGTTTGATCGAGCATCCAAATGCCGGTTTCGCCATCGCTGAAAGTGACTTTACCGCTGACCAACGCGCCCGGCAAGGTGAGCGAGTCCATCGTTGTGGTGACAGCACCGGTCGCAACCAATTCAGTTTTTTCCTCCTTTTTCGGTTCCACCTTGATTTCCTCGATCAACTCGATCCCCAGATCAAGGATCAGAAACCGGGTGTCCATGTAAGTGACTGAAAACCCGAAGTCGTCCTTCAACCGGCGTTGCAGGTCTGACATGGTGGCTCCCTCGGCGGCCCATTGTTTGAGGGCGTCTTTTTGTTCCGGGGTGAGTTTGCTTGCGTTGAACATGGCGGATTTTTGACCGCTGCCACCTGATTGCCAAGCTTCAACATCATTCCACGATCTGGACTTTGAAAAATGCGGATGGGCCATGTTCGCTTGGAGCGATGGTGAAGGTGCTGGTGGTGGTGGTGCCGGGGCCCGCGATGACAGTATCCAGGGATTCCCATTGCCCGGACAGCGTCAGGTTCTTGAAAATTTCGTAGGTTTTTCCTGGGACGCTTGGCCAGGTGAGGGTGAGGTCCTCACCTTCGGTTTGGGTAAGGGTGGCGGCGAACCTAGAAGCGCCGTTATTCGGATCGGTGCCGGCGACGGATTCGACTTGATTGGTTTGGCCGTCGCCGTCCGGATCCTCGCCAGCTTGGGCGAGCGGGTTGTCGGCGCTGCCGAAATGAAGAATCTGCCATTGCGCGAATGTGCTGAGAGTCGAGGTGATGATGGCATTGACCTGGCCGGGAGTGGCAAAATCAAGCTGGCAGACAAAATCGCCTGGGGCGATGACAAGCTCGATGCTGCCGAAGCTTGGGGTGCCGGTGTAGCTGATGAGCGGATAGACGCCGTTGGTGATGCCGGGAGAGGCGGAGATTTCGATCCGGCCTGCCAGGGTTAGATTTCCGGCAACGTCGATGCGGTCCGGATTTTCCCCGAGCTGGAATTCTAGAACCGAGGTGGCGGTGGTGGTGAGGCCGTTGCCGAAAGTGAGCGTGCCCTCGGGTGATAGAGAACCATGACTGGTCACGCTGTCGGCGATGCTGCCATTTCCTGTGAGACGCCCGTCGGTCTGGATGGTGGTGGGCGTGGCAGCGAGGGTGCCGGTAAGTTCGAGCGACCCGGACTGCACGAGGGTATTTCCGGTGTGGCTACTGTTGCCGGAAAGTGTTAGGGTTCCGGTGCCGGTCTTGGTGATGTGGGTGATGTTTCCGGCGCTGCTACCGGTGTTTCCGTTGTTGATGGAGCCGCTGAAGCTGGAGCTGAGATTGTTGCCGCCGATGGTGTAGGTCACCGCAGAGTTGTAGCCATTCGCGCCACCGAGTGAGGAACCCGGCGCGCCTGCGAGCGAGCCTAGGGAAAAGGCCGAACCGCTGCGACTGCCAAGGGGGCGGGTGCCAAGATCAAAGGCTGCGGATGAGCCATTGGATGCGCCGAAGAGCCGGAAAGATCCGGTGCCGTTGAAGAGAAGGGTGCCGCTAAAATTTGCTAGATTGCCTTCAAAATCAAAGACGGTGGTGGCGGTGAGCGTCAGGATCTGGTTTCCGCTGACCGCCTTGATGCCGTGATTGCCCCCGCGATCGCCGCCGGTGATCGTTGAGTCCGCGGCGACAATGATCGGATTGTTCGGGGTGAGGGTGCCCATCGCCCATGTGCCGCCGGAAAGGGTGACGGGGCCGGTGCCGAAAGCGGCGGCGTTTCCGATCGTGAGGGTGCCGCCAGAGATGAAGGTGCCGCCGGTGTATGAATTCGCAGCGGAGAGAGTTAGATTTCCGGTGTTGGTTTTCAGAAGGAAGGCAGCGCCGCCGATGATGCCGGGGCCATTGAAGGTGTAGTGGGTCGATGAATCGACGTTCACGCTTTCCGGCAGGACGGTTCCTTCGATGGTGACGATCGGAGCGGCCGATCCACCGGGACCGAATGAGACCAGTTTGTTCGCGGAGAACAGGCTCGGCTCGCCGTCGACCAGCCAGTTTTCATTGATGCTGTCCCAGGTTGATCCGGCGCCCCGCCAGACGAGGACATCTGCGACCGGGGGCGGTAGGACGACAAGATTGATCACACCGGTTCCGATGACGATTTGGGTTTGTAGGGTGGTGAATGAGGGATCGTATGGGAGATTCGCCAATCCGCCGGTGAGGGCACCGGTGAAGGTGATGATCGGATAGGTTCCCGGGGTTGGATTGCCGGAAGCGACGCGGAACACCAGCGGATTGGTGCCTGATAGAGCGAGGCCGCCGGTGATGTTGATGGCGTCGTGGAGCTGGGTTCCGTTGGCTGGCAGGTCGATTTCGAGAGAGGTTCCTGATAGGTTGGTTGCTCCGGCGACCCCGAGGCTGGCGATGTTTCCCGGAAGGTTGCCGGGGGAGATGGAGGCGCGCTTCTCGGTGACGAGGCCCCCGATGGTGCCGGATCCGCTGAGGCGGCCGAGGCCCTGCACGGTGACAAGGCTGGAAGTTAGATTTCCGGCCAGTCGGAGTTCACCCTGGTTGACGGTAGTTTTTCCGGTGAAGGAGTGATTGCCGCCAAGCGTCAGGAGCCCGTGGCCGGATTTTGTGAGATTCGTGGGGCCGGCAATCTGGCCGGTGCCGGTGAAGGCGTAGTTGTGGTCGGTGGGATTGTGGACGACGACATCGATGGGCGTGAGGGTTCCCTGGAGTTCGATGCTGGAAGCCGCGTTACCTGATAGGTCGAACAGTACGCTCTTGCCATTCGAGTAGGCGACCGTGTCGGTGGTGGAGGGCGATGATTTGAATCGATTGGAGCCCGCGCTCCAGATTTGCGGGGAGGTGCCGCCCTTCCAGACGAGATCGCCTTTCCAAATGGGCGAACGCGGCGGTGTTGGCATGTCGCCACCGAGGAAAAATCCGGGATGCGGCGGCTGGTTGTAGGCGACGTTCTGCCACGCGATGGCCATGCGATAGGTGGGATCGTGCATCAATGAGTGAAGCCGACCGCCGGCGGAAACGGTGGTGGTGAATAACAGAAGCGCGGTGCTGTCGGTGTTTTTCCAAATCACTTCTTCCCGCCAGTCGCCGAGGATGTCGCCGGAGAGGGCGGGGGTGGATTTGGTGCCGTTGCTCTGGGATGCGCCCTGTTGCCAGGCGGTGAGAATGTTCTGGCGGCCACCACCGGCGGCGTAGTTCCAGCGGGCGATGGTGGTGTTGTCCAGTAATTGACGGATCGGGCCGCCTTCCCACCAGACGCCGAAATTGACGAAGGCATTTCCCCGCGGGACGACGACCGTGCCATCGGGGGCATACATGTCGCCGCTGTTCGTGGCCCATCCTTCCGCGCCGGGGGAGGTGGGGTCGAGATCCATTATCGCGCCACGGCCGACGTCCGAGGTGGCGGGAGTGGACCAGAGGATTTGCCCGGTTGCGGCATCGCGGAAGCTTGCGCCGATGCCGCCGTTGGAGCTGGGGGATTCGTGAGGCATGAAGACTTCGAGGCCGGGGCGGTCCGGATCGAAATCGCTGACGTGAAGCGAATCGCCATGGCCGAGTCCGGTGGTGTAGAGGCCGGTGCCATTGTCATCCAAGGTCATGCTGCCGAAGACGATTTCATCGCGACCGTCGGTATCGACATCCGCGATGGCGAGCTGGTGGTTGCCTTGGCCGCGGTAGCCGTTGAGCGCGGAATTTCCATAGGTATCGAAGAGCCAGCGCATGGTGAGCTGGCCATTGCGCCAATCCCAGGCGGCGATGGCGGTGCGGGTGTAGTAGCCACGCGACATGATCAGGCTGGGGCGCTGGCCGTCGAGGTAGGCGACGCCAGCGAGGAAGCGGTCCACGCGGTTTCCATATCCATCGCCCCAGACGGTATTGAGTTCGCTGCTGGTGGGGTTCTGTTTGGTAGGATGCCGGGGGACGATGTAGGGCACGGTGGCCATCGCCGCGCCGGTGGAGCCGTTGAAAATGGTGAGGTATTCGGGGCCGGAGAGAATGTAGCCGGAGCTGTTGCGGTAGTCGGCATTGACGTTGTGCCCCGTGAGTAGGACTGGATTTCCGGCACCGTCGATCGTGCCGGGGGCGGTCTTGCATGAAATTTCGGCGATGCCGTCACCGTCGAGATCATAGACGATGAACTGGGTATAATGGGCGCCGGCGCGGATGTTACGGCCGAGGTCGATACGCCAAAGGCGGCTGCCGGCGAGGGTGTAGGCGTCGAGATAGACATTGCCGGTGTAGCCGCTTTGGGCGTTGTCCTTGGCGTTGGAGGGATCCCATTTGACGATGAATTCGTATTCGCCGTCGCCGTCGAGATCACCCACGGAAATGTCATTGATGAGGTAATCGTAATTTTCCCCCGTGGGAGTGACACCGGGGGCCGGTTTGTCCATCGGGATTGGGATGAATTGCCGGGTGGGCGCGTCGCCCGGCAGGGTGAATGAAGGTGAAGCAGGCCCCTCGACGCCACCGGTGATCGTTCGAACGTGGTAGGAAACGGACTGAGGGAATCCGGCGGAAGTGTCGCGGTAGTCGGTTGTCAGAACCAGGGGCGTGGTGTTGAGTTTCACCGGGGCGGCTCCATTGCGGCTGCGGTAGAGATTGAAGCCGGTGTCCGCCGACTCATGTCCGAGTAAGCGCCAGCTGACGTAGGCCGTGTTTGTCGCCGTGCGGGAAACGACCAGTCCGCGGCCAAGATTTTCCATCTGGCGCTGGGCGTGAAGCGGCGTGGCGACCAGCAGCCAACAGGCGAGAGCCAGCAGGAATCCGAGCCAGCGGTGCGGGTTGCAGGGGTTCACGATGAGATTGAGGATGGTGCGATGCGGACCCACGAAGTTTTAGGTTTGGATGTCCCGAGGTGCAAGGGGGCAATGGGCACGACGGATGAGACTACCGGAGGCCGACCACCCTATCACGCCGAAGGCGGATTAACAAAAGACATCGATTAACCCGATTGCGGTAGGAGTCCTTCCTCCTTGCCTCTATCTCCGAGAAACGGAAACTCCCCTCGTGCTACCCACTCTCCGCGAACATTTCGGCCACGATGCTTTTCGCGTGGGGCAGGAACCCGTCGTCCGCGCGTTGCTTGAAGGTCGCTCAGCGCTTGCTGTTTTTCCCACCGGTGGCGGAAAATCTTTGTGCTACCAGCTTCCCGCGCTCCTGCTCGACGGTCTCACCCTCGTTGTTTCCCCGCTCATCGCCCTGATGAAGGATCAGGTGGACACGCTCAATGCCAAGGGGATCGCCGCCGCCCGGTTGGATTCCACGTTGGATGCCGGGCAAGTCCGCGAGGTGTATGAGCGGCTCGATGCAGGCACTTTGAAACTTCTCTACATCGCCCCCGAGCGCTTTGCCAACGAAGCTTTCCGGCAACGGATGAAACGCCTGCCGATCCAGCTTGCTGCCATCGATGAGGCGCACTGCATCTCCGAGTGGGGGCACAATTTCCGCCCGGATTATCTCAAACTCGCGAAACTCTGCCGCACCCTGAAAATCCCGCGGGTGCTCTGCCTCACCGCCACCGCCACGCCGAAGGTGGCCCGTGATATCCGCAAGGCTTTCCGCATTGCCACTGCCGACCATGTGCAGCTCAGTTTCCATCGCTCGAATCTCGACTTGCGGGTCACCCCGTGTGCCGCCGGTGATCGGAAAAATCTTTTGCTGGAGCGACTTCTAACAATTGATGGGCCCGCCGTGGTGTATGTCACTCGCCAGGAAACCGCCGAGGAAGTCGCCACTTTTCTTGCCAAGCAAGGGCTCTCCGTGCGCGCCTACCATGCCGGTCTGCCTGCCGAGTTCCGCGCGGATGCGCAAAGCTCATTCATGAAAGGCGACACGCGCATTATCGTCGCGACCATCGCCTTCGGCATGGGCATCGACAAATCCAACATCCGCGCCGTCTATCACTACAACCTGCCGAAAAGCCTGGAAAACCACACCCAGGAAATCGGCCGCGCCGGGCGCGACGGCCTGCCCGCGATTTGTGAAATGCTCGCATGCGGCGACGATCTAACCGTCCTTGAGAATTTCATCCATTCCGACGCTCCGTCGCCGCGTGCTCTCGCCAATCTCATCGATCGGGTGCTGCGCCTCGGCCAGACGTTCGACGTCTCGCCTTACGACCTTTCCACCATCTGTGACATCCGGCCAGCGGTCGTCGCCACGCTGATGACCTATCTGGAAATCGAAGGCATCATCGAGGTGACCGGCAGCCACTATGCCACCTACCGCGCCAAGCTGCTGCGGCCTGAGGAAAAAATCTTGGCAGGCCGCTCGCCAGCGGAGCGTAAACTGATCAAGCGATTGCTCGACTCCGGCGAACTGAAACGCTGGTGGTGGTATTTCTATCCGGCGAAGCTCGCCATGGAATTCGGCAGCACCCGCGAGAAAATGGTCGGACTGCTCACCGGCTTGGAGGCCGCGGGCGACATCACTCTAACAGTTTCCGGCGTCCGCCATGCCTACCGGATAAAAAAGGATCCCGGAGATCTCAAATCCCTAACTGCCCAGCTTGTCGAAAAATTCCAGCAGCGCGAACAAGCGGATCTGGCCCGTCTCGCCCAAGTGCTGGGAATCTCCGCCCAGCGCGGCTGCCTAACCGCTTATCTGACCAAACATTTTGGCGAGAAACTGACGGAACCCTGCGGCCACTGCGATCGTTGTCGCGGTATCCCTGCCAAAACCATCAAGCGCCCGAAATTCCGCCGCGCCACCGATGAGGAGCTCACGCTGGTGAAAAACCTCGCGGCTGAAAAACATGCGGCGCTGGCTACCCCGCGCCAGCTCGCCCGGTTTCTCTGTGGCATGGCAAGCCCCGCCGCCACCCGCGCGCGACTCACCCGCCACAATGCCTTCGCCCTGATGTCCGATCTTCCGTTTAGCGAGGTGCTGGCGATCGCCGGGGCGGCCTAGGTGTGAATTTCAACCGGTCGTGCGCAGGCCGGAGGCGATCGCGTTGATCGAAAGCAGCAACTTGGGCAAAAGGGCATCCGCCTCGGCCGTCCGTTCCTGCGCGAGGTGTCCGCGCCACTCGCGGAGCAGGGCGATCTGTTGTTGATGCAGCACGCGCAGCGGGGCCTCGCGGATTTCCAAGGTCTTGGCCATGCGCGGGCGGCGGTCCTGCATTTCCCCTTCGAAAAGCTCGGCTAACAGGGAGCGCGTCCGCTCGAATTCCCCGACGATCCGACTGAGAAACTCCTCGCGCAGGATGGGATCGGTGACGAGGTCCGCGTAGTCGGCCATCAGCTCCAAGTTGGCCGAGGCAAGATTCGTCTCCACGTTGGTCAGCACGTAGCTGAGGAAGGTGGACTTCGGCAGCGATTTTCTCAGCGCTGCAAATCCTGCGGGATCTTCATTTTTCAAACTCTCCAGCGCCGAGCCCACGCCGAACCAGCCGGGCAGATAGAAGCGCGCCTGGGTCCACGAGAAAACCCATGGGATCGCCCGCAGATCGCCGATGGAAAATCCCTTCTTACCGGTGCGCCGCGCCGGGCGTGAACCGATGCGTGAGTTTTCCAAGGCATCGATCGGCGTGGCTTGGCGATAGAATTCGATGAATCCATCCGCCTTGAGAAATTCCTGATAGGCCGCCTGGCTGCTCGCTCCGAGTTTTTCCATGAAAGCCTCGCAGGGGTCCTCCGTTTCAGGCAGGTGGCGGTGATGGGCGGTGGTGACCGCAGCTCCTGCTAACAGAAGTTCGAGGTTGTAAGTGGCATTGGCGAGGTTGGCGTATTTCTGGGCAATGGTTTCGCCTTGCTCGGTCATGCGGAAGCCGCCGCTCATTGCGCCGTAGGGAAGCGCCGCCATGAACCAATGCGTGGGCCCGGCACCGCGGGAAATCGTGCCGCCACGGCCATGGAAAAAGCAGAGATTCACCTTTTGCACGTGGCCGACGGCGGTCAGCGCGGATTGCGCGCGTTGCAGGGCGAATTGTGCGGCGAGAATCCCGCAATCCTTGTTGGAATCGGAATATCCCAACATGACCTGTTGGGTTGGCACGCCGCCCGCCAGCGTGTGGGTCCGCCGGGTCAGCGGATGTTCGAGGAAACTTTGTAAAATCCCCGGCGAGCGATCAAGGTCATCCATCGTTTCGAACAATGGCACCACCGGCAGCGGGCAGACGAGTCCTTCCGGGGTCAACTCCATCAGTCCGGCCTCGCGGGCTAGCAAATAGACGCCTAGCAGATCGGAAAGTTGGCGCGTCATCGAGACGATCAACGCGCCGAGCCCGGCCGAGCCCCAGTCACGGCGGTGGCGGACAAGCACCCGGTAACAATCGAGCACCTGATCCGCCTCGTGGCCGACGCGCAAGTCGTCATGAAGGAAGGGGCGGGTGGATGTGAGCTCGGTATTGAGAAATTCCAAGCGTTTTTCCTCCGGCCAGTTGGGGTAGTTTTCACTGTCCTCGATGCCGGCGGCCGTTAACAATTGGCCGATCGCCTTGTCATGAAATTCCGAGTTCTGGCGGACGTCGAGGGTGGCCAAATGGAAGCCGAATATCTCCAGCTTGTGGCGCAAGGGCCGGATCACGTCCTCCTCCAACAGCGAGCAGCCCGCACCGGCGAGGGTGTTGGAAAGCAGATCCAAATCCCGCTCCAGACAAGCGGGATTTCGATATCCGGGCTTGCCCCGGGTTTGTTCGCGCAGGCGCAGCGCCATCAGGCTGGCCATCTGCCGCCATGGTTCTTCGGCATGCCGATCCATGATTTCCGCCACTTTTTCGTCCGCCTTCACCGAGGCGGCGAGTTCATCGATGCGCGCCTGGAGCTCGGGCGGCACCGGTGTTAGATAACGGGAAAGTGTCAGCTGGGATGCCAGTTCGTGGAGCTCGCGCTGCAGCAGGTCGAAGGCGGAATTCCTCAGCGTTTCCAAAGTGATTTCGGTGACCTCGGGGGTGACCAGCGGGTGGCCATCGCGGTCGCCACCAATCCAGGTGCCGAATTTCAAGCGCGGGATGTTGCCTGCGGAGCGTAGCAATTCGATGGGAAGGCCCGCATCGCGCCAGGCTTCGGTAAAATGCACATCCAGGCGGTTGATGGCGGAGGGAAAAAGATCGCGCAGGTAGTGCGTCGCGTTGCGCAATTCGCTGGTGATGTCCGGCCGTACTAAGTGGATTTCCGCAGTCCGCCAGAGCGTCTCCAAGGTTGTCACCACTCGCTCGCGGATCCGGCGGCGTTCGCGCTCGGTGTATTTCGGATACTCGTTGCGGACCATTTCATCGTAGAGCGCGCGGTGCCGCTCGCGGATGCTCGAACGCTTCGCCTCGGTGGGGTGGGCGGTGAGCACCGGTTCGACGATCACGTCCTTGAGCACGGCCAAAATTTCCTCCGGGCTCAATTTCATCGCCCGCAAATCCCGCAGCGCCTGTGGCCACAAGCCGCGGATCGACTCGGCACCCAGTGCTTTTTCGCGCTCGCGGCGGATTTCGGCGGCCACCCGCTCCTCGACCATGTTGAGCAGCTGAAATCCGATCGAGTAAAGCTGCGGCAGTCCTTCCGGGGCGGCACCCGGTTCCGGCTCGCGGCCGGACCATGGCAGGTAGGGCAGAAGTTCGGTTTCGCCGGTGCTTTTGAGGGCTTCTTCGAGGCACCCGAGCAGGTAGCTCAGGCGCTCATCGATCAGGTCAAATCCTTCAAGCCGGAGCTGTTCGCGAATGGGGTTGGCGGCGGTGTCGGTCATGCGTGCGTCCTTTTAAGCACAATCCGAACCGATTCGGAAAGAGGATCATTTTTTCAATCGTTCGCCTCGACGATTTTCGCTGCCAGGTATTTTTGGAACTGCCAGAGGGTTTCCTCCAGATGGCTGAGGCGGCCTTGGGCGTAGCCGGCGGAGCGCATGCCGCGCTGGGTGGCGGTGCACATTTCCATGTCTTCCATGTGGAAATCGATGCCCGCCTGGATTTCCCGTTGCAGCACAGTTTCGTATTCCGGGATGTGCTTGGCGTCTTTCGAGAGCATCATTGTGGTCATCAGCGTGCAACTTTCCGGGCCGGTGGGCAGGAGCCGATACCAATAGACGCGGTCCGGAGCGGAGAAGAGCAGGAAATTCGGATAACCAAGAAAGACGTACCATTGGCAATATTCCTCCATGCCGAGGCCGTTGAAGACGGGGAATGGTGTTCCCGCGTCGCCACTGGCGAGGATGGTTTGTTTCATGCTGTCCTTGAGGGGAAGGTGCATGCAGGAAAATTCCGAATTGTAGGGTTCGGTCCAGCAGCCGCGTGCGGGCAGGAAGGGTTCAAGAGTTTTCATGTGGGCACCCATGTGGTGATAAGCCTCCATGAAATTTTCCAACAAAACCTTCCAGTTGAAATCGCATTCCCAATGCGCGGACCAGACGAGTTCGCCGGAGGCCATGTCCCACTTGCCGACGAAATCATCCTTGAAACGCGCGAATTTTTTCGCAAGCGATGGGATCTTCGCAGACAGGGTGGCGAAAACAAATCCCTCCCAGATTTCACTGCGGAATTCGTGCAGGCAGACCTCGCTGCGGTCGAATCCCTCGGCCTGCTGCATCTCGGGCGCGCCGACGAGTCTGCCTCCGAGGTCGTAACTCCAAAGGTGATAGGGGCAAAGGATGACGCGCTTGTTGCCTTCATCCGGGTGGCCGAAGCCGCTCGGCATCAGGTCCATGCCGCGATGGCGGCAGGTGCGGGAAAGAACCCGGACCGCTGAATCCTTTCCCCGGACGACGAGCATCGGTTCGCCACAAAGATCGACGCGGACGAAATCGCCCGGATTTGGAATCTGGGAGATATGGCAAAGCGAAATCCATTCCTTGGCGAAGATCTCCGTTTTTTCGAATTCATAAAACCCGGGATCGGTGTAGGCTCCGGCGGGTAGGGTGATGGATTGTTCGCGGGGTTTCGCAGCGGCGGCGAGAACGCCTTCGCAAAGTGAAGACTCGACCGCTGGCGGAGTGCTGGCGGCGGCGGTTAGGGGTGCGGTGATGGTGGTCATGGGAGATTCGGGGAAGAAGAGTCGGAGGTCTGAAAGTCTTAAGGTCGAAAGTCGAAGATGGAGAGTTGGTGAGAAATCGATAGGGTTGTTACAACGTCTAGGCCTTCGCTTCCGGTTCTTCGGTGGGTTGGAATGTTTCGTTGAAACGTTCACGTTGGCGGTGACCGATCCAGCGGTTGACGTCCCAGAGGTCGGCTGCGGGGATCCGGGTGAACGGCGTGTGTTGGAGGTATCCATCGGGGCCGAATTCGGGAGTCATGGTGAACTCGGTGAAGCCTCGGGAAGCCATCGATTCCCAGATCACAGCCCACCATCGTTCGTGTGCGGCGAGGGCCTCGGCATATTCGGGTGCCCGGGGATCGGGGACTTGGGGGCCCTGGCTGTAGCCGACGCGAGGCTGGATGTGATGGGCGTGCGCGGCGGTGATTTCGAGGATCTCCTGCTCTTCATCCAGGATCAGACGCTCGCTCACGACGCACCAGTGGCTGAAGTCGCAGGTGATGCGCAGTTCGGGGATGGCTTTGAGGAAGTCGCGGGTGAGCCATGGACTGTAGGTCGAGCGCCCGCGGTGGGTTTCCACCGAAATGATGATGCCATGACGGTCTTGCAGACGGACCACCCCTTGATGAAACTTCAGGGCATCTGCCGCGGACCAGGCATCGTATCCGGCCATCGTGTTGATGAATCGCGGCTTGCCTGCCAGACTGAGGGTGATCGCTTCATCGAGCGAATCAAGGTGGTCCTCGACGCTGTGGCCGTGGTTTGGAACAAAGACGCCCGGTGCGGTGCAGGTGCTGACTTCGGCGATCCATTCGAGGCCGGCGGCGGCGAGGGTGTGGAAGAAAATCTCGCGGGCGGCGGGATCGGCAGGGGCGGGACCTTCAATGCCCTGGAAACCAGCTTCCTGAATCAGGCGGACGGCGTCTTCAAGGTCGTCTTCGTGGCCCCAGAGGGTTTTGTAAAGTTTGAGTTTCATCGTGTGTTAGATGGTGTAAGCGATGCGGAAGCCGAGGTTGTCCCAGCGTGCGGAGTCGGGTGCCCAGTCGCGCCATGATGAGCGCAGGACCCGCGGCAGGTGGTCCCAGGCACCGCCGCGGATGGCGCGGTAGCCGGGCTTGCCGCCGGTGGTGCGGGCGGAGCCATCGGTGGGCGCGCCGTCGAATCCGGGGTGCCAGATATCGCTGGTCCACTCGCAAACGTTTCCTAACATATCAAAAAGACCGAACGCGTTGGCGGGATAGCAGGCGACGGGTGTGAGTTTCCCCAATCCGATCGGATCGCCGTTTTCGTCATAAAGAAAATTCGCATCGGCGGGCGTGAGCCGGGTTCCGTTAGGAAAAACCGTGGGTCCGCTCGCGCGGCAGGCGTATTCCCATTCCGCTTCGGTGGGGAGGCGGTAGGAAATGCCATCTCTTGCGGAAAGTGCATGCAGATAGCGTTGAGTGTCCGCATGTGTGACTCCGACAACCGGGCAATTCCCGGCCAGCTCCGGGGCGCAGGCGCTTGGCAGGCTATCAAACATTTCCATCCACTGGGAGCAGGTCACCGGCGTGGTGCCGAGAGCGAATCCACTCTGAATCGTGACCGAATGGCGGGGCAGTTCCACGGCCGAGACGAATTTGTCTTCGGCGACACCTCCCATTAGATAGGTGCCGGGTGGAATGGCGACCATGGCCGGGGCGCGGACTGGAGAGGCGAGTGTCATGGCGCGACGACATCTTCGGCGACGAGAGACTTGAATGGAGCGAGCGCGACGCCGGTTTCCATCGGGTGGCTTTTCGTGACCGAGCCGAATTTGATCCACCAGTCGTTGGTGAGTTTCCAGTGGCTGCTGATTTCGTTGTTCGCGCCGAAGGGTGGCTCGCCTTCCATCACACCCATGAATCGGGCGGCTTCCGCGAGGTTGAAAGGATAGATGCCGCCATCGGTGGCACTGCCGTCCGCGCCGATCACGGTGACCACGTCTTCGACTGGAAACTTCAGTCCCTTCGCCATGATGGCGTTGGCCTCGGCGGGATTTTCCTTCCAATATTTCACCGCGAGGAAATAGGCCTTGAGGGTGAGCTTCGCGAGTTCGGGTTTGTTTTCGAGGAAAGAGCCACTCATATACATTCCATCGCCAAGCAAGGCGGTTTTCTTGAAATAGGGATCTTTCGAAGTGGCCACCACCTTGCTGCCGGGCAGGCTGGCAAGCACTTTGCCGCCGAACGGTTCCCAGAATTCGCCCGCCGCGACCTTGCCGCTGACCATGGCGGCGACCGCGTCATCCATGATGAGGTTGGTGTATTTCACTTCATCGAATTTCACGCCGTTTTCCTCGAGCCAGATGCCCATGTAAATCTGTGTTAGGCCGCCTTCGAGCACGGCGACTTCTTTGCCTTTGAGATCGGCGGCGCTGCTGATGCCGGGACCGAGGATGATTTTGTCTGTGCCGTAGGAAGGATTCGTGTAACTAACCAATTTGACCGGCACGCCTTTTTCCGCCGCGATCGGGCCGTATTCCACGGTGGACGAGGTGACATCGAGCTGGCCGGCGGCCATTTGGGCGAAGCTCTCGTAGGGGTCCTCGATGATGGTGATGTCGAGGTCGAGTTCCGGCACCAGGTTCTTTTCCTTGGCGATGAACCAGAAGGCATAACCCGGCCAGGAGAACAGCGAAATTTTCACTTTCTGTGGAGCGTCGGCACTGGCCGGTCCCGCGGTTTCGGCGGGTTTCTTCCCACAACTGGTTAGCAAAAGTCCGAGGGAGGCGATGGCGGGGAGTAGATATGCGATGTTTTTCATGGATGGCGGATGGTTAACGGAGATAGGCGAAACACTGGCGGTGGATGAGACGGATCAGAAAATCTGATAGAAGGCCCAGCAATCCGATGGTGAGGATGCCGGCCATGATGTCATCGACCTGCACGAACCTTTTGGCGCGCATCATCATCGCGCCGATGCCATCGGTTGCGGCGACGATTTCTGCGATGACCAGATAGGTCCAACTCACCGCGAGCGTCTGGCGGGCGGTATCGACAAAGCTGGGAAGTGCGGCGGGCAGCAGGACGCTCCACATCACCATCGTGCGGCTGGCACCAAGCGTGCGCGAGCATTCGACGAGTTCCATGGGCACCGAGCGGGTGTTGTCCATGAACATGGTGATCAGGAAAAACACCACGCCGATGATGAGCAGGGCAATTTTCTGTTCATCGCCGGTGCCGAGCCACATCAGCAGCAGCGGGACGAAGGATGGTGCGGGGAGATAGCGGAAGGGTGAAACGAGCGCGTTGAGAAATCCCGCAACCGGTGTGAACGTTCCCATGATAAGTCCCAGCGGCAGGGCGATGGCGAGAGCGAGGGTGAAGCTGATAGAAATACGTTTGACGCTTTGCAGGACATCGGTGGCGAATTCGCGCTCGGCGAACAGCCGGATCCAAGCATCGATCACCCGGACAGGGCCCGGCAGCAGGGTGGGGTCCGCGAGACCGGATTGAGAGAGCCAGTGCCATGAAACGATGAATGCCAGCCAGGCGGAGACACCGAGACCCAGCCGGATCTCGAAGGGCAGGGGTTGGCGGAATTCCAACCATGAGCGCCCCGTCCTCCAGCCCCTTGACGGGGTGGGAGATTGGACTTTTATGGCGGAGCGATCGGCTTCCGACAGTGTGTTGGTAAGAAATTCAGGCACGAGTTTGGCTGTGGAGTCCCATGGAGCACCGACTATGCCAGACAGGAATTTTATTTGCGCTTGCAAATAAAATCAGATTCGGTTTTTTCCAATGGAGTGAGTGTCAGTGCGGTAACAAAGATTTCAGCAGAGCCGCGGCAGGTGGCTTGGAGATTGTTTCTCACGGTGCACGCACTGGCTTGTCGACGGATCGATGATCGGCTGTTGAAGGCGGATTGCCTTTCGTTCGATGATTACGATGTCCTGTTGACGGTAAATGAAGCTGCGGATGAAACGATTCGAATGACCGATCTGGCTGAGGCGGTGCTGCTGAGCAATAGCGGCATGTCACGCCGTGTGGCGAGATTGGAGGAGCGTGGGTTGCTGAATCGGGACCGGTGTGTGGAGGATGGTCGGGTGTTCCGGGTCAGGTTGACTGACCTCGGACGGAGCGCGCTTGCGCGGACTTGGAAGGTCTATCGAGCGCTGATCGAAGAGAGCTTCGCAAGCCATCTCACCGATGAAGAGGCATGGCAGATGGGAATCATTTTCCAAAGGATTCTCGACCGTATCGGGACGAAAACACACCGTGGCTTGCTGGATGCCGGGGTGACGGATCAGCCGAGGGGCTGAGATGGACGATCGCTGAAAGCTTTCGAAATTTCATCATGGTTCCCATTTCTGAATTTAGGTTCACATGGGCGGGATAGGAGAGGTGAAGTCGAAGCGCGGAAGGTCTGCAAGCCGGGCGGTCCACGGGATTTCATCAGTTACCCAGCACTGATCGGTCGGGACATGCGGTGTGGGGTCGTCAAATGTGCAGGTGTTCATTTCAAAAATGTCCTGCAAGGAAGGATCGAAAAACATCAGGGGCGTTCCGCAGTCGCCACAGAACGAACGCTCACGTCCCTCGAAGGTCAGCCGTTTCGTTTGTCCTGTGAGCCAATCCAGGGTGCCGGTTTTGAAGAATGTCCAGGCCACTGCGGGGGCACCGCTGGCTTTGCGGCAGTCCTCGCAGTGGCAGTAGCTGGTTTGCAGCGCAGGGCCTTGCACATGGTAACGGATCGCCCCGCAGAGGCAGCCACCT
Source organism: Akkermansiaceae bacterium (assembly GCA_040881795.1). Lineage (GTDB taxonomy): Bacteria > Verrucomicrobiota > Verrucomicrobiia > Verrucomicrobiales > Akkermansiaceae > Luteolibacter. The sequence goes on from JBBECN010000083.1 coordinate 25,667, forward strand.
TGGAATGGGCCTTCAATCATAGTGAATGAAGGGGACGTCCTGCCAGTGTTCTGGTGAGAGAGGCGGAGATTCGGCGATGGCGGCGGCGACCACGGTTGTTAGAGCGTTCGTCATCTTCTGGAACAAGCGATCGCCCTGCTCGTGAGTCGCGCGCGATGGATGGCCGGTCACGCCGTTCAAACTGGTCTGAGCGACGGGGTAACAGAAAATGCTGCCGCCGGTGCGGTCTGGATCATCGCTGCCCGCCAAGCGATCCATGTGGACCAAGTCCGGGTGCAGATGAAGCATGAGCGAAGTCTCGGCTTGATTGGCATGCAGGTCATCCGCGTCTTCGGTGTATTCCGCCCAGATGGAATCGCTCAGTTTGAAAACATGGATGAGGCCGATTTGGAGTTTTCCCAAATGGGCGAGGCGCAGTTGATCGACGGCGACGCGTGCGGGCGCGTCGTTGCCAAAATGCGCGTTGATCAAAAGGAGTTTTTTCCAACCACTGGCGACCGCCCACGCTGCGATATCGCGCAGGCTGGCGATGAAGGTTTCATGGCGCAGGGAAAAAGTTCCGGGCCATTTCGGAGTGTGACCTTGGGATACCGTGTAGCGCAGTGCGGACATCACCGGTACGCCGGTGGTCTCGGAAACCGCATGGCAGATGGCTTCTGCTAGAAGTGTATCCATCGCCACCGGAAGGTGCGGGCCGTGTTGCTCGGTGGCACCGAGCGGCAGTAGCAGCAGACCGCCGTTCCTTTCACGAAGTTCGGCGATTTCCGGCCAGGCCAGGTTTTCAAGAATGATGGGCATGAGGGATGATCTAGTGGAATCGTGTTAGTAAACTTGGTTGTGGGTTCCCGCATCGAGCAGGTGCTCGATGAACTCCTTCATGCTGTCGAACGGGCCGATTAAATTCGCCGGGTCCTTCGATTCTTCAAATGCGGCGAGGATCCTCGCTTCCGCTTCGGGTGAGAACTCGGGTTCGACTTTCAGGCGGAAGGGAATGCTGCGGGTCTTGGCGACCTTGGTGAAAAACATGCGGACCGCGGTGGTGGCATCGAGGCCGAGTTCGGAAAATACCGCGTCGGCGGCTTCTTTTAGGTCGCGGTCGATGCGGATCTGGAGTTTGGCGGTGGAGTCGGACATGGGATGAAAATAATCCAAATGGATCCAAATGCAATTCAGAAGACTCCAGGATCAAAACAGGCGGGCATAGGTATCGATTTCCCACTGGCTAACCCGCTGGTGGTATTGGCGCCATTCTTCGGACTTGTAGGTGATGAATTCGTTGCGGAGTTCGGTGCCGAGGGTTTTTTCGACGAAGGGGTCGTTGGCGAATGCCTGCACCGCTTCATCGAGGGTTTTCGGCAGCTCGCTGATGCCGCGGGCGGCAAATTCTTCGGGCGTGAGTTCGTAGAGGTTGTCCTCTTGGGCCGGGCCGGGATCGAGATCTTCGCGGATGCCTTCGAGTCCGGCGGCGAGCATCAGGGTGGCGGCGAGATACGGGTTGCAGGCGGCGTCGGCGTTACGGCTTTCGAATCGGCCGCCGGCCATCGGCACGCGCACCGAGTTGGTGCGGTTGTTGCGCCCGTAACTGTTAAAAACGGGCGCCCACGAATAGTAGGACATGAGGCCCTTGCGGACGAGACGCTTGTAGGAATTCACGGTGGGGGCGAAAGCGGCGCAGAGCGCGGGCCCGTGTTTGAGCACGCCGGCGATGAACTGATAGGCGAGCTTGCTCACGCCGAGGCCGCGCGGGTCGTCGGCATGCGCGCATTTGAAAAGATTCGAACCGTCCGCCAGATCGTAAAGAGACATGTTGAAATGCGCGCCGCTGCCGGTGCGATTGGCAAAAGGCTTTGGCATGAAGGTGGCTAACAATCCTTCCTCGGCGGCGTATTGCTTGGCCATGAGGCGGAAGAAGATATAGCGGTCGCACATGGTGAGGGCGTCGGCGTATTTGAAATCGAATTCAAATTGCGAGTTCGCATCCTCGTGGTCGAGCGAGTAAAGATCCCAACCGAGGCCGTTGATGCCGGTGGCCATTTTATCGAGCCAGGTGTAGCGGTCCATGAAGCGCTTCACGTCATAACACGCTTTGACCAGATCGTCGTCAGGGTTGGGGATTTGGAGTGTGCCGTCTTCGGCATGTTTGACGACGTAGAGCTCACACTCGATGCCGAGGTTCATGCCGAAGCCCATTTCCGCGGCGGCGGCGAGTTGTTTCTTGAGGGCGACGCGGGTGGAGACTTCGTAGGGTTCGCCCTTGAAGGTGTTGTCGGCAGGGAACCAGGCGACTTCTTTGTTCCAAGGCAGGACGCAGCCGCGCGCGAGGTCGGGCAGCGAGTTGATCTCATCGTCGTTGGGCTTCTGGCCGAGGCCGTCGAGCGCGTAGCCGGTGTAGAGTTCCGAGCCTCCGGCGAAGTCCTCGAAGTGATCGATGGGAACGAATTTGCCTTTCGGCACGCCATGGATATCGACGTAAGCGCCGACACAATATTTGACGCCTTGGCTTTTGAGCGAATCGCGGAGTGCTTGGACTTGTTCTTGATTCATAATTTTTGGTGAAAAAGTGTGAAGTTTGGTGGGTGAATTCTTGTGATTTCAGGAAAGGTTCGGGCTCAAACAACGTCAGGGTCGGGCACGGCGAGGCGGAGGACCGGTGCCTCCTTTTGCTCTTGGCCTGGCGGGTGCATCATGTGATCGATGTGCTTGCGGGTGGCCATGAAAGTGGGGTCAAACAACTGCGTCTCGGATCGCGGGCGGGGGACGGGCACCTCGACGACTTCGCGGATGCGTCCGGGGTTTGCATCGAGTACGAGGATCCGGTCTGATAGAAAAACCGCTTCATCGAGATCGTGGGTGATGAAGACGATGGTGATATCCACGTTTTTCCAAATATCTAACAAATGTGCCTGCATCTTGCAGCGTGTCTGCGCATCGAGCGCGCCGAAGGGTTCGTCCATGAAGAGCACGCGCGGTTGGTTGGCGAGGGCGCGGGCGATGGCGACGCGTTGTTTCATGCCGCCGGAAAGCTGGTGGGGGTAGGCGTTCTCAAATTTGGAGAGGCCGACGAGGGCGATCCACTCACGGGCTTCGGATTCGGCGGAGTAGGCGGATTTTCCGGCCATGCGCGGGCCGAACATCACGTTTTGTTTAATCGTCTGCCAAGGGAACAGGGTGTAGCCTTGGAAGACCATGCCGCGGTCCGGCCCGGGGCCGGAGACGGGGCTGCCGTTCACTCGGACCTCGCCGGCGGTCGGGGTTTCAAGGCCGGCGAGAATTCGAACCAAGGTGGATTTTCCGCAGCCCGAGGGGCCGATCACGCACATCAGCTCGCGCTTGTGGACGGAGAAGGAAACGTCGTCAAGGGCGGTGATGATGCCGCGCGAGGATTCAAATTTTTTGGTCAGGCCCACGACTTCGAGGGCCACCGGCCGCTGGACGAGGCGCTCGAAGCGGGCGGCCACTTCGGGGGATTT
>JBBECN010000083.1:29236-32981 GCA_040881795.1 Akkermansiaceae bacterium
CGTTTTGAGACTTTGGCGCCGGTGGCGAGGTCGCGCCAGACGCCGTAGAGCACGGCGTCGTTTTGCGCCTCGGTGTAGGGCAGCCAATCGTGATTGACCGCGATGGGTGAGATTTGGCGCAGGAGTTTCTGGTTCTTCCGCTTGGCTCCGGTTTCCGGGGTGCCCACGTCGCGCGCAGCTAACACTTTCGCGTTATCATCGCGGACGGCAGCGACGAACTCGGGAAAGAACCCCTTGCTCACCCGGTCACCGGCGGTGAAGACGGTGGTGACGCCCTCGCGTTCAGCTGAAATCTCGATTTTCACATCCGGGTGCCAAATCCACGGAACATAAGAAAAGAAGCACCAGATGCCGATGGGCAGGAGAAACGACACTAATGTTAGAAACAAAGCCCGCACTTGTGGCAGATCGCGGCGGATCAGGAACCAGTCTTTGAGAATGGGGTGGCGTGCCATCAGGTGGGGTGGAAATGCGGGTGCGATGAACCACGCCGCGGCGGCTGACACGCGGCGTGGTGGTGAGGAACGACGACCGGCTTATTTGGCCTTCTTTGCGGCGTAGGCCTTGGTCAGGGACGGGTCGAGATACTTGCTCACGTCCTGGGCTTTCTCATACACCTTGAACTTGAGATTGAAGTCATCGACGACTTTCGAGGAGCCATAGACGGTGCCAAGTCCGGCGGCGGTGTCCCAGCGTTTCAATGCCTCGTCGAGCGTGAGAATGTAGGTGCCTTTGAGGAAGGGTTCGTATTCTTCCGGCGAGATTTTAACCCGGGCGGAAAGGATTTTGAGCACGTCATCGAGGTTCTCCTCGTTGTGGATGTATTCGGCGATGCGATACCAGACTTCGGTGACTTTCATCCAGTCTTCCTTGCGCTTTTCAAGGCTCTCCGGTGAGACGTAGAGCAAGTCATAGATGATGCCGGGAGCGTCGGCAGAGGTGAAAACCGGCTTTGATCCGGGAAGCACCTTGAGCGCTTGGCCGGAGTTTGGCTGCCAGGCACCGATCGCATCGACGGCCTTGGAGGCAAGCACCTGGGGGGTCTCGTTGGTGGGGGTGTTGATGATGGTCACGTCATCGGCCTTGAGCCCGGCTTTTTCGAGGCCGGTGAGAAGCAGAAGGTGAGAAACGAATCCTTCTTCGAGGCCGACTTTTTTACCTTTCAGGTCCTTGACCGATTCGATGCCGGGAGCTGCAACGATCATGTCATTTCCATTGGAGAAATCATTGATGATGATGCCGACCGACGGTTTGCCGGTGGCTCCAGTGACCAGCGCGTCGCCATTGGTCATGCACACTCCATCGACTTTTCCAGCGACGTAGGCGTCCATCGACGGGACATAATCAAACCAGAGGAATTCGACATCCACGCCGGCCTCCTTGAACCAGCCTTTTTGCACGCCGATTTCCCAGGCGACCCAACCGGGCCAGTCGGAGTAGGCGATTTTTAGGGGTTCTGCGCTGGCGATGCCGCAGAGGGCAAGCAGGCCGAGGGCGGCGGTTCCGAGACGTGGGAGCAATTTCATAACGATGGTGACTTGGGGTTGGGGAATCACTGCGGTGTGAAATTTACGCAGTTTATTCATACTGAAATAGGCACGGGCCATACCAAGTCCGCCGCCGGAGGGAATGGATTTTTAAAGATGGGAAGGCGTGGGTGTGATTTTCCAGTTCCTACGCAGGGAGGAGGCAGGATAGGGTGCGCCCATGAACGAATCAGGAACCCCGCCGAAGAACATTGTTCTGATTGGCTTTATGGGGAGTGGTAAATCGACAGTGGGGCGCGAGCTTCATCAACGGCTGGGCTATCCTTTGGTGGACATGGACCAAGTGATCGAGCAGCGTGCCGGCAAGTCGATCGCGGCGATTTTCGCCGAGGACGGGGAGACGGTCTTCCGCGATATGGAGACGAGTCTGTTAGGGGAGCTTAGCGCTCCGGATGCGCCGCGGCGCATTATCTCGACGGGCGGCGGGGTGGTGGGTCGCGAGGAAAACCGGGCATTGCTCCGTCACCTCGGCTACGTGGTTTGGCTGCATGCGCCGATCGCGGTGGTTTTGGATCGGACCGCGAGAAACCGCGAGCGGCCGCTCTTGCACACGGATGATCCGGCGGCTCGCATCGCAGAGCTGATGGAGGTGCGGATGCCCCTCTATCAGGAAGCATCTCATCTCAAGGTGGATACCGCCGGGCTGGATTGCGGCGAGCTTGCGACCGGCATTTTGGAAAGCGCGCGTTACTTTTTCACGCAGCAGCCATGATTTCTGCGGAGCATCGGGTGAAAGCGTGGGCGGCGGAGTTGGGTTTCGACGACTGCCGCATCGCCATGGCGAAGGAGGCGACTCACGCGGATCTTTTCCGAGATTGGATCGCCGAGGGGAAACACGGTGAAATGGCATGGCTGGAGCGGACACCGGAACGCCGCTGCGATCCGCGCGAGGTGTTGCCTGGGTGCAAATCGATCATCTGCCTGGCCCTGAACTACTACCCCGGTAGTAGTCCGTTTCCCGAGGGGCATGAAGGTGGCTACCGAATCGCGCGTTATGCGTGGAACGAGGACTATCATGATTTGATCGAGAAGCGGCTGCGGGAGTTTGATGGGAAGTTGCAGGAACTCGGCGGAACGCAGCGGTTTTATGTGGATACCGGTCCGGTGCTGGAGCGCGACTTCGCGAGTGATGCGGGGCTCGGCTGGAATGGGAAATCCACCGTGCAGATTCACCGGCAGATGGGCGCGTGGTTTTTCCTCGCCGAATTACTGACGACGCTCGATCTAACTGCTGACGCGCCCTTCGGCGATCACTGCGGGAAATGCACCGCCTGCATCACCGCCTGCCCGACGCAGGCGATCACCGCGCCGCGGCGGGTGGATGCGCGGCGCTGTGTTTCCTATCTAACGATCGAGCACAAGGGGCCCATCCCCGAGGAGTTTCGCATCGCGATGGGGGATCGGATTTACGGCTGTGATGATTGCCTGGATGCGTGCCCGTGGAACCGTTTTGCAGTGGAATCGCGGGAAATGACCTTCCACGCGCGGGCCACGGTATTTGAAAAACGCCTGCGTGATTTCCTTGATCTCGACGACGACGGTTTCCGCATGCTGTTCGCCAAATCCCCGATCAAACGCATCAAACGCCCGCGATTCCTGAGGAATGTCTGCGTTGCGTTAGGAAACACCGGGACGTTCGATGACCTTCCCGCCCTGAGGCAAGCTGCGGCGGGTCCCGACCCATTGATCGCCGAGCATGCCAATTGGGCGGTCGCGCGGATTTTGGAGCGCACCCAACATTCTCATTCCATCACTCCGAGCAGCTTGGGCAGCCAGAGGGAAAGTGCGGGCCAGTAGGTGATCAGAATCAAGCCGATGAACATTGCTACGTAGAATGGCAGCATCGCCACGGAGACTCTCGCGATATTTGACTTGCCGACGCTGCAACCGAGGAACAGGCAGGTCCCGACCGGTGGTGTGCACAGGCCGATACACAAGTTGGCGATGAGGATCATCCCGAAGTGCACCGGATCGATTCCGATGCCGACGGCCACTGGCAGGAAAATCGGCGTGAACACCAGCACCGCCGGCGTCATGTCCATGAAGGTGCCGACCACTAGCAGGATGATGTTGATCGTTAGGAGAATCATCAGCGGATTGGATGAGAACGCCAACAGCGTCTCGCTGACGAGCTGGGGTACCTGCTCTGCCGTTAGGAGGCCGCTCATCGCCTGGCTCACCGCGACCAGCAGCATGAC
>JBBECN010000084.1:0-32942 GCA_040881795.1 Akkermansiaceae bacterium
AAAACATCGTCCGCGAACTCAACAACGAGAAGGTCGATATCATCCGCTGGAGCGAAGATCCGGCCGAACTCGTCCGTGAGGCGCTCAAACCCGCCGAACTTCGCTCCGTCACCGTCGATCAGGAAAACCGCACCGTCCACGTCACCGTCGATGAAATCGACCTCAGCAAGGCCATCGGCCGCAAGGGCCAGAACGCCCGCCTTTCCTCACGATTGATGGGCTGGGACGTCCAAGTCCGCCGCGACGAATCCAAAGAAGAACAATTCAAGGAAAAGATCGGCGGCGCGGCCCACACGCTCGGCGAGCAACTCGGCATCACCGACGAACTCGCAGGCAAACTCACCCTCGCTGGCGGCTTCAACCCTGAGCTTGTGATCGACATGCCCGCCGACTACATTTCAGCAGCCCTCGAAATCACAGAGGAAGCGGCCGAAGCGATCTTGGCGCGCGCCCACGATATCGTGAATGGCACCAGTGCCGCCGTCTCCAACGACTAACAATTTCCACTCTTATTCTCACTCCATCGATTCCCAGAACTCTGCATACAAGCCGGATGCCCGAAAATAGCGACAGCTCTCCAAAGAAAACCAAGGTCCTCGACCTTCTCGACTCGACCAAAAAGCCCTCGCGACGCGAGCGCCAACGGCAGGATGCCGAGGTTGTCCCGCCAGCACCGAGCGCCTTGGATGAGAAAAAAGCCAACGCGCTCGACCTTTTTGCCGACGACAAAAAGGCGAAAGTACGCAAGACCGCGCGCACGGGAAAAGCCGTTCTCGGCACGATTTCCAAGATCCTCGATCAGGATGACGCCGAACTCGTCAAGGTCGCCGCTCCAGTTTCCCCACCCGTCGAAGCGGCCCAACCGGACGCTGTCGTCGAAGAGCCTCAGGAAGAGGAAATCCCGGATGATCCAAAGCTGATCATCATCAAACCGCCAATCCTGATTCCTGATCTGGCCGCCCGCCTCGGGCTCAAGCCGTTCAACATCATGGCGGATTTGATCAAAATCGGCGTCTTCCCGGCACCGAATCAACCGCTCGAACCGGAGATCGCCGCCAAGGTTTGCGAAATCCACGGCTTCGTCTTCGAACGTGAAAAACGTGACAAGGACAAAGGCATCCACAAGGTGGAAGTCGTCATTAAGGAACCCGAGGCCCCCGTCAAGGAACCCGAGGATCTCCTCAAGTATCGCCCGCCGATCATCACGATCATGGGCCACGTGGACCATGGCAAAACCACCCTGCTGGATTTCCTCCGCAAGACCAAGATCACCGCTGGCGAAGCCGGTGGCATCACCCAGCACATCGGTGCCTATCAGGTCATCCACAACGAGCAGGAAATCACCTTCCTCGACACACCAGGCCACTCGATTTTCTCCGACATGCGGGCCCGTGGCGCCGACATCACGGACATCGTCGTGCTGGTCGTCGCCGCCAATGACGGCATCATGCCACAGACGATTGAAGCGATCAAACACGCGAAAAAGGCTAGGAAAACCATCATCGTCGCCATCAACAAGTGCGATCTCCCGTCCGCCAACGTGGATCGTGTGAAGTCACAGCTTGCCGAGCACGGCCTTCAAACCACCGACTTTGGAGGAGATACCGAGTTCGCCGAAATTTCCGCCCTCACGGGCAAGGGCATGGACGATTTGCTCGACCTCATGGCCCTTCAAGCGGAGGTGCTCGAGCTCAAGGCCAACCCCAAATCCACCGCACGCGCTGCTGTCATCGAAGCCCGCGTCGTTCCAGGTCGTGGCACCACTGCCATTGTGATTGTCGAGTCCGGCACTCTCAAAGTCGGCACTCCATTCATCTGTGGTCCTTTCGCAGGCAAAGTCCGCTCTTTGATCAACGACCGCGGAGTCGCCGTGAAATCCGCACACCCAGGCATGCCGGTGGAAGTGATCGGCTTCGAGGAGCTTCCCAACGTCGGCGATCATCTCACTGAGATGAAAACCGAGCGCGAAGCCAAGGCCCTCGCCTCCGAGCGGCAGGAAGCCCAGCGCCTCATCCGTCTCAAACCTCAACACCGCAACCGCATGGAGGACCTCTACTCGATGGTCCGTGACGGTGGCGGTAAGGCCCAACTCAAGCTCATCCTCAAGTGCGATGTGCAAGGCTCCGTTGAGGCGATCAAAAAAGCCGTTCTCGCCATCCAATCCGAGAAGGTCGAATCGTCGTTCATCACCGCAGCAGCAGGCCCGATCACCGAATCCGACATTTCCTACGCGGCTTCCACCGACGCGATCATCCTCGGCTTCAACGTCAAGGTCGAAGCCAAGGCCGTCAAATCCGCCAAGGCCGCCGGCGTCGAGGTCAAACTCTACTCGGTGGTTTACGAACTGATCGATCAAGTGCGCGAAGCGATGCTCGGCCTGCTGGAGCCCCTCACCCGCGAGACTGTCATTGGTCACGCGGAAGTCCGCCAGATCTTCAAACTCAATCGCGGCCGCGTCGCCGGATCGTTTGTCACCGACGGCCGCATCCACCGCAAGGCCCACGCCCGCGTCATCCGCGGCGGCATCCCGGTCTTTGACGGCCGCATGTCCACGCTCCGCCGCTTCAAAGACGAAGTCGAGGAGGTCCGCACCAACTTCGAATGCGGCATCCGCCTCGGCGAGTTCAACGAATACGAAGAAGGCGATATCATCGAGTGCTACAAACTCGATAAGGTCCCGCAAACGCTCTAATCAGTGCCGAGTGAGCAGTGAGCCGTGATCAGAAAGATCCCTGGCGTTTCTTCCACTGATCACTGATCACTTCCAATTCTTCCGCCCATGTCCCGCCGCCTCGATCGCGTAAACGAACTTCTCCGCCGCGAAATCGGCGCTGTCATCCAAAAGGATTATGAATGGCAGAACCGCTTGGTCACGGTCAGCGAGGTCGAAGTCACCCAAGATCTCAAAGAGGGCAAAGTCTGGATCAGCGTGCTCGGCGGACATGCCGACCCGGTGATCGATAAACTCAACAAAGACCACGGTTCGATCCAGTCCAAGGTCATGAAACGGGTGGTCCTGAAATCCACCCCGGTGCTGCGCTTCCATCACGACGCGTCCGCCGTGCGTGGCGTCAGCATCGTCAATCTGCTCGAAGAAGTGGACAAACTGCCCAAGGCTCCGACCGAAGATTGAGCATCGCCCAAGGCATACGTGTGTAGATTGGATTTCTAACGACGAAGTGCTTTATGAAATCAGCACTCCACGGCGTTGGGAATTTGCAGCTCCGGTTTGCGGTTGCGGTGGATCCAGACACTCTGGACCAAGCCTAACAAAAACATACAGATCACCACGAACGTGCCCGAATAGCTGATGAGCGGCATCGGAATTCCGGTGATCGGCATGAGCAGCACGCACATGCCGATGCTCTCGAAGACGTGGGCGAAAATCAAAGAGACCACCAAGCACACCAGCAGTCGCCCGGACACATCCCGGCTGTAAAACGCAATAAACAGCGCCTGGATCAGCAGCAACGCGAATGCCGTGAGCAACAAAAGGCTCCCACGAAAACCAAGTTCCTCGGCAATCACCGCAAAAATATAATCATTGTGCGCCGTATCCACCGGAATGAAGCGTTTGTCATGAAGTGAGCCGCGCTCCGCCGTGGCATTCCAACCCACGCCCTTCCATCCCGCTTTACCCACCGCCATCGAAACGTTATGCGGCGCATAACCCGCTCCGGCGATGTCCACTTCCTTGTTCTGCATCATCCGCAGCCAGACATCGATCCGCTCGGGCCCCCGCTCCGAGACCAGCGGCAGCGCCACAAAATACAGCAGCGGAATGCATCCAGCACCGATAAAGGCCATGCATGACAAATAGCGGAAGGGAATTCCACCGATCAACAGCGCGACGATCGAAACTGGAATCCAAACCAACGCCGATCCCATATCCCCCATTTTCATGACGATGAGAAACGGCACCACCGCCAACACCCCGATGATTCCGAGCCTCACAAATGGCACTCCGAACCAGCGATGAAGCTTCGGCAAATCCTGAATCAACCAGGCGATGAGCAAAATTCCGGATGCGATCCCCAGTTGCGCCGGTTGGAAACTAAAGCCCCCGAAGCTCAAGCGATGGACCTTGTCATCCTGAGTCATCGCCAGAACCATCAGCCCGATACTCGCCAAATAAAATGGAATTCCCAGCCAACGAATCCACCGGTAATCGATCAGCGCCATCATGAAATACACCACGCTGCCGATCACGATCCACGTCTTTTGGGAGTTCGCATAATAGGCTCCCGCTGTGCCGAAGCGATCGAGCACCTCTTTGGAAACCGACAAATGCCTCGCCGCGCTCTCGATCATGAAAACGCCAAAGATCAGGAGCCCGTACATCACCAGCACGAGCACCCAGTTCATCCCCAGTATTTTCCTCAAAAACGGCGTCATGACAGGCTCGCCGGTGACGATACGCCGCCGATCCGCCATGGCAAGGCAGGTCTGAAAATTCCTCGATTCCTGACGCTCGAAAGCCGAACAACCCCAGTGCCAACGGGCGAATGATTCCTCAAATCCGGATAAACTTTGTGATTTCAATCTATTCAGTTTTCATCTAGTCGAATGACTCGACTCCCGGAACTCAAAAATTGGTTCCGCGACTCGATCGCACTCCAAATCAAAACAAGATGAGAAAATACACTGCTGAGTTTATTGGGACATTCTGGCTGGTATTAGGGGGCTGCGGCAGCGCCGTACTGGCAGCCGCATTTCCGGAGGTGGGGATCGGGCTGCTCGGGGTTTCCCTGGCTTTCGGACTCACGGTCATGACCATGGCATTTTCGATCGGCCACATCTCAGGCTGCCACCTGAACCCGGCCGTTTCCATCGGCTTGTGGGCCGGCGGGCGATTTCAGGCGAAAGAATTGACACCTTACATCATCGCCCAAGTGCTCGGCGGCATCGCCGGAGCGGGTATCCTCTTCCTGATTGCAAGCGGCAAGCCCGGATTTGACGCATCCGCCGGATTTGCCGCCAACGGATTCGGCGAGCTTTCACCTGGCAAATACACCCTTGGCGCCGCATTGTTGACGGAGGTGGTGATGACCGCGTTCTTTCTGATCGTGATTCTGGGTGCCACTGACGGGCGTGCGCCAAAGGGACTTGCACCGGTGGCCATTGGCCTCGCCCTCACGCTGATCCACCTCATCAGCATCCCGATCACCAACACCTCGGTAAACCCGGCACGCAGCACCGGCGCGGCATTGTTTCAAGGAGGTCTTGCCATGCAGCAACTCTGGCTCTTCTGGATCGCTCCCATCATCGGAGCCATCATCGGCGCAGCCGCCTACCGCTTCATTGGCAGCGAGGAAAAACCAACCCGAGCCTAACACTCCTAGCTGGCCGACTGCCAGCGGCGGACTCATCCTTTTGATCTCTCGGCTTCCCTCTTGTCGCCTCAGCCATCAGTGTCGATCTATGGGTATTCTCGTGCGGATCCTCCGCCACACTTTCCGATTCCCGCTGCAAAGCTCGATTTCGCTGGTGATGGCGATTCTCTGCACTTCACTCGTGCTGGTTTTACCGGGGATCACCATGCAGTTCATCGATGTGATCATCGGTAAAAACCGGCCGGACCTGATCCTCCCCACGGCCGCCATCGGCATCGGGGCAATTGGGGTTCGCCAGCTGCTTTTCACACTCCGCACTTATTATAACAATTCTCTCGAACTCAAGCTCACCCACCTGATCCGTGTCGAGCTCTACGACAAACTCCAGCGCCTGCCGATCAAATGGTTCGACTCCAACTCCTCCGGGGAAATCATGTCCCGCGTCGCCAATGACGTGCCAGCCACCAACCGCGTCATCATCGAGGGCGTGGATCAAGCAATCGCCGCGATCCTGCAATTCATCATTGTGATCGCCTACATGTTCTATCACTCGTGGGAACTCGCGTTGGTCACCCTGATTCCACTTCCCCTCATCGGCATCATCACCACTTGGTGGAGCAAGCGCTCGGAACCGATGTGGCGCGAATCCTCCGAAGCCACCTCCGCGCTCAACGCCGTGCTGCACGACAATCTATCAGGCATCCGCCAGATCAAGGCCTACACCGTGGAGCCACTCGCCTTGGAAAATTTCGACCGCGCCTCCAAAAAGGTCGGTGAAAAACACATGACCGTCATGCGCGGCCAATCGCTGGTCTGGCCCGGGGTCTCATTCATCGCGGAATCCGGCATCATCCTGATGGTCGCATTCGGCGCCCATTGGACGCTCAACGGCCAACTCACCACCGGTACCGTCATCGCCTTCATCGCAGCCTGGGGCTCGCTGTTCGATCCGATCTCGCGCATCAACGCCCTGTCCCAGACATTCACCCGGGGCGTCGTCTCCGCCCACCGCATTTTCACCATCATCGACACTCCCGAGGAATCCCACATCACCGAAGGCGAGCGTCCGGAAGAATTGAAAGGCCGTGTTCGTTTTGACAATGTCTCGTTCTCCTACTCCGACGAGGCACCCACCATCAGCCAACTGACACTCGAGGCAAACCCCGGAGAAACCATCGCCCTCGTGGGGGCCACCGGTGCTGGAAAATCCACCATCCTCAATCTTCTAACACGATTCTACGAACCTACCGGCGGACAGATTTTCATCGATGACCAGCCCCTCGAAAGCCTCTCCAAGGAATGGCTTCGCGACCAACTCGGCTACGTCACCCAGGAAAGTTTCCTCTTCAACACCACCCTCCGCGACAATCTCCTGCTCGCCAAACAGGATGCCACCGACGATGAACTCTGGGCCGCACTCGAATCCGCCAACGCAGCGTCATTCGTCCGCGCCAGTGCCGACGGGCTCGACACCATGGCCGGCGAACGAGGTATCCGCTTCTCCGGCGGAGAAAAACAACGGCTTTCCATCGCCCGCGCCTTGTTGAAAAACCCGCCGATCCTGCTGCTCGACGAAGCGACTTCCGCACTCGACAACCGCACCGAGCGACTCGTTCAGGAAGCCCTCGAAAACCTTCGCTCGGACCGCACCTGCTTTGTCATCGCCCACCGCCTTTCCACCGTTCAAAAGGCCGACCGCATTTGCGTTCTCGACCACGGCCACCTCATCGAACAAGGCACCCACCATGAACTCATGGCCAACAACGCCGCCTACGCGAAACTTTGTGAAGCGAGTTTTGCAATCGATCCTCGACCCGCCACATAAGGGTCCCTAAGCTGCGCACAGTCACTTTCTCCCCTGCCCCAGCCACCGCATGGAAACTCTCATCAAACTCCCGGATTCCGCAAGCCCCAGCACCATCTCCGAAGTGCTCGCCTCACTTCGCAAAGAACATTTCGAACCCCGTCATGAGGCCAAGGCCTGGGGCGATTGGATCTATCTGGAAACCTACACCACCGTCATCAGCATCGAGTCCAACCGTGGCCTCAGCAGTTCCGCCACCATCGAGCACGGCGAGGGCGAGGAAGAGGGAGAACCGCTTGCCTCGATTCTTCGCGCCTTCGGCCGCCTCGGCTGGCACGGCATTGATGATGACGGCGAATTTCCGTTAGGTTGATTCTGGGCATGCGGTAGTCATCAAAGCACCCGCTCTAACACAATCATCTCCCAGCGCGCCAAAGCCGGCGGCATTATCTCACAGGCAGGAAGCGTACACAGTCCGGCCCAAAGCCCAAAGCCCTCATTCCTCACCGTCCACCAGCGAGATCCCAACCAGATCCCTATCCTCACGGGCAGCCTCACGAAAGGAATCATCCATCGTGATCGCTTGTTTCAAATGACTCCGCGCCCGAGGTCCCTCGCCAAGCGTCCACAGGTAGCAGGCGAGGTTGTAATGGAATACCGCCATTTCAAACAACGTTTTCGGGCCGCGGAGCAGTTGGTTGCAGGCCGCCAAAGTGTCGCCCGTTTCGTGCAGGCAGAAAGCGGCCCGCAGGAAAAACTCCGGCTCGTTTTTCTCCATCAGGCAAAGCAGCCGCGCCGTTTCAGATGCCATGTTCCACGAGCGGCATTCCATCAGCGCCGCGAGCTTCACCTCCAGCGCCTCCCGGCCCCTTTGATCTTCAACGGGCAGCGATTGAAGCTCATACAAGGCCTCATCCGCCAATCCCAGTTCCAGCCAACCCGTGGCCGCCCGCAACGTTCTTGTCAGCACCATTGACGCGACCCTAAATCATTCCCCCCGCCCATGCAAACATTGAGCCTCCTAAATATTCCGATAAGCAGGGAAACGATGGGAAATCATATTTAATATCTTAGATATTTTATTTTTAATTCGTTAAAGCTGAGTGATTTCGGATGACTTTCGCAAACGTGGTGGAAGTGGCGGGTCATGGCGGGTCATGGCGGGTCATCATTTTCGTTTGTCGGATGCCCGGCTTGGTTTAAACTCCGCTACCATGATCTTGACCTGCTTCAAATTCATCCTGCCCGCTTTTCTAACGGTCATTCCGCTGGCTGCCTTCGAGCTGCCATCCAATTCCAGCCAATGTCTGTTAGGCGTGGCCGACGATTGGGATTCATCCAAGGTCACGCTCACGCTTTTCGAGAAAAAAGGCGGTTCGTGGAAACCGGCGGCGGAGGCTTGGAGTGGTCGGCTGGGGAAAAGCGGGCTGATTTGGGGGCTCGGGCTGCATCCGGTGCCCGCTGGAGAGGCTGTTAAAAAAGAGGGCGACATGCGCGCGCCGGCCGGAGTTTTCGAGATTGGGGGCGCGTGGGGTCGTGAGCCGAGCATCCGCAAACATCCCAAGCTTTTCTACCGCCAGGTGACCTCGCGCGACCTTTGGGTGGAGGATCCGAACTCGGGTCAATACAACCGGAATGTCATTCTCAAGCAGGAGCCCGCCACCGCGTGGGAGAAAAAACAACAGATGAAACAAAACGACGCCGCGCACGTGCTCAAGTTGTTCATCGCCCACAACGCGCCGCCAAAAGTGGTGCCCAATGCGGGATCATCGATTTTTTTCCACGTTTGGCGCAGTGGTGGCAGCCGCCCGACCGCCGGCTGCACGACGATGAATGAGGCCAGGCTGCGGTGGTTGATTTCCAGCATCGATCCGACGCGCCGTCCGCTTTACGTGCTGCTGCCCAAGGCGGAATACGCAAAATACCGGGACGCGTGGAAGCTGCCTTGAGTGCCGCCGGGAGCGCTGACGTCCTCGTCGGCATACGAATGGGGTGACCATGGGGTGACGTTCACGGCTTTTTCATTGGCTACTCATTCGCTGTGCCGACGGGGACGTCGGCGTTCCCAGGAGCCGACGGGGACGTCGGCGCTCCCAGGATCACTCGGGCCAGACGAGGGTGGGCGGCAGGCCGGACCAGATCGAGTGCTTCGGATCGAGTAGGTTGCGGCCATCGAGCAACACGTGTCCGCTCTTATCGATCATCATGGAGCTGACGCTGTTGTCCATCCGGAGGATGATCGCCTTGCCATCGAAACGCTTGGGATCGAAGCGGTCGGTTCCTGGAATCAAGGGGGTGACGACCAGCGGGCGGGTTTCCGTATTCGGTCTCGAACTCAAACAGCGCCAGACCGATCTGCCGGGCATTGTTGACGGCTTCGGTCAGGTCCGATTTTTTGCGACTGCGAATGGTCATGGGTGCCGTCAACCCCGCCAACACGATGAACACGGAAAACAAACCCACGCCCTGGAGCCATTTCCATTTCGTGCGGGAAAGGATCGCCGCCTCCGAAGGCGGCGGAGTGAGTGCGTTGGGTGGGGGTTGGGGGAGCATTTTTTTTGGGGGGAAGAGGAAGAGAGGGACAGTAAGGTCCCTCCTCCTTATTTTACTCCAGCGACGGTTGTTAGGAGATGGATCATGGCGGCGGCGGCTTGTTTGCCGGTTTCGAGGACTTCGTGGTGGTCGAGGGTGTCGGCGGTGATGCCGGCGGCCCAGTTGGTGAGGCAGGAAAAGGCGGCGACGCGCAGGCCCAGCGAGCGGGCTTGGATGGTTTCAAGCACGGTGCTCATGCCGACGGCGTCCGCCCCGAGGCTGCGCAGCATGCGGATTTCCGCGGGGGTCTCGTATTGCGGACCGCGCAAGCCGGCGTAAACGCCTTCGTGAAGCGGCATGCCGGAGGTTTTTGCGGCGGCGCGGAATTCCGCCCGCCAGTCGGCATCGTAGGCGATGGACAGATCGACGAAGTCGGCACCTAACAAGGGTGACGAGCCAGTTAGATTGAGATGATCGTTGAGCATCATCCAGGAGCCGGGCGGAAATTCCGGATTCAAGGTGCCGGCGGCGTTGGTGAGAATGAGATTCCGGATCCCCTGCTCCGCCATCCAGCGCACACCACCGGTGACGGTGCGCGGGTCTTGGCCTTCGTAGAGATGGACGCGGCCTTTCATCAGGACGACCGGAGTTTCACCCAGTTTGCCGAAGAGAAATTTTCCTTCGTGCCCGGGCACGGATGACACGGGCAGGCCCGCTGTGACGAAAGAAACTTCGCGCTCGACGACCACGGCATCTGCTAACAATCCAAGGCCGGAGCCCAATACGATTCCAATCATGGCCGGAGGGTATCCGGTTTGTGGGAAGATGGAATCGCAAAGAAGGCAATCAGAGCGGGAGATCGTAACTGCGGCCGCCGACTCCTTCGTACCAACGGAGATACGCGAGGTTGACCATCGAGTAGCCGCCGGCGGTCGGGTAGTTTCCGGTGAAATACCAATCGCCGCATGGCCCCTTGATCGAGGCGTGGAGGTTTTCGATGGTTTGGAAAATCACCTGGACCTCGCCGTTCCAATCAATGCCTTCCGGATAGACCATGCGACTGACTTCGGCAGAAATTTCGTCGTCGGTGAACGCTTCGTAAACCGCCTTGACGCGGTTGGTGCGCTCATGAGGGGGAAGTTCCAACTCGGCGCGGCATTGATCGTAGATCCGATCTAACAAAGACTGCCTGCCCGCCTTGCGATGGAGCGCGACGGCGGCGGCGAAGGCGATGAATTTCCCGAGTTCCGACATGTCGATGCCGTAACAATCCGGATAGCGGATCTGCGGCGCGGTGGAACAAACGACGATCTTGCCCGGCTTGGTGCGGGCGAGGATCTTGAGGATGGATTGTTTGAGGGTGGTGCCGCGAACAATCGAATCATCGAGCGCAACGAGGTAGTCGCCGGGTTTCACGACGCCATAGGTGATGTCGTAAACATGGGACACCATTTGATCGCGGCCTTTTTCCTGGGAAATGAAGGTGCGCATCTTGATATCCTTGTGGGCGACTTTTTCACCCTTGGGCCAGTTTCGCAAAATCAGGTCATCCACCAACTCGGGTGTTAGAATCCCCTCTTCGGACGCTTTCAGGATCGATGAGCGCACTTCCTGGCGGCGGTAAAGACGCAGCCCGTCCATCAGACCGTAGTAGGCGGTCTCTGCTGTGTTAGGGATGAACGAGCAAATGGTTTTTTCAAACGCCCCGCCGATGGCCTCGACGACCTGTGACACGAGCGCGGCACCCATGGCCTTGCGCTCGCGATAGATCTGCGGGTCGTTGCCGCGTGAGAAGTAGATTTTCTCGAACGAACAAGGCGTGTATTTCTGCGGTGGCGCGAAGGCGGAGTCGGTCATCGTGCCATCGGACTTGATGGTGATCATCGAGCCGGGATCGACCGCTTTGACTTCGCTGGCGTCGGCCTCAAACACGGTCATCAACGGCACCCGCTCGGAGGCGAAGGCGATGACTTCGTCGGTGACCAGCATGTGGCAGGGTCGGATGCCGCGCGGATCGCGCATGACGAACATGTCGCCATTGCCGATCACGCCGCAGATCGCGTAACCACCGTCCCAGGCGGCGGCGGACTCGGCGACGAGTTTCGGCACATCGAGCGCGGCGGAAATCTGCGCGGGCATTTCAGCGCCGGGCACGCCGGAATCGCGCAGATGGCGGTAGAGGTCGGTGTGGGCCTCGTCGAGATGATAGCCGATTTCCTCCAACACCGTCTGGGTGTCGGTGCCGAAAACCGGATGCTGGCCGCGATCAATGAGCACATCATTGAGCTCGGCTGCGTTGGTCATGTTGAAATTCCCCAGCACCATGAGGGTGCGCGTCGGCCAGTTGCTACGGCGCAAATAGGGGTGGCAGCAGCCTTCGTCGAAATCGCCGGAAGTGCCGTAGCGCAGGTGGCCGACGAGGATTTCGCCGCCGAAGTCGAAGTGTTTTTTAACATTTTCCGGGTCTTTGTGGTTCATCACGCCCTTGCGCGACATTTTGTAGAAATTCTTGATTTCCTTGCGGAAAATCTCGGCGAGCGCGTCTTTTTCGATGCCGCGACGGCGGTTGACGTAGGGCTGGCCGATCGGCATGTCGATTTTGACGCAGCCGATGCCGGTGCCGTCCTGGCCGCGGTTGTGCTGCTTTTCCATGAGGAGAAACAGCTTGTTAAGCCCCCAGAGGCAGGTGCCGTAGCGGTCGTAATAATAGGCCAGCGGTTTGCGGAGTCGCACCGCCGCGATCCCGCATTCGTGTTTGAGGAAGTCGCTCATTCGTGGTTGGAAATTATCATCACTCGCCGATCACCCGGACGCGCACTCCTTCTTTAGGAACCATTCGTCCAAGGACTGTGCCGCCGTCGCCAGCCTTGAGAGCGGCTTCGACATCGGCCTCGGCGACGATGGCCACCCAGCCGATTCCCATGTTGAAGGTGTGGAAACGATCTTCCGCATCGACGTGGCGGAGGAGTTTCTCGATGCCCGGAAGCTCCCAGCGCGGGATTTCCAGATCGGCACCCATTCCGCGGAAAAGGCGCTCGAGGTTTTCCGGAAGGCCGCCACCGGTGATGTGGGACATCGCTTTGGGCTTCACGCCGGATTTTTTGAGATCGCGGGTGACATCGTGGTAAAGGCGGGTGGGCTTGAGCCAGGCGTGCAGTTCCTCGTCGGTGACCTCGCCGGGAAATTCGTTGAGCACGCGGCGGACGAGCGACCAGCCATTCGCGTGAATGCTGTCCGAGGCGTAGCCGATCAACACATCGCCGACGGCGACGGTGGTGGGATCGATGAGGTCGGGCTTCTCGGCGCAACCGATGCAGAACCCGGAAAGTTCGATGACATCCACCGGGACGATGCCCGGCATTTCGGCGGTTTCGCCGCCGGCCAGGATGCAATCGCAGGCTTCCAAATAATCGGCCATGCCGGAGATGAGGCGGGTGATTTTTTCCTCATGCAGGGCCGCGATCCCGATGTAATCGAGAAACAACAGCGCATCGCCACCGGTGGTGAGAATGTCGTTCACGCTCATCGCGACGAGATCCTTGCCCGCCGTTTCGAGGAGATCGTGTTCGAGCAGCAGCTCCAATTTCGTCCCGACGCCGTCGCAACCGGTCATCATGACCGGCTCCTTGTAGCTGCTCAGGTCGTAACAGGCGGCAAAAAGCCCGAAGGCTCCCCACAACTTGCGTGTCTGTTGAGTTCTGCGCACATGAGTGCCGATATCGCCCACCAGAGCGGCCGCTTTACGCGTATCCACTCCTGCCTGTTGGTAAGTTAGCTTGCCCGCCATAATTCCGCTGCGGGAGTTCTACAAGCCACCTCCCCCGCGTCACGAAGAATTTCCGACGAACTTGATTTATACTGCCACGCATGAAGATCTGGGGATTTCGGTGTAATAGGGAGAAGGGGTTTGAAACCCCTTTCTTTCACGAGGCACCGGAAAGAGCCTTGCTTGTGAAAGGGGTTTCAAACCCCTTCTCCATAGGTGCAGCCGGATTAGCAACGCGCGCGGATTGGATCCCACTGATGCGCAGTCCCAGGTGAGCAAGCTACCTGCCCGGATGTGAATTCATTGTGAAAAAATTTACCGAATTCTCAAATTCACGCACCGCTCAAGAATCTTCAAATACCTTGAAATTGGGGCCATAGGAGGCAGTCCGATATTACTTTTTAAAAAAATGACACCCGAGCCTTGTAAATGTTCAAAAAAAGATTGCCAACCCAAAATGATTGTCTTAGTTGTCAGAAAGGTTAGCGAAACAGATATTTAAGACTTCTTGACTATCTGCGAAATTGGCCTAAAACCGCAACGAAATCGGAATTCATCATGATCAGCAAGCAAGCCCCATCCATCCATCTCGACCCAGGTCTTGAGATTGGCTACGGCAGCCCCCTCGCCCGCTTCGGGCAAGAGGTGGTGCTTACCGGTGGCACTCATTTCCTGTTGGCCCGCAATGGCAGAGGTAAAACCACCCTGCTCCGCACCCTCGCAAGCACCCTGAAGCCGGTCGCCGGCAAATTCCGGGTTGAGGGATTTGTGCAATACCTTCCCGAAGATCTTCGCTTCGATGCCGAAATCACCCCGGCGGTGATTTTCAGAATGCTGCTGCCGAAGGCGAAAGTCAGCCCGGCTCTTGAGCTCGCCAAGCGCATCGAGTTGGACACCAAAAAGCCTTACGGCCGCCTTTCCACCGGCAATCGCCGTAAAACCAATCTGGTGATGGCCGAATTCTCCGTCAAAGCGGACCGCGGCAACATCCTGCTTCTCGACGAGCCCTTCAGCGGCCTCGACGCCTTTGCCCGCCAGGCTTTTGAGGAAATCTGGAAAGAATCCTCGGCCAACGTGCTGCGCCTCGTGAGCTGCCATCCGGATTACGATTCGATGGAAATGCCCAGCGCCGTGATGATCGAGGGCCAGAACGCCCGCCATTTTCAAGGAGAAGGCCAGACCTGGAGCGGCCTGAAAACTTTAATGAACTGAAGCCATGAGACTCTTCCGACTCACCTTTGCCACGATATTCCAGCGTAAAGCTTGGGCGATCTGCGCGTTTGCGGTGCTCGTCCTGCCTTTTGCTCTGCCGATGATTTCCAGCGCCACCGAGAAGCCGATCCTCGTGCAACCCGCACGAATCCTGGCCGCTTGGGGCACCCTCTGGGTCTGCACCTTACTTTGGGGGCTCTTTACCGCCGCCCGCGAAGGCGAAACCAACGCCAAAACCGGCGTCGGCGAGTATTTCCAAACCACCGGCATCTCCGCGACACGGCAACTCTTTGAAATTTGGCTCGCGGTGGTTTGTTTCATCGCCCCACTCGCCATCATCACGGGACTCATCTCCCAGTTCGGAGCTGCCCCCTCCAACGCCGAGGAACGCGCGATGTGGTGGGTGCTGAACCTGCAATACACCGCGCTTTTCTTATTGGTGACCACGCCCTTGCTCGCATTGGCGACCGCGATCGCTTCCCGCTTCGGTGGCATCACCGGCTTCACGGTCACCCTGCTCATCGCGATCTACGGTCTCTATGGCGTCGGCTACATCGAGCACATGCTGAAGCTTGAGGAAAATCCGATACTCCGCAGCCTTTGGATTTACTCGCCACATTACAGCTTCGCGGATCTCACCCAGCGGTTGCTTTTCAAGAGAGGCTCTATTCCAAGCGAAGGCTTCTGGAACATGGCGCTCTACTTCACCGGAATCCTTGCCGTCTATCTGGGACTATCCCGCCTCGCGTTCCGCACCAAATCCGCCGCCTAACCGCACATTTCACAGCTCAAATCTCAAATCTCAAATTTCTTCCCTTCCCATGTCACGCACACTCACCAACGCAATCTCCGCAGGCCTCATCGGCACTGGCGCGCTTGCCTGGGCGTTTGCCGGGCGCCCGCTGGTCGCAGATGCTGATTTAAAAGTGCCACTCAATCCCATGGGCATCAATGGCAGCCCCTACGGCGAGGTATTCGCCATGGCGATGCAGGGACCGATCGAGACCTACTTCCACGGAGCGATGGGCACCGGCGTCCATCATCACAAGGATGGCGATTCCTGCATGTCTTGTGAGGACGAAACCGCCGCCGCGATCCCTGCGTCGGTTCCTAAAGTTCTTAAATACCCTCAGCCGGAGGCAAAATCCCCTGCTGTCGCCAAATCGAGTCCCAATCTATCAGCCCGCTTCGAGGGCTTCCTCGCCTCTTTGAGCAAAATTGAGACCATCAGCACCAATCCCAAGGCACCCGGCGAAGCTCACAAGCGCTATATCCGCCGCCAGACTGAGGACAAGCTGCGCTTTGCCTACAAGCTCGATCCCTCGCACTACGGAAATTACAACTCCCTCAATCTCTTCTACTCGGAAGCAAGCCTCGGCACCCGCCCGGAGTTGAATGCCTCGGTCGCCAAACTCGCGGAGGAGACCATTCAGTATTGCCTCAAGCAGGAGCATGACCCTCGCCCGGCCCTCACTGCAGCGGCGGCGGCGACCAACATCCTGCAATTCATGTTCATCGATCAGAAAGAGCCGAATCCCAAGTTCAACACGACGCAAATGCGCCAGTTTCTGGGGATTCTGGACCACAGCCTCGCTCGTTATGATTCACTCGCCAGGGAGTGGGACGAAACCAAGCAGTGGGATCTGATTTCCAACCAACGCATCGCCGAGTGCGAGGACCGCTACAGCTTTATCTGCAAGATCCGCGAGGCCTGCGTAAAAACCATCACCCGCCTCGAAAACGAGCTCCAGCCGCAAGCCTCGGAGAAAATGGAGTCTCAAGGTCTTAATGTCTCAAAGTCTTAAGGTCGAATATCCAAGCTCCCATTCATATGGAAATCACACCTCTCCCAACCTTCAACTCTTAAACTTCTTATCTCCCGACCTTCGACCTTAAGACTTTAAGACCTTCGACTTTCCGACATCTTATCTTCCGACTTTCGACTTTTAGACCTTCCGACTTTCGACCTCTTCTCTCCCATGTCCGTCTTCAACGCCATCGCCGAACCGCCACCACTTCCGGGTCAATCCCCGGCAGCGGCACCGGCGCGTTTTGCAGCGGGCATGCGCGGCGCGGATCTGCTAGGGATCATCTTCCGCGTCTGCCGCGAACTGCGCGTCTCCGACATTCAAATGCGCGCCGAGCGCCCGGTTTACATCCATACCAACAAGGGCATGGAGAAACTCGACTTCCTCGGCATCCTCTCCGCCGCCAACATGGACGAGATCCTCAAGGAACTCATCCGCAACCGCGAGAGCGGCAGTCACGGCTTCGGCCAGGAACAAGGCATGGAGCAACGGGTGGATGAAAAAATCCGCCTCGCGATCAAGACTTTCTCGGAAACCCGCGTCGCCGATTTCTCCTGCGACGGCGTGCCGATGGGCAACAACGGCGAGCGCTCCGGCCGCTTGCGGATCCAGGCCCACCTCAGCTCCTCCGGCCTCGGTGTTACTTGCCGGATCCTCAACGATTTCATTCCCGAACTCGAATCCCTCGGCATCGACCCCGACACCACGGACACCCTTCGCCATGGCGTGCTGAAACGCGCCGGACTTTGCCTCGTCACCGGTCCGACCGGCTCGGGCAAGTCCACCACGCTCGCTTCACTCATCGATTGGGCGCGCCGCAATCACCCGAAGCACATCGTCACCGTCGAGGATCCGATCGAGTATCAATACCCCGATGACATGGATGATCCGGATTATCCCGGGCATCGCATCCCCTCTCCCAGCATCGTCACCCAACAAGAAGTTGGCCGCGATCTCCACTCATACCGCCAGGGTCTCAAGGATGTGCTGCGGAAAGCACCCCATATCATTCTGCTAGGAGAAATCCGGGATCGTGAAGCGATGGAAACTTGCATGGAAGCCGCCCAGACCGGTCACCTCGTGCTATCCACTTTGCACACCACCGGTGCCGTCAAGACCATCGGCCGGATTCTCGAACTCTACCCGAAGGACAACCACACCTCGGTCCTAAGCCGCCTCGCGGAAATTCTCATCTTCATCCACTCCCAAGGACTGCTCAACGGCCTCCAACGCCGCGTGCTCACCTATGAGTTTCTTCAAAACAACGACGATGCCGTTTCCAGCGCCATCGCCAACTACGACGGCGGTGCCCGTTCGCTCGAAGATGTCATCCGCCGCGCCGGTAACATCGAATGGGACTCCAATCTCCGCCGCCTCATGAATCAAGGCCTCATCACCCATGAAACTTTCGAGAACTCCAAGATGAATAAGAATGACGATGGGGAATGAGTGTCGAGTGATCAGTGATCAGTGATCAGAAAAGACCATACGAACAAAATACTACGCGATCACGTTATAGCAATTTAGTTAAAACATATTAGAAGTAAGGCAGATCAAAGAAACAAAGTCTGAAAGTCTGAAAGTTGAAAGTCAAATACGCTCCGCACCAAACATTCACCCCAAACTCAAGCTTCCACCTTCTTAATCCTCCACTCTTCTCTGCTCACTGATCACTGGTCACTTCTTCCACTCTTCCTCTTCTCTGCTCACTGCTCACTGATCACTGATCACTTCCTCCACTCTTCCTCTTCTCTGATCACTGATCACTGATCACTGCCAACTTCCCTAACCCCTCTCCGAGAACCGCCCCACCCCCGAAGAACTCAGAAACCTTCGAGTCCCAGGACCGCTCTCTATCCGACAAAAAACACACCCGAATAAATACTAGAAAATAACAGACTATGAAACTGACCAACACCCTGTCCATGAAGCGCAAGTCCGGTATGACCCTCCTCGAATTGACGGTCGTCATCCTCGTTTTGCTTTCCCTCATCTCCATCCTCTTCGTCGGTGCCCGTGCCTGGAAGAAAGGTTCCGACCGTTCCGCCAACATCATGAACATCCGCAACGTGCAACAAGCCGCCCGCGGTCATGAAAACATGAACAACCTCAAAGCAACTGATGCACTCCTTAATGCCGTGATCGTCAGTGCTACCGGAGCGACTGGTTACATGAAAACGCCTACACCTCCGGCCACCTTGGCTGCTTATACATATGCCGACGTGGTGACAGCTCCGGGCTTCCTCTATACCTCCAATAACGCCCTGATTGCAGAATATGGATTCAAAGCCGCTGGTGATTACGAAGGCTGGTAATTGCACCATGGTCCGTTAGACACCGGATCCACCATTCCACGGTCCGCCCGTCCATCGTGGGCGGGCCGTTTCCCTCTCCCTAGCTTGATCATTTTTCGGAACGGCCCTCCAGTCCGCCGTGACCTCTCTCACCGTCCAGTCCCTTGGCCACTTTCAAACATCCGGCGTCCTTGAACCCTTGGCAGCAATTCAGCCAGGCCTGTTCCATCCTGCGCAGCACCACCCGCGCCAGCAACGCTGCGTGGTATCAAGAGGCGCTCGACCTGAACTTCCAACTTCACATTCGTGCGGATGGATCCACCGTCTCCACTTTCTATTTCGATCGTAAAAAAGATCGATGGAGTCCAGGTCCTTCTGTCGAAGAAGGCGTCTTCCACGATTCCGCAAAAACAGACAGCCTGATCGCCGAGGCTCTCAAATGCGCCCGATCCAACGGCGCCACTTCGCTGGGAGTGATTCTCCACATCGCCGATGAGTTTGCCACCACCGAGCTGAAGCCCGAGTTGGACAACCCAGCCGCACTCCCCGAACTCCGCGAGACCGCTTTTACCGAGCCCAGCTCGATTCTCGAGGACTCCTCGATCCAGATGGATCAAGCCACATGGCGCGTAATACCCTACCCGGCTGCCGGGAGCGCGGTGATCGGCACCACCATCACCCTCACCCGGCAATATGCGCCTTTCCTGAATTCCCTCCGCGAAGCGGGAGAATCTGCAAATTTCCCACTCATCACCCACGCTCTGAGTGCGCCTTTGGTGGCGATCATGGGCCTCAGCCAAGTGCTCAAGCCGACGCCGGGCAAGCCGTTTGTCGCCGTGCTGCAATACCCATGGCTCACCGCATTGGCATTCTTCAACGAGCACGCCGATCTGCGTCTCGTCCGGACGCTGCAGCACCGCGGTCTACGCCGACCCACGAATTTCCGCAACGCGCTTTTGACGACCAATGCATCGCTGGAATTCGTCGATTCCGATCTGTTTCTGGTTCCTCTCGGGACGGATGTCGATGCCACTCTGCATGCCGATCTTAAAATCACCTTCAACACCTGCCGGGTCGAGGTGATCCAGCTGATCGAAGCGGAGGGAGTTCCTAAGTGGTGCCCGGAGCCCGCCATCGCCGCCACCCCGGTGCCTGCCGGGGCCCGCGGCATCACCAGCCACACCTTCTCGATTCTGCGCGATGACAAATGGGCGCTGCAGAATTTCCTAACCACTCCAAACGAAGCCGTCGAAATCTATCCGGACCACTCGGAGATGCGACTTCTCAAATATCTGCGCCTCTCCCGGGTCGCGGTTTTCGCCATTACGGTTTTGTGCTTTGCCTATCTCGCCTTCGGCATGATCGATTTGATGCGACGTCCCGAATGGTCTTTCCACCCGAGCCAAGCAAGTTTTGTGCAGGAAAAACTGTCAAAACTCACTCTTGAGCGGAAAAAAGGCGAACACTGGAACAATCTTCTCGAAGACCGCTCGAAGGCATGGACCACGATGGAATCGCTCGCCCGCATGTTTCCCGAAAACAGCGGCATGATCGTCAAAACCTTCGCGCACGCCGTGCGTCCGGCCACCACCCCCGGACAAGTTAAGGTTGGATTCACCAAAGAGTGGAAAATCACCGGCTATGCCCGCGATGAAGCCTTGGAATATCTAAACAACCTCAACACCCGCGAGGGCATCTCCGCTCACTTCAGCGAAATTGCGAAGCTAACCGGGAGCCAAGCTTACAGCCCGAACACCGGCAACCGCAACATCGTCGTCAATGTCCGCACCCAGGAAAACTCCGGCTATAAAGCCATTCCCCCTGAGCAAGCGCATATCGCGGATGAATCCACCTATCCCTTCACCTTCGATCTCACCATCACCCAGCGCTTCGAAGCCACCGACTCCATGGCGGTAAACGTCGCCAAGGCTCATTGAACTTAACAATATGCACCTCTACCGCCAACCCATCGTCCTATTCGGGCTTGTTCTGCCTGTCGCCGCAGCCGCCGCCGTCGTCGGCATTGGAATTATGTTGAGTGGCAAGATGGTCGCCTCCTTCGAAAATAAACAGGAAAACTTCAAAGCCTACGAAATCAACCGCAGGGCCGGGCTCCAGATCGAATCCCAGCTAGTCAGTCAGAGCAAACACTTGGCACGTTGGGACTCATTCTTATCCGAAGAAACCGCTAGCGCGGTCACCACCAATCTTCGCGCGATCTCGGAACACCTTCCGAGTAAGGAGATCCAACAAACTGCCTTCGAACGCCCGAGTGGCAGCGGAGGTTTCGGCTCGATTTCCGCGCAGAACTCCTCGCAGATCCGCATCGCCTTCCGCGGCACCTTCCGCACCATGCAAAGGGCCTTCCTCGAACTCGAAACCCGGATGCCGCAACTGCAACTCCAAGAACTCCGGATCGACCCCAGCACCAACCAGTCCACGCTCTTGAACTATCAGGTCGCCTACACCGCTTGGGAAAACTAACTTCTCGCCGCCCATGCAACCCGCACTTCCATCACCCGCAAAGAAACCATGCGCAGCCCGCTTCATCAAGCAGGGCTCAGGCGCTTTCTGGGTTACGGCCACTGCGGCAATGCTCCTCACCACCTCGATCTACAGCCACAACGCCACCGCGCAATCGGCGAAAAGCCCCAAAACCAGCGCGCCGAGTCCAACTGCCGCCAAAGCAACCGCGACAGAAGCCGCTAAAGAAGCGGAACCCATCGACATCCCCACCCCTTCCCGGCTGGTGGGCCCCGGCGAACTGAATGCGTATGTTGCCTCACTTAGCTCGATATTCTCAATGAAATCGCGTGACAACGATCCCTTCGGCCAGGCTCAGGATTCCGACGCAAAGCCGATCATCAAAACGGTGGCAACAGCCAACCGGCGCGTGCCACAACTCCAAGCCACTCCATTCTCCGACATTGTGCGCATGATCGTGGTCACCACCATCATGCCCAAGGAAAAACGCTTCCTGGTGGGAACCCGATCCATCGGCCAAGGCGACCGCTTCCCACTCACTTTTCGTGGCAAGCTCATCCACATTGAAGTCACCGAGGTGAGCTCACGCGAGATCGCCTTTCGCGATCTGGACAGCGGCGAAACCGCCACCCGCAAGCTCGACATGCTGCCCGCAGGCATGACTCCCGGCAATCGTGGAATCACCGCGCGCGGAATGGTCCCAGACCGTCCGGACGCTCCGCTCGAACTCGACGTCGGTGAGTCATTCACCGAAAACACTCTAAACCGCTAAACTGCCAAACCGCTATCTCTATGAAAGTTGCGAACCTCATCACACTCACCATCGCGGTCCTTGCGGGCGGCATGCTTCATGCCCAGACCCCTGTCAATTTTGTGACCGAACCCGTTGCCGATCCAGTGGAGAACCCGCTGCCGGAAATTTCCGATGACGCCCCCCCCGCACAGGATCTGGCAATCTCTGCCGAGCTGCCGCCCGGACTGCCCTCGTCATCCGATAGCCTGCCCCCATCGACTTTCCCCGAAGCGCCTGAGCCACCTGGAGATGCAACTGCGGAATACGTAGCCCCAGCCGCCGGTGCGCCATTCGCCCCTCTCGAAGACCAAAAACAGGAAATGCAAGAATCCGATGAAGGCTTCATCATCAAAGACGCTGGACTCAATGATATCTTCCAATTCCTCGCAAAATCCGCCAGCCGCCAATATTTCCACAACACCAAGATCAGCGGGCCCGAGTTTCTCGTCACGGGCCACCTCAACGATGGCAATCCCCTTTCGCAAATGGAAGAACTCGCCTTTATGTACGGTCTCTCGCTGCACACCAAGGGCAACACCATTTACGCACTCACCCAGGCCCAACTCGCCCAGCTTCCCAGCGCCGAGTTCCACTATCAACTCCGCTACCTCCGCCCCACCGACATGGAACAGATCAAGGAGTTGATCAGACCCATGCTCAGCCCTGGCACCGGCATTGTGAACTTCGAGCCAAAGACCAACACCATCATCATCATTGACTCCGCACACCGCATCGAGCAAGCCCGCTCGCTGCTCCATGGCATCGACAAGGCCAAAGGCCAAATCATCGTCGAAACCAAAATCCTCCGCGTGAACAGCGGTGCCGCGGAACGTACCGGCGTCAATTGGTCTTCCTCGCTCGGCGCCACAGGAGCCTCATTCGACGTCATCCGTGATCTCAGCTCGGTCTTCGGACTCAAGATGCCCTCCATCAGCGGAGGCGAAGGTGGTGCCAGCGTCTCCCAGGGTTCAAACTTGGTGCTCACCCCCCTTCAACTCACAGGCGTGCTCCGCGCACTCGCCGAGGGCGGCCTCGCCAGCCAGGTTTCTAACCCCACACTCATCACCGAAGACAACGAGCAGGCGACGATTTCCATCATCGACCGGGTTCCCATCATCACCACCACCAGCACCCAGGCCACCTCCGGTGGCAATCCCACCGTTACCGAGGAAGTCCGCTACAAGATCGATACCAGCGACAAATCCATCGACACCGATCCCGACAAGCACCGTGAAATCGGCATCTCGCTGGTGGTGACGCCCACCCTGCTACCCGACGGCACCATCCGCATGAAGATGCGCCCACGCAATGCGCAGATCACCGGCCGCATCAAGGGCATCACCGGTAATGAATACCCTCGCGTGACCGAGGCCATGGTCGAATCCCTCGCACGGATCCCGGACGGCTGCTCATTGGTGATCGGCGGATTCTACGGCGAAGAACAATCGGATGCCAAAACCAAAGTTCCGTTGCTCGGCGATGTGCCAATCTTGAATTTCTTCTTCAAGAGCAAAGACGCCATCCAAGAAAAGACCAGCTTGGTCTTCATCGTCACACCGACTTCTTACGATCCCACCAACCGCAGCGCCAATCGCAGCAGCAGCAATCGACTCCGCTCCGCCACCACCCTGAATTGCGATCACAACTGGGTCAACGAGGACAATCCGGGCCCGGCTCACGAGCCAAACGTGCAACGCAGCATCCGCGGCCTGCAACCAACGCAAGCGCCCTATTACCCGCGAGCGGAAGAGTTGCAACCTGCCACCCAAGCTCCCGCCACCCAACCGCGCTTCAGCCGGGCGAGGAAGTGATGCGGCCTCAGACCCTCCGACCTTCAGCATTTACCCAGCCATGTCATCCCCCTTCCAATCCGTTCTAGAACCCACTCCGCCGCCGAAGACTGCGGATGTGTGGGACTTTACGGAAGAATGCTTGCAACGGACAGCAGGTGCCCTGCAGGAAGCCCGGGCCGCAACCCCTGCGGAAATCTCCCAGGCAATCGGTGCCGCCCGCGAATCCCACGCCGCCGGTAAACCTGCGGATCTGTTAGAAATCATCGCACGAGTCCAAGGTCACGGCGAGGAGCACATCGGCCCGATCATCCTCGAACTTGGAAACAAAGTTGCAACCACCATCACACCGTTTGCCCCGCTCATTCCATTTGCGGGAAAACTCATCGCCCCGTCCGCTTTCTATGAGGCATTCGATCAAATCCACAAGATCGCAAGAGCCCTGTTAGCCCCTGTGATCTTCGCTGAAGATACCGATACAATCGGCACCGCCTCGGTGAACCCAATGGCCGCCGCCATCCTCGCCGAGGAAATCCGCAACGCGGTTTACAAGCGCGTCGGCATCACCCCTTTCGTCACCATCGCCCGGCTGGAATATGAAAGCTGGACATTCCTCACCCGCAAACACTTCGAGCTGTGATTGAATTCGATGGCATCTCCTTCAACGAATTGATCAGCCGCCGCATCATGGGCGAGCTGGCCGGGCATGATCCGAGTTATGCCGAGCTGGCTCAAGACCAGGTTCCCAACCGCGTCACCCGCTACAGCTTCATGGCGGCTATTGCCAAGCTCAATGGCCTGCCGTTTTTCCCGAAAGTGGCGGAGTTCTGCGATGGCACCCTGCACGCGACTTGCGATTCCACGGTGATGACGCGCGGATTTTTTGCGCCCCTTTGCATGTCCGGTCCGGACCAATTGATCGTCGCGATCGCCAATCCCTGGAGCCCTCTGCCGGAAGAATATTTGGCACCCCGATTTCCTAACGTGGAAATTATCAAGATCGTCACCCTGGCCACGGAAATCAGCCGGGCGATCGAATCTGTCTCGACCAATAACGGCCCCAGCAAGTCCGAACTCGATGCCATCGACGTGGAGGACATGGATGACGACATCCATGACTTTGATGTCACCATCGACTACGCCGAGCCGATGGCCCAGTTGATCGCGACCATCATGTCGGATGCGGTTAGAACCAAGACTTCCGACGTGCATTTCAAGGTCGAGAAGGAATCGTTTTATTATGCATTCCGCTGTGATGGCGACATCGGCGCGAAGGTCGAGATCCCGATGAAGCTCAAGGACCGGCTCGACGCGTTCCTGCTCAACCTCATGAGGCTGCCCACGGAGATCCGGAACACGGCCCCTGGCATTTCGGGACGCTTCACGATTTCTTATTTCCACCGGCCCATCGACATCCGCTATGAGCGCCACCGGACATACCGCGGCTATCATGTCACGATGCGTCTGCTCGATAAGAGCAACATCAACGTCACGCTCGGAAAGGGCACGCTTGCCTTCGACGACGAGACGATGTTCGCACTCAACAAGGTGATGAAAATCCCCGCCGGCATCATCGTCATGTCCGGCCCCACCGGATCGGGAAAATCGACCACGCTCAATGCCATTCTGCGGGAGTTGAACCGCCCGGATGTGAATATCCTAACACTGGAGAACCCAGTGGAAGACGAGGTGCCCGGCATCACCCACTGCGACTTGAAGAGCCCGAAGGAATTCAAGCCGATGATCGCCTCCTTCATGCGCTCGGACCCAGATATCATTCTGATGGGTGAGGTGCGAGACATCGAGTCCGCCGAGCTCGCCATCGAAGCCGCAGTGACCGGTCACAAGGTGCTCACCACCATTCACACCGCGCGTGCCTCCCAGATCATCGAGCGCTTCGAGCAACTCGGCTTGGAACGCTGGAAAATCGCCCAAACGCTCAAAGCCGCCTGCGCCCAGCGTTTGATCAAACTGCTCTGCCCGTATTGCAAGGAGCCCTCATTGGGGGTGGATGAATTCGATCGCAAGACCTTCAGCCTGGATGATAGCTGGGCCACCATCCCGGTCTTCACCGCGAAAAACGGCGGCTGCGCGGAATGCCGCAACACCGGCTATAACGGACGGACCGCGATCCTGGAAATCATCCCGATCACTCCGAAAATTTCCGACATGCTCGCGAAAGGTGAGATGAGTCCCTACGAACTTGAAATGAAAGTTGCCGAGGAGGGCGTGTTGCCCAGCCTTCGTCGCAGCGGCCTGCGACTGCTCCGTGATGGAAAAACCGACCTGATTGCCGTGAGCAAGGTGATCGACATGACCTACGCCGATGACTAGCGCCACCACCACTGCCAAAGCCACCCCCGGAATGCCTGCAAAACCACCTGCGGCGGCCCCCAAGGGGCTGCTTGCCTCGCTGAACAAGCCGGGCAAGGTGAAGGAATTCAGCAAAAAGGAACTCGTGGATTTGTTCCGCGGCCTGGGCTCCATGTTGCGCGCTCAAATCAACACGGCGGACGCCCTGAAATACTACGGCCACGGCCTGCCTAACAAAGCAATGGTGGACGCCACGCTGAGCATCCGCGAGGACATCAACCGCGGCATGAATGTGCACGAGGCATTCCGCCGCACCGGACGATTCAGTGATACCATTGTCGGGTTGATCCAGGCTGGAGCGGATGCCGGACAACTTCACCGGGCATTCCAATCGTTAGCCGCCCGGCTCAAGAGTGAGTTGTTTTTCCAGAAGCAGCTCAAAAAAGCCACCATCACCCCCTGCGTCATCATCGCCGTGCTGATGGGTGCCTTCATCGTCTCACAGGTGAAGATCGTTCCACAGGTTGAGGAAATGCTCAGCGGCGTCGGCGCAAAACCCGATGGCATGACCGCGATTTCATTCCAAGTGAGTCATTTCACCCAGGCGACCTGGCCGGTGTTTGTCATTGGCCTGATCACGACTGTCGTCGTCATTTTCCGTTCCGCGCACGTGCGCAACCTGATCCTCGGATTCGTCATGTCCAAGTGGCGCCTGCTGCGTTTGCTGATCATGAGCATGCGCCAAATGACCTTTATTTCGACGATCGGGCTGCTCCACTCTAACGGGATCAATCTCGCCAAATCCATCCGTGTCTCTGCCAACAGCGTTCGCAACACTCCGTTTTACGATGAACTGCGGACGGCGGCGGACAAATACGAACACTCCGGCGTTCCACTTTCGACGGCGTTTGCCAAATACACCTCGGTGGATGCACAAGTCACCCACATGCTCGCCATCGGCGAAAAATCGGCGTCCTTGGACGCCCAGCTTTCGATGTTGTCGGAAATGTACGAGGAGGATTTGCAGAATCACATGAATGCCTTCGCCGCCGCGATCAGCTTCCTGGTTTTGATCATTGCAGTCGCCCTCATCGCCGCCGTTTTCATCGGCACCTTCCTCCCGATCTTCCTGATGGGACCAAAGATGATGCAATCCGGCGTTTAGAACACCACCACTCACTTCCTATGCAACTCACCCGTTTCGATCGCTGGCTGCGTGAAAAGTATGTGTATGAAACGCACATCCACACGCTTCGTCCGCCCGAGACGATGCCACCGGGAATCCGCACCGTGGAACTTCCCGAAGTCCCGGGGAAACGCTACAAGCACCTGTTTGTCGCCAAGAGCAGCAACGCCGCCGACGCGCTCATCACGATGCTCAAAGAGAACAGCCAAATGTACACCACTCAAATCGTCGATTCCGATGCTTGGTATGCGCCATTCATTGCGCCGAAGGACAAATCCCCCAGCTGGTGGCTGTTCTCGGCGGCATTCTTCACAATCTGCACCTTCATGGTATTATTCTACATCAAAGGTCTCGTCGAAAATCCGGAGTTCCGGAAAAACTTCATGGAAACCATCGAAATTATGAAAGGTTAAGAATCGTTGACTTTACGCTTTTTATAAATTTAAAATTTACTAAACTATTTTCGTCATGAAGCCACATCGACACCCTCACTTTCACCAAGCCTTCACCCTCTTGGAGATGACCGTCGTAATCATGGTATTGCTCGCCTTGGTGCAGACCGGGATGTTCACTTCCCGCAAAATCGACGAATGGAAACTCGGGCGGCTAGCCACCGAAACGCTGCGCTCGGTCTATTCAGCCCAGCGGATGTATCTGGCGGACAATCCGACCGTGGCAGTTAGCGCCCTTACCCCCGCTGTCATTCTTTCGTATCTTCCCAACAATCCGGCCACGATGCCAACGGTCGCAACCCTGAATGGCGACAAGCTTCCGATACTGGTCAACGTTTCTCCCCCTATCATCAATGCCGGCTCCGGTGTCACTTACGACCCCTCCGGCAGTAACAAGGACTCCCTTTGGGATGTGGGCGAATAATGCGTTTCCAAGCACTCATCACTCTGCTCATTGCCACGTTCCCGGCCCAGGCTGCGGAATTCAAGCACGTCGGTGACTTCCTGCTGCAAGCCCATTTCAAACTGGTCGGCCAGCAAGTCACGCCGATCCCGATGAAGCCAATCGCATTCAGGGTCTTCACTGATGGCGTCCAGATCCGGGTCTCGGCCGAGGATGACGAGGACTCCCACGCCACTTTTGAGATCTACCGTTCGGATGGCATCGGTCGCCAACGCCAAGGGGCCGGAGCACTTGAAGTCATCCCCGGACTTCAGGCGATGAGCAACGTAAGCGGCACTCTCAGGCACCTCCGACTCTGCAGTGAATCGATGACTATAACCACTTTCCCGGGTGTTTCCGATCAAACTATTGTGAGCCATTCCATCGCCGCCGAGCCCACTCAGCCCGACAAATCGGCTGTTCCCAACCTTCCGCCGACCCCATGAAACCATCTGCCACCCAAGTATCCGACGACGACGAGCCACAAGACGACCTGATGCCGACACAGCCAGAAGCCATCTCCACTGCGCCCGGTCCCTACTCCACCAGTAACCGGCGCGCGATCTCATTCCCAGTGCAATGGGCCTATCCGTGGTTGCTTCTCGTAAGCACCTCCCTCGCAGGACTTTTCTGTCTAATGTATATTACCAAGCCGGTGATGCTGGCTTCCTCGAGCGCCAAGGCCCTGACGGCCTACCCTGACAAACCGACGATCACCAACGTCGATGAGCCCAAAAGCGCTGCGGCGCCCGTCGCCCCAAACCTGATGCCGAGTGCGAATCGGCTCCCCGGCGAATCCCAAAAAGCGGCTGCGCGACCGGTCCTGCCACATCCGGCAGCCGACCGCTCGTTCGAAGAAACCAATCTTCGTGTGCAACACATCCTCACCGCAGAAACCCCCGATGGCCTAATCGCACGCATCGACATCGACGTCCCGGTTATCTATCAAAGCCGCAATCTGCGCTGGACCGCTGCAGAAGTGGCCGAAGCCCGCGCGCTTTTGATACGCCTTGCCGACTATCAGGAAAAATCCCAAATGCTCCGCGCCGAGGGAGTCGATTTGCGAGCCTCGTGGAACCGCCTCGTCGGCAGCTCAATCCCTGTCGGCGATTTGCGCGCTGACAGCCCGACCCTTCTGACTAATCAACAGGATGCAGCCGACACCCCGCGCCAAGCTGGTATGAATAGCATGGAGTCGATCCAAATCCAACCTTTCAGCAAATGAACACCCACCATGCCATCGCCGCCATCGCCGTCGCAGGTTCACTGCTCGCGGGAGCCCAGAACGTCACGGAGGATCCCAAGGCGGATCTAGTGCCCGAGGCCACCCAAGCGCTCAAAACCCAGGATAAAAAGCCGCCTAACGAGATCACCGTGGTGCTCGATCCCATCGGTGAGCGGCCGCACCCTGTCGCCGCAGATGCCGAATCAGATGTCGAACCCGTGCTGATCAGCGGAAAGCTGCTTGAGGAAAATGAGAGAAGCAAAGCCGAACTCGAAGTGACAACTCCAGCAGCAATCCCGGAGGCCGAAGAACAAAATCCCCCGCAGCCCCAGGCAGGACTCGCTGTTCGAATTGAGAAACTCCAGACCGGACAAGGCACAGTGGATCCGTCTCAAATCAAATTGTTAGCCCCCTTTCCCGCCAAGCCGCTGGCACAACCACCGGCGGGCTGGCACTTGGAAGCCTCCGAAAGCGCCCCACCATTCACCCGCAAGGTGGAGCTCGCGCCGGGCTCCGAAATCACGCTGACCATCCGCCCCCATCTGCTCGTCCCCGATGCCAATGGTGCGGACGTTTTCACCATCGCCGAGCCGGGCTACGAATCGTCGCTTGGCTATCAACAAACCGCCATCGTCGGGGCGATTTTATCCAAATCCATACGCCAGCTTGATGACGATTCCAAACAACTTGGGATCGCGATCGACAGGCTGCAGCAGTTGCTCATTTCCCTGCCGAAACCCGAAACGGAACCCCAACCCAAGGCCGCACCCGCGCCAACTCGCAAGCGATGAAACCATCCACCATCCCCGTAATTTGTGGTGTTGCACTTACCGTAATGTCCGCCGCAGGCCTGAGTCATTGGTGGTCCGTCCGCCAATTCGCCGACGCCGTGCACCAAGGTCTGCCAATCCAGCGGCCGACGCCATCGCGCGCCGTGCCCGTGCCAGCAGCCAAGCCTAAAGCACCACCGACGCTCGCCTCCAGCGATGTGAAAAGTCAGCAGGGTCCCACTTACACACAGCCTCAGAAAGAATTCTTTGAAGCGCTGCTCAAAGAAGTTAAAACCCTGCGCAATGAGAATCTCAACTTGGTCGATCAAATGGCGGAAACCAACCGCGACCTCATGAAACTGGAGTTCCGCGTGGACACCCACTCGGAATCATTCCGCCCGCTCCCCGTCAACGACGAGCGTCAGGACACGAGTTTCGACGACGGCCCCGGCGTCCTGCCGCCGCGCGCCGAGCCGGTTTTCCCATTCTACGACGAATAAAGGACGGACCCTTCCGGATCCAAGCATCCACGGCTGACGATTTTCAAAGTTTTATAATCAAAGTGCTGGATAGGCCACCGACACGATTTTCCAACCGAACGAGGTGAAGCCGGCAGTGGCTGCGGCGGAGAGTTTTCCAGTATGGACCAGCACTTTGGGCGCGGTCCCGATATCGTCGCGCTGGGCGAAGGCGGCGACTTGTTCGGTCCAAGTCACATGATCGACGGGCGCCGGTACTTCGACCGATCCGTCAGAAGTGGTGCCACCAGGGAGACGGCCGAAGACATGCAGTGTTTTGTAATCGGCGGCACCCGAGCGCTGGCGCTCCACCAACATCGAGAGTGCGGCGATAAGAAAATCCGCCTGCTCCGGAGTGCCGCAGGAATTGGCGAGCTGGATGATACGGCCACGGCCAGTCGCGCCCGGCAGGCCTTCCAACGCCTTGACGATGCGATGGCGGCGAGTGGTACTGAGGCTCGGCTGAATTTGAAAGGCTTGGATGTCCTCGCTTCTCAATCCCATTGCGGTCAGCGACTGGCTGTCGCGAAAGGCGAGTTCGGATTGCGTGAGGGCGTAGGTTTCCTCGGGCACGCCGACCATGTTGGTGGCGGCGACGGCCACTCCGGCGGATGCCACCGCAGCACCGACGCGCAATGGCAGGCCACCGGCGAAGAAGGCCCAGGTGACCTTGTCCATTTCCTCCTGCAAGCGGACGTTGTCCGAATAGGGATCCACTCCGAGTTGTTTGGCGGTGTCGAGTTTCGCCTTGTCGAATCCGGCAGCGTTTTTCGCGACGCTTCCGATTTGGCCAGCCGTTGGGCTTTGACCGGCCTCGTTGTTATCCTTGATCTTGTTCACACCGCTCTCAATTGAGGAACCCACCTTGCTGAAAAAGTGGCCGACGGTTTTTGGCACCCGCTTGATCGAAGTGACGGGGTCCTTGGCGATGTTTTTTACCGCGTCGATCGGCTGCTCAATGGAGCGCTTGAGCCCTTCGGCAAATAGATCCCCCTTCGAGGTTTCCACCAGTTTGCGGATGGCCTCGGCCTCGACGATCCGGCGTCTCACCTGCGGTACGCCAATGGCTTCAAAAGTTCCGAAGTCGGTATCAACATCGAAGTGGGCCATGAAACCATCCGTGAAGGCGAGATCGCGCACGCGGTGCGACGGACCGCGCAGCGCCTCAGCGGAGAGGAGCTCAGCGGCATTGAGTTGCACGGCACTTTCAAAGGTGGCCGGTGCCTGGGCGAGGGCGGACTGATAGATGGCGATGGCGGCGATGGCCAAGATGTGGAACGGTTTCATGAATAGATAGAGTTAGTTCAAACGGAGCTTGAGAATGCGGCGCACCTCGTCGATGCCTTCGGGGTTTTCGTGGGCGCCGTGGCCGGAAGGGACGATTTTTTCCGAAGCCGCACCGCTCAGGTGGGAGCTCCAGTAAGGAACCACCCCGTCGCTGGAGTCGAGCGCATTGCCTTTGCCACGATCCCCCACGATCGAGTGATAGGTGATTCCGGGAGCAATGGGGAGCTTGTTCACCTCGCGCACGAATCGATTGTTAGGCGACAATGTATCAATACTGTTAGGTGCGCGGTCAAGCTGAAGGGAAGCGGCGTCCGCAGTGATTACAGAAGCGAAGGCATTCCGGGTGTCCGTGATAAAAGTGGGCAAGCGGACCAACCGGGCGAAAGTGCGGCCGATGAAATGATTGGAAAGTTCGGAGCCGCGGTGCGGCGAAGCGATGAAGATCGCTGTGTCGATTTCGCTGCGACGGTTGAACACCATCGAATCTTGAAGCAGCTCGCGACTGGCCCCACGGATGGGGGTCTCCGCCGGTGATTTACCAAACATCGCACGCCAGATCCGGTCTTCGGCATCAGTGACCATCAGTCGGCTGATCATGCCGCCCATGCTGTGGCCAACGATGATCATGTCCTTGCTCGCCGGGAACGCCCGCTTCACACCATCCAGCTCCTTGCGCAGCAGCGAGGCGGAATACGGATAGGGATAGCCGCTTGGATAACTGAAGACCCAGAACTGATAGTTTTTCCGGATTGCCGGATCCTGCATCAGGCTGTGATACATCAAAGCCCAAGTGGCTGGGGTGGAATCGAGGCCGTGCACAAAAAGCACCGGCGTCCGGCGGCTGTCAAATTCCTGAAGCCGGGTCAGACACGCGGTGTCGGAATATTTCTCGGGATTGAGCAGGCGGACGAGTCCGAGTTTGTCAGGCCGGTG
>JBBECN010000085.1:0-5288 GCA_040881795.1 Akkermansiaceae bacterium
CCATGTTGTATTTCATGTTCAGCGCGCCGGATTTGGCCATGACGCAGGTGCTGGTCGAGACGTTGACCCTGGTGCTCTTCGTGCTGGCGTTCTACCGCTTGCCGGTTTTCGTGAATTATTCCAAGAGGTCAGTCAAGGTGCGCGACGCAATTTTGGCCGCGGTCTTCGGAACGGTGATGGCCCTGGTCGTGTTGGTCGAGCAGTCGTCGCGGGCGGCGGACAACGAAGTGTCGCGCTTCATGGGCGAGAACAGCCTGCTGCTGGCCAACGGACGTAATGTGGTCAACGTGATCCTCGTCGATTTCCGCGCGCTCGACACCCTGGGTGAAATCACGGTGCTGGCCATTGCGGCGTTGGGGGTTTTTGCCATGCTGCGGCTGCGTCCGCGGGCGGGGCGGAAGGAGGACGACAAATGAACAGCGTGATTTTGGCCACGGTGAGTCGTTTGCTTACGGGTTTGCTCCTGGTGTTTTCGGTCTTCCTGCTTCTGCGCGGGCACAATTTGCCGGGGGGCGGGTTTGCCGGCGGGTTGGTGGCAGCCAGCGCGTTCGTGCTTTATGCTTTGGCCAGTGGATTTCCCGCGGCGCGCCGGCTGTTGGTTTTTTATCCGCGCGTGATCATGGGCTTCGGTTTGGTGTTGGCGATCGTGGCCGGGTTGGCCGGCAATGTGGCGGGTCTGCCGTTTCTCACCGGGCTGTGGGACAAAACGCCGCTCCCGGTGATCGGCAAGCTGGGTACGCCTCTGCTGTTCGACGTGGGTGTTTTTTTCGCCGTGCTCGGGGTGACGACGCTCATTGTCTTCAGTCTGGGTGAGGATACGGAGGAGGAGGGCTGACATGGAATTCCTCCTGGCCATCACCATCGGCGTGCTTTACGCGGCGGCTTTTTACCTTTTGCTGCGGCGCGGCGTGGTGCGGGTCGTGCTCGGTATCGCGCTGCTCAGCCAGGCGGTGAATCTCTTGATCTTCACGGCCGGCGGTTTGCGCGAGGGTGGGGTGCCATTCATTGCGGAGGGGCAGCAGGTGCTGGCCGCGACGAGTGCGGATCCGCTGCCGCAGGCGCTCATTCTCACGGCGATCGTCATCAGTTTCGGTGTGCTGGCCTTCACCCTGGCCATGGTGCATCGCGCGGACCAGGCGACGGGCACGGATGACGTGGATGATTTGAAGGGAACGGACCAGACATGAATGCGGTGACGCTGGCTATTTTGACGCCGCTGGTCACGGCGGTGCTGTGTCTGCTTTTCCTGCGGTCCGTGCGACTGCAGCGCTTTTTCGGCGTGGCCGGGATGGTGGTGTTGCTCGGGGTGGCGTTGCGGTTGATGGCCGACGTCGGGGGAGGGACGATCGAGGTGGTGCGTTTCGGCAACTGGCCTGCACCGTTCGGCATCGTGCTCGTGGCGGATGTGCTGGCCGGCATCATGGTTTTGGTTTCGGCGGTCATCGGTCTGGCGGTGGCGGTGTATTCGCTGGCCGATGTCGACGAGCAGCGCGAGCGGTTCGGGTATTACGCATTTTTGCATTTCATGATGTTCGGCGTGTGCGGGGCGTTCCTGACGGGCGACATCTTCAACATGTTCGTGTGGTTCGAGGTGATGCTGATCAGTTCGTTCGTGCTGATGAGCCTTGGCGGGGAGAAGCCGCAGATGGAGGGGGCGGTGAAATACGT
The DNA here is from genome assembly GCA_040881795.1 of Akkermansiaceae bacterium. Taxonomy (GTDB): domain Bacteria; phylum Verrucomicrobiota; class Verrucomicrobiia; order Verrucomicrobiales; family Akkermansiaceae; genus Luteolibacter. The sequence goes on from JBBECN010000085.1 coordinate 1,669, forward strand.
GACGCTGAACCTGATCTCCTCGAGCTTTTTCCTGGCGGCCTGCGGGATTCTTTACGGTCAGACGGGCACGCTGAACATGGCAGATTTGGCGGTGACGGCGCGGGGGATGCGTCCGGAGTTGCTGACGATGACGGCGATGTTGTTCCTGGTCGCGTTCGGTTTGAAGGCGGCGATATTCCCGCTGTTTTTCTGGCTGCCGGCGTCTTATCACACGCCGCCGGTGGCGGTGTCGGCGGTTTTCGCGGGGTTGCTAACCAAGGTGGGCGTGTATGCCTTGATCCGCGTGTTCACTCTGATCTTCACCAATGATGTCACGCTGACGCACGGGTTGCTGCTGGGGTTGGCGGGATTCACCATGGTGACGGGCGTGCTCGGGGCCATGGTGCAATTCGATTTCCGGCGGTTGTTGTCTTTCCACATTGTCAGCCAGATCGGCTACATGGTGCTGGGCTTGGCGCTTTTCACGCCGCTGGCCATCGCGGGGACGGTTTTTTACATCTTCCATCACATCGTGGTGAAGGCGAACCTGTTTCTGGTCAGCGGCATCACGCGCCGTTACGGCGGGTCGTTCGACTTGAAAAAGCTCGGGGGTTTCTACGCGGCGGCGCCGTTGGTCGCGTTGTTGTTTTTCATTCCGGCCATGTCGCTGGGCGGGATTCCGCCCTTTTCGGGATTTTTTGCCAAGTTCGCCATCGTCAAGGCGGGGTTGGCGGGCGACACGATTTTCGGCGGGTGGGCGACGGTGCTGGCGGTGGTGGCACTGGCGGTCGGCTTGCTCACGTTGTTTTCCATGACGAAGATCTGGGCGGAAGTTTTCTGGAAGCCGGCGCCGGAGGGTCATGCCCCGCGCCGCAGCAATGTGCCGCGCAGCGAAAGATTCCTGCTCCTCGCACCGGTGGTGGCGTTGGCTACGGTGACGTTGGCTATCGGATTTTTCCCGCAGTATTTCTTCGAGTTCGCGATGCGGTCGGCCGAGCAGTTGCTGCAGCCGGAGATTTACATCAACGCGGTGCTGGGGGGGAAGGGCTGACATGTATCTGGCGATCAATATTGTTCTCACGCTGGTCTGGGCCGGTTTGCTCGGCGGTATCACGCTGGGCAATCTGGTCTCCGGCTTCATCGTGAGCTACCTGCTGGTCTGGCTGGTGACGCGGGGGCAGCGCGGGCATGAGGCGTATTTCGGCAAGCTGCCGCGGTTGGTCAGTTTCGTTGTCTATTACCTGTGGGAGTTGCTCGTTTCGAATGCCATCATTGCCTATGATGTGCTGACGCCGACGCACTACATGAAGCCGGGTGTGATCGGCATTCCGATCGACGCCAAGACGGATCTGGAGATTACGGTGCTGGCCAATCTGATCACGATGACCCCGGGGACACTGAGTCTTGATATTTCGCCCGACCGCAAGACGCTTTACGTGCATGCCATGTATATCAAGGATCCGGAAAAGCTGCGTGCCGAGATCAAACAAAACCTGGAACGCCGCGTGCTGGAGTTGTTGAAATGACGCCGGTGGAAGCCAGTCCTCTTTTGCTGACCATTGCGTGGGGCGCCGGCACGGTGCTGGCGGTGGGGATGGTCATGGCATTCATCCGCCTGGTGGTCGGGCCGACCTTGGCGGACAGGGTGGTGGCTATCGATGTCTTGGCGACGATGACGATCGGGGCATTGGTGCTGATCGCGATCATCACCGGCACGGCGCTCTTGCTCGACATCGCGCTGGCCATCGCGTTGGTGGTTTTTCTCGGCACGATCGTCATGGCGATGTCGATCGAAAGGGGGGCTTTCAAATGAGCTGGGTGACTGGTGGCCTGCTTTTGCTGGGGGCGTTTTTGATGTTTTTGACCGGGGTCGGGCTGGTGCGCATGCCGGATATTTTCACGCGGATGCATGCGGCGACGAAGAGCGCGTCCCTCGGGGTGGCGTTGCTGCTGTTAGCGGCGGCGTTGCATTTCCAAGAGACGATGGTGGTAACCAAGGCGATGGTGACGATCGTGTTTATTTTCCTGACTGCCCCGGTGGCGGCGAGTTTGCTGGGGCGGGCGGCTTACGCGCGGGGCACGCAACTGTGGAAGCATTCGGTGATGGACGAGGGGCGCGACCACATCGCGATCCGTCCGAGTCCGCGGTTCGGTGATCAGGCCGAGCGGACGAGCCAGAACAAGTAGGCGAGGTAGCTGGCGAGGAGGAGGGCGCCGGCGGGGCGGCTGATGCGTTGCTGAAGGAAGGCCATGGGCCAGAGGAGGAGCGAGAAACCGGCCATGACGGCGAGATCGATCCAGTCAATGCCGGCGGTGACGAGCGGGTGCACGACGGCGGTGATTCCGAGGATGCCGAGGAGGTTGAAGATGTTCGATCCGATGATGTTGCCGACGGCGATGTCGGATTCTTTTTTGGCGGCGGCGAGAAGCGAGGTGGCGAGTTCCGGCAGGCTGGTGCCGACGGCGACGATGGTGAGGCCGATGAGGGCTTCGCTCCACCCGAAGGCGACGGCGATGATGATGGCTCCATCGACGAGGAAGCGTGCACCGAAGAGGAGGAGTGCCAGGCCGACGGCGACCATAAGGAGGTCGAGGGTGAGGCCGCGTTTGGAAATTTTCACTTCTTCGCCGAATTCGGCGACGAGGGCATCGGCGGGGCGGCGGCGCGCGAGGCGGATGCTGAAGATGATGTAGGCGAGGAGCAGAGTGAAAAGAACGATGCCTTCCATGCGCCCGAGACGGCTGTCGGCGAGCAGTGCGAGCGACAGGGCGGTGACGCCGAGCATAATGGGGATATCGATGCGGACGATTTGCGAGGTGATGGTGATGGGGGTGATGAGGGCGCAGAGGCCGAGGATGAGGCCGATGTTGCAGATGTTGGATCCGACGACGTTGCCGACGCTGATGGCGGCTTGGCCGTTGAGGGCGGCGCGGAGGCTGACGAAAAGTTCGGGCGAGCTCGTGCCGAAGGCGACGATGGTGAGGCCGACGACGAGCGGGGAGAGTCCGAGGCGCAGAGCGAGCGAGGAACTGCCGCGCACGAGGCTTTCGGCGCCGAAGTAAAGGAGGGCAAGGCCGGCGGCGAGGTTGACGAGGGCGAGGGTCATTGGTGAAGGGGTGTTTATCTGGGTGGGGCTTGAGGTTAAAGGAGAAGTGGAAAAGAAGAGGGATGAGGTTCGAGTTTGAACTGAAGGCGAAGCCGTAGATGGCCCTGAGGCAAACTTGAGTGAGGGGGTGTGGGGAAAGCGTGGAGGGCGCGGGGGGCGCTGAGCCGGAAGCTTGTCGTGGGGGACGCAATAGAGGCTCCGGCTGTCTTGGTTTTTAGAGGGTGCACAGGCGTTCCGCCTGTGGTGTCTGGTCGTGACGGGCGGGACGCCCGTGCCCCCTGGCCAATTCGGCACGTGCTCACCAAAGAGTGGGCTGAGGCAAACTTGTGCGAAGGGGGACCGATGTCTCTGGTCTTCATGGGCGGGGATGCCCATGCCACTGGGGAACGGATTTGGGTTCCGGCGGTCGTAGACCGCCGCTACAAGTAGGGGACGTGATGAGGGCTCCTTTTGATCCGAAACCTGAGGCGGCGCTGCTTGTGCTGGCGCATGGGTCGAGTGTCAATGCGACTTCGAGCCGTCCGACGCGGGAGT
>JBBECN010000086.1:0-5287 GCA_040881795.1 Akkermansiaceae bacterium
TTCTTAAATCGGCAATGGCCATAGGGTGTGGCAAATTTCCAGGCTATCGCCCTGGGCTCACCGGGTGCAAAACCCCATCATCATCCTTGAAGAAAAATTCGACAGCCCCCCGTTTCACAAACCCGAGCGCCTCCCTGAGAATCCCCTTCGCTTGCGGGGAAATGCTCGTGAGCTGACCACTCGCAGCACCGGCGGCATCCACCAACGGCCCCACCTCAGCCAGGATGTCGGCGGCGAGAGTGAATCGGGCCAACCGCTTGTTGACCTTGCCCGCCGATTTGATCCGGGAAATGACCTCCTGGCCGACATAACATCCCTTGTGATAGGAAATATCCGTCTCATCGAGACGGGCTTCTGGCGGCAGCATGCCTTCCAGCAACTCGCGCCCCCAGGCCGGCACGCCGTTGGAAATCCGCAGCGCTTCCAACGCATCGGCGGCAAGCGCGGATATTCCGACGGGAAAGGCGACTTCCACATCCTTTGGAATCCACCAGTCCACCCCGGCAAGCCCGAATCGGCTCGATTCCCGGGCGATCACTCCGGCGGGGACATCCGCCACCGGGCCTGTGAAATGCACCCACTGATATTCACCCGTTAGATCCACAACTTCCACATCATCGGCAATCAGATAGCGGGTCAAACGCGCCTCCAGCGCTTCCGCCCATTCCGCCTGACCCACCACCCAAAGAGCACCGCCCGGGCCCTCCGTTAGATCCACTCGGAACTGCAGGCGACCTTTGGCATCCGTCACGCAAGACGGCAGTGAAATTCCCGTGCGAGGCAGGCGGCGCACGTCCTGGGTCACCTGGCCGTTGAGGAACCTGACTGCATCAGGACCGCGGAATTCCAGCACTGCGGGAGACCCCAGATCGATCCGATGGATTTCGCTCATGAGGGATCCAAGTAGGGTTTGGCAAGCACCGAGAAATCCATATCACCGAGTCCGGCTTCGGATAGGTCGCCCATGCGTTTGGAAACCGCGCCGATCGCCGGAGTGTGCAGGCCCGCGGATTCCGCGAGACTGAGCATGTAGCGACTGTCCTTCCCCATGTTGGCCAGTGAAAAATGCGTCTCGTAATTTCCTGCGGCCATCATCGGCAGCTTCATCCCCGCCAGCACCGATCCGCTGGCGTTTTGCGACACCGCCTGGATGAGACAATCGGCGGCGACGCCGTGATGCGTCGCAATGGCCAGCGCTTCCGCCAAGGCCTGCACCGTGCACGCGGAGATCAGGTTCGTGGCGAGTTTCATCACGGTCGCGGTCCCCACTCCGCCGCAGTGGAGCTGGCCTCGCGAAGTGATCTTGAGGAATGATTCCATCTCTTGCGCCAGCGACTCATCGCCGCCGGTGTAGTAAAACAACTGCCCGCTCGCGGAAGCCAGCTTGCTGCCGGTGAACGGGGTATCGAGAAACCGGCAGCCACGAGCCCGGCACGCAGCATCCAACCACATCGTCGTTTCCAAATCCAATGTCGCATGGTTGAGCACCACCTGGTTTGGTGTTAGAGATGGCGCAATCCTGCCGAAAATCTCTCGAACCGCCGGAACATCCTTCAGATAAATCGAAATCACGGCTGAGTCGCGAACCGCATCTTCCGGCGTTGAGGTCTCGCCTGCCCCCCCTTTCGGAGTGCGGTTCCAGCAGGCGACCTGCCATCCCGCATCCGCCAGGCGGGAGGCAGCGCGCGATCCAATGATGCCCAGCCCCAATACGGCGGCGCGGTTTGCGTTTAAGCGACTCATTGTTGGCGCTGCAGTGCGAGTTCCACCAGTTTAGCGGCGATTCCACGGATTTCCTTCATCATTTCCGGGGTCGGATTCTTGCCTTCCACCAAAGTCATTTCGGTGCGCAGGCCGGCGAGAAGGTCGCGCATCGCCACGTAGTTCGGGCGCTCGGAAATCCTCGGCTCAAGGCCGGCCACCGATTCGGTGTAATAGTCCGCGATGTCCTCGCGCATCACCTTGCGCGCCCGTTCTTCGGAAAACTGCTTGTCCACCGCAACGGTGGAAACCTCCAACGCTCGGATCCAGCCACCGAGAGAAATCAAATGAGCAAGGTCAGCATCGCGTAAGACCACCAATTCCACCTCCACATCGCGCTGCGTCGAGGCGAGTTCCTTTTTCAACTGCTCCACGTTCTTCTGCTTGGCGCTATCTAACAAGCTTGCTGCATGCCGGTTCACCCGGTCACCGGCACCCAAAGCCTTGCCATAGCGCGTCAAATCCTTGGCCAAGTCCTCCACTTTGTCCAACTGCTCGGCCTGCACCACCAAGAACCCATCCGCGATGAGAAAACCCAGTTCGATCGCCAAATCCGCCCGGTCCTGGGACATTCTTGCCGGCATTTTGCGCTCCACTTCGACGATCGGCAGGGGCATCAAAAACTGGAGCGTGTCAAACAGCTTGGAAATCGAAGGCGCGGTGAATTCGTTCACCGCCAACTCCTCACGGACATGCTCGTCATCGAGCAGATCTTTGGGAATTCCGCCGATATTCTCGTCCGGTTCCGCGGCGGATTGTTCCACCTTCGCAGGTTCCTCAGCCGCAGCCCACGCTGGCATGGCTGCTGCAAGAACTCCTAACAAGCATGTCAAATGCGCTCTCATGTGGAAAGTTTGACACCCCGCGGCGGGTTCGGCAACCGACAATATCAAGGCTGCCAATACATCGCATACACGTTCACTGCTGGCAGATACCCTGAAAAATTCGATTGCCAAGCAGCCCCCGGTGCACCAGTCTCCGTCCGTTGGAACGACGGAGCGGTGTTTCGCGTTGAATTTCCGAACCACCTCCCGGGTTGACACCCACCTGCCCTGCCGGGTCGCAGTAGCTTTTTTAAGCCATTCGCGCCGGACGCTGTGCAGGAGCGCTCCTTCCACCCTTCCCCTTCTGTTTCCGCACAGGGTTCGCGAGTTTCAACACTCCCACACCCACCCGATATTTTCGCCCAATTTTCCAAATTCATTCTCCCAATGGCCGATCACCCCACGTGATGCCAGGTCGCCCTTTTTACCCGATTCCGGATGAGCAATAAAACCAACGAGGACACCCTCCCGCAACCGTCAGCAGGCAGCGCGGGCGACGCCCCAAGCACCCGCAAGCGGGTGACCAAAAAAGCCGCCACCGAGACGGTCGCTGAAAAAGCGCCGGCCAAAAAGGCCGCCGCGAAAAAAGCTGCCGTCAAAAAGACCGCCGCGAAAAAAACAGCAGCCAAAAAATCGGTGAATGCCTCCTCCACACCCGAGCTTCCATTTATTTCGCCACCCGCCCCCAAGCCGGCGGTAGTCCCTGTTAGCGAAGCTGCGGTGACCCCGCGTCCAACCCGGGCACCCCGTGCGAAAAAAGCGGCCACTGAGTCGATCGCACCCGCGCCCTCCCACGTGGTGCCGCCCCAACCCGCCACTGAGGCCCCGCGCCGTTTTGGCCGTGTCCCCGGCGGTGGCCCGACCACCACCCGCGAGCCCGCGGACGAAGCGCCCCGCGCGCAGCCAGCCCCAGCCCCAGCCCCAGCCCCAGCCCCAGCCCCAGCCGCGCAGCCGCGCGAGCAGGAGCGCCAACAGGAGCCTCAACGGAATTCTCAACAACGCGATGGACAGGGCCAGCAAAACGCCCAGGGCCAACCCCGCGAAAGCCGCAGCAAGCGCCGCCGCGACAAGCGCAAACGCCGCAGCGGAGAGCGCCAGGAACAAGGCGGGCAAGGCCACCCGCCACACCAAGGCCAGCAACATCAACCGAACCGCCAACGCCACGAAGGCGGTGGCCAACAGGGCGGCCCCAACGATTTCGGCGACCGCCGCCCGGTCCAGCTCAATGGCCCGAAAATCGAAACCAACGGCATGTTGGAACTCGCACCCAAGGGCTTCGGCTTCCTGCGTCTTCCCGACAAAAATTTCGAGCAAGCCCGTGACGACGTCTTTGTCACTCCGGAGACCATCCGCAAATACAATCTGCGGCTCGGCCAATGGATCCACGGTGTCTATCAGGAAGGCCCGCGCGGCCCGCAACTCGTCGAGATCACTCAGATCAACGACATGCCACCCGAGGAGGCTGCCAAACTGCCGCACTTTGACGAACTCAAGGCGATCAATCCGACGCGCCGCATCAGTTTTGAAACCACGCCCGAGCGCTTCACCACCCGCGTCATCGACATCATGGCCCCCGTCGGCCGGGGTCAGCGCGGGCTCATTGTCTCGCCTCCCCGCTCGGGGAAAACCACCCTGCTGCTGCACATGGCGGAGGCGATCCGCGAGAAATACGACGAGGCAATCCATCTGATGGTGGTGCTCGTCGATGAGCGTCCAGAAGAAGTCACCGAGTTCCGCCGCGCGCTTCCCGGTGCCGAAATTTACGCCAGCTCCAATGACGAGCAGCCGCGCAACCATTGCCGCATCGCCGAGCTGGCCATCGAGCGCGCCAAGCGGTTGGTGGAAGCGGGCAAGGATGTTTTCCTGCTGATGGATTCCATCACCCGCCTCGCCCGCGCCTACAATTCAGGAATGGGCATGGGCATGAACAACCGCAATCGCGCCACCGGCTCCGGCGGCATCACCATCGGTGCCCTCGAAGTCCCGCGCCGGCTTTTCGCCGCCGCACGCAACACCCGCGGCGGTGGTTCTCTCACCATCCTTGCCACCGCGCTGATCCAAACCAACTCCCGCGCCGACGAAGCCATCTACATGGAATTCAAAGGCACCGGAAACATGGAACTCGTGCTCGATCGTAAAATCGCGGAAAATTATATCTATCCGGCAGTGGATATTTTCAAGTCCGGCACCCGCCGCGAGGAGCTTCTGTTAGCCGATCACATGCTCCACAAGATCCACCTCATCCGCCGCGGCCTCTCCGGCCACCGCCCGGCCGAAGCAATGGAACGCTTGTTGTTCTTCCTCAAAAAATTCCCCAACAATCCGCAAATGCTGTTGGAGATCAAAGGCTAAAACCATCGCGCCAGCCGGGAGTTACGACCGTGAAGCATCCCAACAACTCCAAGGCGCTTTGTGGCAAGGCCCTCACCCGCGCGGTGGACATCCGCAAGCTGCCCAAGGTTCTACTGCACGAGCATCTGGATGGCGGAATGCGGCCCTCGACGGTCATCGAGCTGGCGGCGGATCTCGGCTACAACGGCCTGCCGACCACCGATCCCACGGATCTAGCAACTTGGTTCCACCGTGGAGCCCAGCGCGGAAATTTGCCGGAATACCTCGAAGGATTTCTCCACACCACCTCGGTGATGCAGAGGCCGGAAGCGCTGGAGCGGGTGGCTTTCGAATTCATCGAGGACATGTTT
>JBBECN010000087.1:0-5286 GCA_040881795.1 Akkermansiaceae bacterium
GTGACCGAGCCGGGCAGCCGGTCGGATGCCATCATCCAGTCGACGGATCTTTACCCGACCATTCTTTCCATGCTCGGCCTTCCGCTGCCGCCCGACCATCCGGTGGACGGGGAGAACCTCACGCCCCTGCTGCGGGGCGAAAAGTGGGAACGCACCCGGCCGATCATCACCTATTTCCCGCACAACCCGCCGGTGCACGACTGGCTGCCTCCCTCGATGGCGGTGCACGACGGCGACCACAAGCTGATCCGCCTCTTCCATCAGGGCGAGGACGGGGCGCACGATTACCGGCTCTACAACCTTCGCGAAGATATCGGGGAGACGAACAACCTTGCCGCGCGCGAGCCGGAACGGGTGCAAGCGATGGATCGCATGATGGACGACTACATCAAAGCAGCCCACGTGGTCACACCTATCCGGAATCCGGATTTCGATCCGGCCCAATACCGGCCGGCGCAGATCGGCGTGCAGAATGTCGGGGGGCAGCCCCGTCCGCCGGTGATGCCCGACCGCGTGGCCAGCCGCAGGGTCGAACGTCACGCCGGCTGGGTTGCGCGCCGGGCGGAATTCGAACCCGTCGCCACAGGTGCTTTACTCCACCAGCAGAAGAAGGGCGGCTTCATCAGCCACTCGGGCCTGCAGGTCAAGGCACCGGCCGTCTTGGAAATCCAGTTGAAAGCGTCGGCCAACGGTCCGGGCCGCGTGGAGTGGCGCACCACTGGCGAGAAAGATTTCGCCAAGGATGCGTCGGTCGAGTTCCGCGTCACTGCCTCGGCCGACCGGGTCTCGGTTCCGCTGCCGGTTCCGGCCGGTCAAACCATCGACCAACTGCGCATCTATCTGCCACACCGGGGCGGTCCGATCCTGATTTCCGAGATCCACCTGCGCGGCGGGGACGGTTCCGTGAGCAGTCAACGGTTTGCCCGCGATAAGGAATAATTTATCGTAAAAAACAAATCATCCCCGCCGGAGTTGCCTCTTCCTAACTTTACGGCGGTAACGTGCTGGAAATTGGCGGGATCGTCTTCGCAATTCGCAGGCGGTGGGATAGGCTTCTCCACTTAATCTTCATCATGCAATCGATAAAAATCTCCAGGAAATCAGTCTCCCGGTTCGCGGGACTGGCCCTCGCACTTGTGGCAGGAAGTGGCACGGCCCATACCAGCGCGGCTCAGCAATCGGAAATGAGCCGACCGAACATTCTCTGGCTGGACGCCGAGGATGCGAATGTCAATTGGTTTGGTTGTTATGGGAATCCTGACGCCACCAGTCCCAACATCGACCGGTTGGCCGCGGAGGGTTTCCGTTATACCCATGCGTTTGCCAGTGCGCCGGTCTGCAGTCCATCCCGCTCCACGTGGATCACCGGAATCAATGCCATTTCGATGGGAACCACGCCCTTGCGCAGCGACAATGCCATTCCGCACGATCACATCCGCTATTATCCCGATTACCTGCGGGCGGCAGGCTACTTTGCCCTGCAACCGGGGAAGACGGATTACAATATCGGCGGCCGCGATGACCGGGCGGCCTGGGACAAGGGGGAAAGTTGGACCGATCGCAAGCCGGGCCAGCCATTCTTCCATGTCGCCCACTTCAACCAGAGCCATGAGAGCCGGGCCTTCGGCGATATTCGCAAGCCCCGGCATGATCCCGCCCGCCAACGCCTTGCTGCCTACCATCCCGACATTCCCGGCATCCGTCTCAATTATGCGCACTATGCCGATCAAATCCAAAAAATGGATGCCAACATCGGTCGGACGCTGGACCGTCTGGAGGCTGATGGATTGGCGGAGGATACCATCGTCATCTTTACCACCGATCACGGCGGCGTGATGCCGGGCAGCAAGCGCTTCGTCACCGACAGCGGCACCCACAGCCCGTTCATCATCCGCATCCCGGAAAAATTCAAGCACCTCTGGCCTGCGGAGAAGCCGGGCATGACCGTGGACCGTCTGGTGAGTTTTGTCGATATGCCGAAAACCTGGTTGAGCATGGCCGGGGCGGAGATCCCGGCTGTCATGCAGGGGCGCATCTTCCTCGGTCCGGACACCGAACCGGAAGCCGACATGCACTTTGCCTTCACCAGCCGACAGGCGGAGCGCTATTACGAGATGCGCGCCGTGCGCACCAAGGACCTGTTATATATCAAGAATTACAAACCCTACATTTCCACCGGACAGCCCTTGAGTTTTCTCTGGCAGATGATCGCCACCCGGGACTGGGAAAAGCATCACAAGGCGGGATTGACGGATGCGATAACGGGTGCTTTTTTCCAGCGTCGTCAGCCCGTGGAGCAGCTTTTCGACGTCCGCAAAGATCCGGACAACTTGGTTAACCTCGTGGATCATCCGGACTATCGGAAGGAACTCGCAACGCTGCGCACCGCACTGCGCAAGTGGCAGTTGGAGGTGCGTGACACCGGGATTCTCTCCGAAGAGGAGATGGCCCGCCGGGCGCGTGAGAAAAACACCACGATCTACGATCTGGTCCGCGACCCGAAGGCCTACCCGCTGGAGAACTACCTCGATGCCGCCGATCTGGCCCTGGCCGCCGCTCCGGCCAACGAGGGCCGGCTGATTGCCGGGACTGCGCACGCGGACAGCGGCATTCGCTATTGGGCGGTTGTTGGATTGTTGATGCTGGATAAGCGCAGCCCGCAAGCCTTGCAGGCGCTCGAAGAACGGCTGGCGGACGAGGCCCACGACGTGCGCGCCCTGGCCGCCTGGGCCCTCTTCGAATCCGGCCACGCCGTCGAAGCGGTCCGCTCCTGCATGAACAAGCTGCTCGACGAGCAATCCTACGCCACCTTGCTGGTGCTCAACGTGATCGACCTGATGAACGACGACTTGTCGCACTACAGGGCATCCGTCGCCAAGGTGGTCGGCGGCTACGGTGGCTACACGACCCGGATGAAAGGGTATTTTGAAAACAACAAGTCGTGGGATTTCTTCGGCCGCGAGATTCAAGGTGGAGCACCGGCCAAAGGGGTGAAGGCGCGGTCTCGAAGACAGCGCTGAGCGCAGGGCAAAACTCATCCACTCTAACCATTTGATATTCCATGTTCATCATTCGATATTCTCTCCTCCTCTGCGCCCTCTGTGGGTTCTCCACCGCCGCCGCCACTTCAGCGAGGAAGCCCAACATCGTCTTCTTCCTCATTGACGACATGGGCTGGCGCGATCTCGGTTGCTGCGGCAGCACGTTCTACAAGACGCCCAACATTGACCGGCTCGCGGCGGACGGGATGCGGTTCATGGATGCTTATGCGGCTGCTCCAGTCTGTTCGCCGACACGCGCGGGCCTACTGACCGGGAAGTATCCCGCCCGCCTGCATCTGACCCATGTTGTCGGATTCATAACCCAGCCCAACACCCAACTCCTTGCGCCCAACTGGACGCAGCACTTGCCGCTGGAGGAAGTCACGTTCGCCGAGACCCTCAAGGAAGGAGGCTATGCCACCGCGCACTTTGGGAAATGGCATCTCGGCGATGCAGCCTTCGGGCCGGACAAACAGGGCTTCGATGTCCAGGTGGCAGACACTCGCGACAAGAACCGTCGCGACAAGAATGTGACGCAACTCACCGATGCCGCCATCGAGTTCATGCAGTCGCACGCCAAAGAGCCGTTCCTCGCCTATCTCTGTCACCACACGGTCCATGTGCCTTTCGAGGCCGACGAGGCGTTGACGAAAGCATATCGGAAGCAAGCGCCGCGCACCGGCCAGAACAACCCCACGATGGCGGCGATGATTGAAGTGTTAGACCAATCTGTCGGGCGGGTGTTGAAGGCGCTGGATGCACTGGGCATCGCCGACAACACCATCATCATCTTCACTTCCGACAATGGTGGTCTCAGTTCGGTCCGGCAGGGCAAAGGCATGGTCACGGCCACCGACAACGCTCCTGCGCGCGCTGGCAAGGCCACGCTCTACGAGGGTGGCACGCGCGTGCCTCTCATCATCAAGTGGCCCGGTGTCACGCCGGCGGGCAGCACCTCCAGCGTGCCCGTCATCAGCAACGATCTCTACCCGACGCTGCTCGACATGGCCGGTCTGCCGTCCCGGCCGGCACAACATCGGGACGGTCTGAGCCTCGCGCCTCTGCTCAAAGCCACCGGCACGCTCAACCGCGGAGCTCTGTTCTGGCACTTCCCGCACTATCATTCCGGCGTGAAGCCAGCAGGCTCCTTGCGTGCGGGCGACTGGAAGCTCATCGAGTCCTTCGAGGATAAGCAGATCGAGCTCTACAACCTGAAGGACGACATCGGCGAGCAGCGCAATCTGGCGGCGAAACTGCCGGAGAAAGCCGCCGCGCTCCGCAAGATGCTTCACGACTGGCGCGCCTCCGTCGGCGCGCAGATGCCGACCCCGAATCCCAAGTTTTATCCGAACGTGAAACCCGCGCCCAAACCCTGAACGCACCTGCCAACCATCATGAAAATACGCTACACACCCTTCGCCGCGATCGCCGCGATCACTTCGCTCCTGCTCATCGCGCCGGTCATCGCCGCCACCCGTCCCATGAATGTGGTCTTCATCCTAAAATTACAACAGGCAAAAATAATCAGAAATCCACTTGCGGCTCATGAAACCTTGACGCGACGCGCGCAAGATCAATGGCCTGAAACGCCATCAGCGGAGAGCAAGCGCTCAACAGAGCCGTTCAAGCATCCCCATTTTCCCACCTTCCAGTCCGGCCCCCGGCTCTTTCAACCTGCCGAGAAAATTGGATTTTTTTAAGCGCCAAGACGCCAAGGTCGCCAAGGTGGATTGGATGTCGGGATCACTGCATTTTTCTTGGCGAGCTTGGCGTCTTGGCGGTGAATTTTTGAAGTTTCCTGCCTTTCCATGACAAGCCGCTTGCAAGGGCACCCCGGAAACCGTGGCAGAATACTGCTAAAACTTGGCAGCATTGGACAGGCGGCGGATGGCTTCTGCTGCTATCCGTTGATCGTCTGGAACCGGGTAATCGTGGTTCCACCGGTCCATCTCCGCAAACCCAATCCCCACCAATTCCCACCATGAAAACCCGCTCCATATCATTCGCCGGCCTCCTGCCGCTCATCGTCCTCGCCGCTTCGCAGCCGCTCTCCGCCGCGACCTACACGTGGGCTAACGGGGCCAACACCAACCTCTGGGGTACGTCTGCCAACTGGGTGGGCGATCCGACCCTGACCTTTGACAACACCACGGATCTCATCTTTAACCCTGCCTCCGTTTTGAATCTCAGCAACGCGGTGTCCATCGGTGGTGCCAAGACCATCCGCTCGCTCACCATCAACGCC
>JBBECN010000088.1:0-9648 GCA_040881795.1 Akkermansiaceae bacterium
CCCGACCACCACAATCAAAGCTTAACCCCTGGCCCGAATTTCGGGGTCCGCCTCATGGTTTTAAAATCGGCCATGAGTCCGGATTTTGGCAATTTCAGCGCCGAAAAGCAGTCCCCGGAACCTTCCTTGACCCGATTGCCGTCGAACATCAATCTATCGCCCAGATGCGCCGCACGGAGATTGTCCACACCCGCTTTCAATCTTTGGAAATTTGGAAATCGGATTTGGCGACGGAGTTCCGCGTGGCGGGGGCGGTTCATGCTTCGTTTCACCAGCGGCGCTATTTGACTGGATTGGCGTGGGATTTGATCGCCGCCGCTGCCTTGTTGCGGAAAGACGGCCCGCCGCGCTCGGTGCTGATGCTCGGATTGGCCGGTGGCACGGCCTATCGGGTGCTGCGCCATCTACTACCGGATTGCGAGCTGACGGCGATTGATATCGATCCTGAAATCGTCGGTCTGGCGCGCAAGCACATGGAACTCGACCGTCTGAACATCGAAGTTCACACGGCGGATGCCTATCCGTGGCTGGAGGAAAACAAGCGGCGCTTTGACGTGGTTTTTGACGATATTTACCTAGCAGGGAAGACTGATGTCTTCCGCCCGCGTGCGTGGAATCCGGAATTGTTGGTGCATCTCCGCCGGGCGATGGCACCCGGTGGATTGCTGGCGGTGAATTTGGTCACCGGCACCGGGCATCGCACGATGCAGTCGCTGACTCGCAAAATCCTGGGTGGCGCGTTTCCAGTCGTTCGCAGTTTGAGGACGGCGGAGGGCATGAATGAAGTTCTCGTCGCGGGCGATGCGGTCGCTACCCGTCCCCGGCTGGTTCCTTACAACGAGGTTTTTCCAGATTGGCGCGACCGGATGTATTGGGATCGGGTGGAGGTCCGGCGTATTTCGCCATCAGCGTCGTGACGAATTCCACGCCCAGGCTGGCGGCGTTTCCAAAGCGCCGCTGCCCGGAAATGGATTTTGAGCCGTGGCTCAGACACCTCGCAAATCGCGGGATGTTTTCCTGAAGATCAGGAAGTCATTTGTCGCCGTAAATTTGCCGATGGCAACTACCATCAGGACGGAAATTTTCCGGCAGACACTCGCAGGATTGTTGCATCGTCATCGGGTCGATGGGCGTAACCGTCCGGCATGAACTGTTGGCAAAGCCGATGGCGATAAGTGGGAGCAGCAGCAGGTATTTCATGGGGTGATGCGGGTGTTGCGGAGGTTTAACAAAAGCTCAGAAAAACTCCAGCAATCTCTATCATCCGGATCAGACCAGCGGTTGCACGTTCGGCACCGACGGTCCTTCCGCCTGCTTGAAATGGGTCTTCGCACGCAGCATCAAGGTGCCAAGGCAAAGGTCCGCCAATGGCAAGACCACATTGAAATTCTTGTGCATGTAGCGGTGATGCAACAAATGGTGGCCGTTGAGCTTTTGAAAGAACCAGGGTTTTTCGATGCGGCGTGCCTTCGGCAAATGCATGCACCAATGAATGTATTCATAGAAGCAGTAGTAAAAAGTGAAGGCGCTGAAGCCACCGATCAGGAAGGCCCATTGGCCGGTGAAGTAGGAAAGCACCGTAAACGGCGTGATGCCGATGAGGATCAGCACCGGGCCGTTCCACCATGCCATCGGGATGGTTTCCTTGTCTTTCTCATGGATGAGGTGGTAGGAATGGTCGGCCTTGAAAGTCTTGTGGTGGACCACCGCGTGAGCTTGGAAGGCATAGCGGAAATTCCAAACCGGACGGTGCATCACGTAGCGGTGGAGCGTCCACTCGAAGAAAGAAGCAAAAACGAGACCGACCACAAGGCCGGCGAGACACCAAAGAGCGAAGGTTAGCATGAGAAATTGAGCGAGGATACTTTAGGGAACGGCAGGACGGCTACACGGGCCACACACAGGTGACAAGTGGATTCTGTGCTCGCAATTTGGAAAGACCAAAGAGAATCACGACAATTCTTGCGGGATGTGGGTGTCGATGGAAAAGTCACCGCACCAAGCCATGGGGAGTCGCCAATGCCAATGATCGAGGAGTCATCCTACCGGGCGCCATTCTGGCTTCCGGGTGGCCACGTGCAGACGATCTATCCGGCCTTGTTCCGCAAAGTGCCGCACGTGACCGCTGAAATCGAGCGGCTCGAATTGCCGGACGGTGATTTCATCGACCTCGAATGGGCGCGATCCGGGCGATCCCGGCTGGCGATTCTATCCCACGGGCTCGAAGCGTTTGCCGGCACGGAATACATCCAAGGCATGGCCGCCGCTTTGGTGCATCATGGCTGGGATGTGCTCGCTTGGACGTTTCGCGGCTGCGGGCTGGAGCCAAACCGCCTGCTGCGTATGTATCACAGCGGCGCCACGGAAGATCTGGATGCGGTGGTTTCCCATGCCATCGGCAGCCATCCCGCCACCTCCATCGATTTGATCGGCTTCAGTCTGGGTGGCAACCTGACGCTGAAATACCTCGGGGAAAATCCGGGCAAGCTGCCACCGCGCATCCGGCGGGCGGTGACATTTTCCGTGCCTTGTGATCTGGCATGCTCGTCCCGCACGCTCGCCAAATGGTCCAATAAAATCTACATGGAGCGGTTTCTCATCAAGATGAAGGCAAAAATCCGCATGAAAAAGCGTATGTTTCCCGAGCCGCTGGATGTAACCGGGCTGGGCCGGATCCGGACGTTCCAGGAATTCGACGATCGTTTCACCGCGCCCATCCACGGCTTTCGCGATGCCGCAGATTATTGGGCGAAGAACAGCTGCCGCCAATTCCTCCCGCAAATCATCCTGCCCACCCTGCTGGTCAACGCGCAAAACGACCCTTTTCTCGGCGCGGATTGTTATCCGCGCGACGAAGCCGCCGTCAGCGAGGCCTTCCATTTCGAATCCCCCAAATCCGGCGGCCACGTTGGCTTCACCCTGCGTGGCGGGGGCACGGAATACTGGTCGGAAAGCCGGGCAATCCAGTTTCTGCGCGATGACGCTTGGGGTTGACCGCCCGGCGCGGCTGGCGTAAGAGATGGCGATTCAATTTTAACCATGGAACCCACCACCACAGCATACGGAACTTGGAGCGGCGGACGCTTCATGCACTTTGGCGAAACTCTTTCAGAGGAGCGCTTCATCGGCTGCATCGAGACCGCCTACGAATCAGGCATTCGCACTTTCGTCACCTCCGACGTCTATGGCAACGGCAAGGCCGATGATTTGTTAGGGCGTGCGCTGAAGGGCATCGACCGCTCCACCTACAGCCTGGTCGGCATGATCGGCCACGACTTTTACGAAGGCCAACGCCAAGGCAGCCAAGGCTACCCCCGTTTCACCTCGCCTGCCTTGCGCGGTCCGGATGGATACTCGGACTTCATCAACATGGCCTGCGCCAAAGAACTGGAACGTTGCGGCACGGATAAGTTCGACCTGCTCATGCTCCACAATCCCGACGAGTTCGGATACACCAGCGAGCCGCTCTGGCAAGCTCTCGAAGGCGCGAAAACCTCCGGCCTCACCGACCGCCTCGGCATCGCCCCCGGCCCGGCCAACGGCTTCTCGCTCGACCTGGTTTACTGCCTCGAAAAATTCGGCCATCTCATTGACTGGTCGATGCTCATCCTCAACCCGCTGGAGCCATGGCCCGTCGGACTCACCCTGCCGGTTTGTGAAAAACACGGTGTCAAGGTGATGACCCGCGTCGTCGATTACGGCGGAGTTTTCCACGATGACATCGGCGGCCCCGAGCACAGCTTCAAGCCCGGCGACCACCGCACCTATCGTCCGGAAGGCTGGGTCCAGCACGGCATGGAAAAGGCCAATCGCATGCGCCCGCTCGCTGAGAAATACCATCTTTCGTTGATCCAGTTCGCCTGCATTTGGAACCTCAGTCACCCTGCCGTCGAGAGTGTGGTCCCCACCTTCATTCAGGAAGCCGGCGAAGGCGCGCGCCTCATCGAGGACAAAATCCGCGAGTTCGCCAAACTCCCGGATGTTAGATTCACCGCTGAAGAAGTCGATGCCATCCGCCAGATCGGCGACAACACCGGCTGCATGACCTTGAAAGGTGCCAGCAAACGCCACGCCACCAGCGAGCGCCCCGACGAATGGCCGATGCGCGAGGACCTGCTGGAACTCGCCGGCCGCCATGGCTTGGGCTCTGAATGGTAAGGAGGTCGGACACTCCTGTCCGCCAAGCCAATGCATCGCGAAAGTTTCGTGCGAAGCTATCAACCTTTTTCCACCCATTGATCAGCGGCACAGGAGGGTGCCGCCTCATTCACCATTCGGACTTCAAACCATGCGCTTTGAAAAACGGCATCGCCCGGTCTCGGCTCAGGAGAGTTTATTTGCAGTGGATGGCATGCCAAATGAGCAAGCTATCGAACAAAGCCCAGAGTAAGGCGTGGGTATCGAGTAGCCGGGCCATGGATTAGCGTGAGACAAGGAAATCTTCTTCGCTGATGGCCCAGTCTTTGAAAACGGGCTTGCCGCGCCCGGCGAGAAGTCCGAGCTCGCGGGCTTTGGCGGACTCAGCCTTGAATGGGTTGAGCAGGGCGACATCTCCCAATAGAGCGGGCAGGTGTCGCTTGAATTCCGCTGATGTCCGGGTGCCTGTACGCGATGTCAGACACCCCGGTACGCGATGTCCGGGTGCTGGTGCGCGAGGTAACACGGCTTTCGCGATGGCGAGGACGGCGGATTTAGAGCGCGATAGTGCTTCCACTTCCCGGCGGACTCGTTGGGTTTACGGCAATCCATGAATTCCGCACAAAGGCTCTTCGCCACCTACCGCACAACCCGCAAAAAGAGCGGTGCCTCCGGTGAATCCATCCACGCGGCTTGATCCTACCTTTCAGCGTTTCAGCTCTTACTCCTCGAATGCCGCATCCCTCTTCCCAGATCTTCCTCCACGAGCTCCACAAGCTCGGCACCGCCGCGGACCGACTGCGGTGCAATCTTGAAGCCGCCATTTACAAGCACTCTCCCGGCCCGGAGAATGTGGCCATCTCTCCGCAGCCATGAACGCCGTTGAAATCGAAGAAGCCGTTTCCCGGCTCGCGGAGCAGCCATTTGATGCGGAAAGTTTTCCCTAGGCCTTTCTTGAAGCCTTCTGCAACAAGCCGACTACGATCCAGCGGCTGAAAAGCGGGACCAGCAATCAATCCGACCTCGGCGGCGTCCTTCAGCGCGGAAACATCCACCTCAAGGCCTGCGCTCCCGGCCAGGTGACAGCCACCCTCCGCGCGCTGCGGGAAAATAAAAAGACCGTTTCCCAAAAGGCCAAGTTCATCCTCGCCACCGATGGCGTGGAGTTCCAGGCCGAGTCGCTGGAAGGCGAGGGGGAAACGCTGGCCTGTGAGTTTTCCGGTTTTCACGACCACTTCGGCTTCTTCCTGCCGCTGGCCGGGATCTCCACCGTCCGCCAGATCCGGGAAAACGCCTTCGATATCAAGGCTACCGGCCGCCTGAACCGGCTCCACATCGAGCTGCTCAAAGACAACCCGGAATGGACGACCGCCGCCCGCCGCGAGGATCTGAACCACTTCATGGCTCGCCTGATCTTCTGCTTCTTTGCCGAAGACACCGCCATTTTCCACAGCGAGCGCCTGTTCACCTCGACCGTGGAGCAAATGAGCGCACGGGATTCCTCGGACACCCACACGGTGATTTCCGAGCTGTTCCGAGCCATGAATACCAAGCTCGCCGCCCGGGAAAAGGCGAAGATCCGCACTTGGGCGAATGTCTTCCCCTACGTCAACGGCGGTTTGTTCGGCACCCCCGGGCGCTCCGACGTCCCCG
Source organism: Akkermansiaceae bacterium (assembly GCA_040881795.1). Classification (GTDB taxonomy): domain Bacteria; phylum Verrucomicrobiota; class Verrucomicrobiia; order Verrucomicrobiales; family Akkermansiaceae; genus Luteolibacter. The sequence continues at coordinate 5,791 of JBBECN010000088.1, forward strand.
TCGGCAAGGCGAATGCGAAGGCCAATGGAAAAGCCGGTAACGGCGCTTCATTGGCACCCCATTCACAAGCCAACGAGGACGTTGGCGTTCCCGGGCACGCCGACGTCCCCGTCGGCAAGGCGAATGCGAAGGCCAATGAAAAAGCCGGTAACGGCGCTTCATTGGCACCCCATTCGCAAGCCAACGAAGACGTTGGCGTTCCCAGGGACAACGAGGACGTTGGCGCTCCTGACGTGCCTCGATTCTCGAAAATCGCCCGTAATTAGCTGCTCAACCTCCGCAACTGCCTCGCCCTCGCCGAGTTCCTTCCGCTGGAAGCCACCAACTGGATCACCTGCGGCAACGCCCTGCGCCTCGACTGGCGGAGCATCTACCCGCCAACGGGCAAAGGTGTGAAGAACAGCGCGGATGATTTGTTCGAGACGCCGCTGGATCAGGCGGAGATCGACAAAACACTCGGGGTCATCATACCAGCGGGTTCTGCGGCAGGCCTTCGACCTGAAGCAAACCCAAACCGAGGTGGTGCGTCAGAGCCGCAAGGACAGATCGATGAGGTGGAGGAACTGGGTGCGCTCGACGGGCAGCGTTTCGGAGGCGATTTCGCGGGCGAGGGCCGCGAGCAGATCGGCATCGATGATTCCTGCTTGTTCGCCGGCCAGCCACTGGGCGTAGGTGCAGACGAGCGCGGCGAAGCGGGCATCGTCCGACGGTTCGATATCGCCGATGCGGTTGACGGAAATGCCGGCGGCAGGTTCGCCGTTCACCGTCCATTCGATGGCACCGAGTTCGCCCGTTGGCGTGGATGGCTCGATCTCGATAACGAGCGTGTGAGCGGATCCTGCGGCGAGCCGGGTTGGCATCTTTTCGCTCGGTTTTCCATCGACGGGAGCAAAACCCAGCAGGCGATAGCGGAAAACGTGGGTCGCGCTCGGACGGAAAATGACGTTGGCCTCACAATCGTTGCTGGCGTTTCCACGAATGGAGATGAGCAGGAGTTTGGCGGAAGGTTTCCACGGGCATGAAAGCATTTCGCTGGTCAAAGTGGCGGTATGGATGCTCGTGCCCGCTTCACGGCTGTCCGGATGCCAGACGGTTTTGGCGGCCCGGGCCACGGCGGTGACTCCGTTCAGGCGAATCGGGAAACTGTTGAGAACCTCCTCCAATCTAACGGCGTCGCGGCTTGGCAGCCGGCGTTCTTCGCGGATCGATTGGGTGATCCATCCGAGGCTGGATTTGCCCGAGTGGATCGGCAGGGAAAGCGTTGGGAATTCGGCCACGGTGACCGATTCGCGCGAACGCAGTGCCGGAATTCCGGATTCGTCGATGATGAGAGGCGGCGTGATTGCGGGGGGCGTGATTGCGGGGGGCGTGATTGCGGGGGGCGCTGGGCTGGCTGCGTCGTTCGCGGCAAGTGCCTCCGTTGTCACTGGGCCGGGGGCTGGGAGATTCGGGTTTTCCTGTGGCTCTGAAGCCGGCGGATCCGTCGTGGGTTGTTGTTCGGCCACATCGGCGGGCGCGATCTTTTGGATACCCGAGACGATCAAGAAGGCGAGGGTGATGGCCGCCGCCGCAGCGAGAAAAACCGCCCAGGGTTTGCGGCGGCGTCGCTGGACGTTGATGGTGAGGACTTTGGCGGAGCGGTCGATCTTGCGCGCAGCTCGCAAGATGGTTGCATGTTGCGCGGGTGTTAGCTGCTCCGGCGGCACGATCAGAGCTTTTGTTAGTTTTTCATGCAGCGCTGGCATTTCCCGGAGTGTCGTTTGCAATTCCGGATCGGTGGCTGCGTTGAGCTCGAAGGCGGTAGCCTCATCTGCTTCCAGCTCGCCGAGCAAATAGGATGTCGGGCGTGGATCTTCAGGGTCTCGTTTCATATTAGGTCGTCGGGGAGGATGGCGCGCAGGCGATGGAGGCCGGTGTGGATGAGGAAGCCGATGTTGCCGGTGGTGAGGCCGGTGATCTGTTGGATTTCCTGATAGCTGAGCCCTTGTTGGAACTTGAGCAGGATGACTTCGCGCTGATTGTCGGGCAAACGCCCGAGCAAGTCCATGAGCTGGCCAAACCGTTCTTGTTGCTGGGCATATTCGTCCGGTTGGAGGCCGGCTCCAGCGATTTTTTCCCAGGGCACATCATCCAGCGGTTGGGTGCGCTTGTCCTTTCGCAGCATGTCGAGGGCACGGTTGCGGCAGACGGTGAATAGCCAGGATTTGAGGCTGGCCTCGACCTTGGCGATGTCCTGCCGGCAAAGACGGATGAAGGTGTCTTGGACGGCGTCGCGGGCGCGGTCCGGATCCTGAAGCAGGGACGTGGCGTAGGCGATGAGCGGCGATTCGTAATCGAGCATCGCTTGCGCGACGAATTTTTCACGGCTTGCTGGAGTGGCATTTGGTTCATCGGTGGGTGCGGGACACTCGGGTAAAACGTCCGGGCCCCCACGCAATTTAGGGGAATTATCAAAAAAATCCTGCATGTCAGCGGATGAAGTAGCTGAGATGTTCGAGTTCCAATGCGAGATCGACGTTGTTCACCGTCACATCCGGGGTGACTTCGAGCACGATGGGCGAGAAATTGAGAATTCCCTGGATGCCGGCGGCGACGAGGCGGTTGACCACTGCCTGCGCGAATTCCACCGGGACACACAGGATGGCGAGCTTCATTCCTTGTTTGCCGATGAAACTTTCCAGCTCTGAATCTGGGAAAACCGGCAGGCTCACGCCACGCGCGCGGGTGGCTTCCGGGTTGGCATCGAAGGCGGCGACGACCTCGAAGCCTTCTTTTTCAAATCCATGGTAACGGAGCAGCGCGGACCCGAGATTTCCCGCGCCGACTAGAATGACCGGTTGCAGATGCTCGCGCCCGAGCGCTTCGCGGATGGTGGATGACAAAATCTCCACCGGGTAGCCAAGTCCACGCGTGCCGAATTGGCCAAAATAAGCGAGGTCTTTGCGGAGCTGCGCGGGCTTCACGCCAGCCGCCCGGGCGAGGGTGGTGGAACTAACGGTTTCCACACCGTTGTCGTTCAGCTTTTGAAGACAACGGTGATAAATAGAGAGTCGGTAGATCGCCTTTTTGGGGATGTCGATCTTGCCGGGTTTTTCGGGAGGGTCCACGAGGTCGGGGTCTTTGGGGGCGGCGAGGCCGTTAGAGCGCGCCGGGGTTTTGCAGCAGGGCCGAGACCCGGTTGAGCAGGACTCCGGCACCGCCACCATCGACGACGCGATGGTCGAAGGTGAGTAGCAGATCGGCGACGGTGGCCGGCAGGAAAACCTCGACCTCGTTGCTCCACACCGGCTTTTTCATTCCCGCGCCGATGCCGAGAATGAGCGTTTCATTGGGCAGCGGGATCGGTGTACCCGTTGTCAGGCCGAAGGTGCCGAAATTGGTGACCGTGGCGATGCCTCCGCGGCAGTCATTCTCGGTCAAGCGGCGGCGGCGGGCGCGGTCCACCAGATCGTCGTATTCGGAAATCAGTTCCCGCAGATTCTTCTGGTCCACTTTGCGGACGACGGGCACCACCACGCCATCTTCCACTTGCACCGCCACTCCGATGTCAAACGAGCGCGGGTGCACCACCTTGTCGCCGATCAGGTAGCCGGCGGTCGTCGGATTTTCGGTTAGCGCGAGGGCGAAGGCGCGGAGAAGATAGAGCGTGAGCCCGGGCTTGGGCGAGTGGTCGCGGCGATGGGCCAAAACGCGGTCGAGATTGACCGGCAAGCCCACCGTGGCGAGCGGGCGTGTCCAACTCCGGCGCATCGCATCTGCCACCGCAAGCCGCATCGGCGAGGCGTGGGTGCTCGGCCATGCTTCGAGGTAATCGAGGAATTGTTCGAGATCCTCCACGGTCACACGACCGCCCGCGCC